>JAVERW010000162.1:0-2641 GCA_034006915.1 Desulfuromonadaceae bacterium | reverse complement strand
ACAAAGCGCGACAGGATATTATTTTCGTTGGTGGCCAGCACCAATTGACCTACCGGCAGCCCCATCTGTCTGGCTACGTAGCCGGCAAAAATATCCCCGAAGTTCCCGGTGGGCACAGAAAAATCCACACAAGTTGCTTCATCTTGCGCAATTCTGCTCCATGCGTAAAAGTAATACACGATCTGCGCCAACACTCGAGCCCAGTTTATCGAGTTGACCGCCCCTAGTGCATGCTGCTGTTTAAACTCCAGATCACCGAAAATCTCTTTAATAATGCGCTGTCCATCATCGAAGTTACCGTCAATCGCCAAGTTGAAGACATTGGCATCGGTGACCGTGGTCATCTGTAGTTCCTGCACCGCAGAGACTTTGCCGTAAGGGTGGAGGATGAAGATATTGATATTTTTCTTACCCTTCACTCCATAGATTGCAGCGCTGCCGGTGTCTCCAGAGGTGGCGCCGATGATGTTCATGTGGGAGTTGTGCTGCCCGAGTAGATACTCAAACAGATTGCCCAAAAACTGCAGCGCCACATCCTTGAATGCCAGGGTGGGGCCGTGAAAAAGCTCAAGGATATGGACGTCACCATGGTGTTGCAGAGGCGTTATCTGCGGATGGGCGAACTTGCTGTATGAGCGCTCGATTATATTTTGCAGATCGGCGCCTGGGATATCGTCACCCACAAACTTGGATATGATCTTATTGGCGATCTCCACATATTCCATGGAGCGGAAACTCTGCAGCTCCTGTGGCGATATTGTCGGAATGTGTTCAGGCAACAGCAAACCACCATCAGTGGCGAGCCCCATCATTACTGCGTCTGAAAAAGTTATACCGCTAACGCCCCCTCTGGTGCTTTTATAGCGCATGCCAGAACCTCCTGGTAAGGGTACTGTTTAAGTGGATGAATGTATCCGTGTGAATCATGTGATGTGAGCTGCGTGAAGCGTAAAAAAGCTGCCAAATTGTAACAGGGATGTGCTTAATTTGAAAGGGTATCAAATGCGGAATTGAAGTTGTGCCGTTGCGTCGGAGTTGTTGTGGCATAACGCAGTGCGCCCCTTTCCACATCCTACTGTAAAGGGGCGCACTGGTGATTAATTATCTAGGCGTTTAGTTACACGTGGTTTTTATGTACTTCGTGCACGAGTTCATGCTGTGCATCGACTACGGCGACAGCTGCGAGGTTTACAATGTCATTGACGTCATCGCCACGCTGAAGAACGTGAA
Source organism: Desulfuromonadaceae bacterium (assembly GCA_034006915.1). Lineage (GTDB taxonomy): Bacteria > Desulfobacterota > Desulfuromonadia > Desulfuromonadales > Desulfuromonadaceae > JAIVHC01. The sequence goes on along the minus strand of JAVERW010000162.1, from coordinate 1,411 downwards.
CCGGCTTTTTGACCCCCATGAGGATCGGGCCGACAGCTTCAGCGCCACCGAGCTTATTCAGAAGTTTATAGGCTATGTTGCCCGAACCAAGATCAGGGAAAATCAGAACGTTGGCGTTACCCTTGATGGCAGAGAACGGGTACTGGCGTTCAGTAAGATCCGGGTCAAAGGCTACGTTGGCCTGCATTTCACCTTCAACCACTAGTTCCGGTGCCCACTCCTTAACCAACTGCGTTGCCCTGCGGACTTTGGTGGTGTAGGGGTGATTTGCGCTGCCGAAGTTGGAGAATGAGAGCATGGCGATGCGCGGTTCAACGTCGAAATGACGCGCCTTGTTGGCAGCCAGAATAGCGATCTCCGCAAGCTCTTCCGCTGTGGGATCAATGGATACAGTGGTGTCGGCACAGAAGACCACACGATTTTTGAAGGCGAGCATATACAGACCGTGCACCCCCATAATATTCTGCTGCTTGCCGATGATCTCCAGGGTTGGGCGGATGGTTTCGGGATAGTGGTGGTTAATACCAGAAAGCATGGCATCCGCATCGCCCATATGGACCATCATAGCGCCAAAATAGTTGCGCTGGTGCCCCATGGTGCGTACCGCTTCTGCCGAAGTTACCCCTTTGCGCTGGCGCAGGCGGAAAAATTCATCCGCATATTTTCGCGTATTGGGGTTGTCGTGCGGGTCGACAATCTGCACCCCGTGCAAATCCAGCCCCAGGCGTCTGATGTTATTGATTATTTCCTTCTCCGGTCCGAGCAAGATGGGGATGGCAATGCGCTCATCCACAAGGATCTGCGCTGCACGCAGGATTTTGTCGTTGTCTCCTTCGGGGAACACAATCCGTTTGCGACAGGCTTTTGCTTTGTTGATTATGGTGCGCATAATCTCTTTCGAACGTCCCTGCAGCGCTTCTAGTGACTCGGTATATTTTACCATGTTCTCGATAGGAGTTTGCGCCACTCCACTATCCATTGCTGCCTGAGCTACTGCTGGAGCAACATGGAGTAGAACGCGTGGATCAAACGGCTTGGGGATAAGGTAGTCCCGTCCGAAGGAAAATTTGGTGTTCCCATAGGCTTTAATGACCGAGTCGGGCACATCTTCCTTTGCTAGATTAGCTAGAGCCTTGACTGCAGCCATTTTCATTTCATCGTTAATGGCCGTTGCGTGGGTGTCCAGCGCTCCACGGAACAGGAATGGGAAGCACAGAACGTTATTCACCTGGTTTGGAAAGTCGCTCCGACCGGTACCCATAATGACGTCATCACGCACCTTGAAAGCTTCGCTGGGGAGAATTTCCGGATCGGGATTGGCCAAGGCAAAGATGATGGGGTTGGGTGCCATGCCGGCGACCATGGTTGGAGTGACCACGTCTTTAGCTGAAACGCCAAAGAACACGTCCGC
>JAVERW010000161.1:0-2643 GCA_034006915.1 Desulfuromonadaceae bacterium | reverse complement strand
GCCTATGTGAGTCATTTTAACTTTTCCGGTAGCGATCAGCAGAAAAAAGTGGGTAATCTTTCCGGTGGGGAGCGCAATCGCGTGCATCTGGCTAAAACCTTGAGCTCCGGGGCTAATGTTCTTCTACTTGACGAGCCCACCAACGATCTGGATATCAACACCATGCGAGCACTAGAAACGGCGCTGGAAAATTTTGCTGGTTGCGCCATGATTATAAGCCATGACCGCTGGTTTCTCGACCGGATAGTCACCCACATCCTTGCCTTTGAGGGGGATAGTCAGGTCTCTTGGTTTGAAGGAAATTATACTGAATATGAAGAGGACAGAAAAAAACGCCTGGGGCGTGATGCAGAGCAGCCGCACCGCATCCGCTATCGTCAATTGACGCGCCAGTAATACGGGGCGCGAAGAAACCGCGTAGGCTAGTGTTCTTCTTTAAAGATTGATCTCGAATCCCCCTTTGTAAAGAGGGGGATTCGAGTACCGATTGGATTGTCACAGACTAGCGTGAATGGTTGCGGCGGCGCTTGAATGGTCGCGGCCATCTGGCGATGCGGTAGGATTTTAATAATGGCACCATGCGCAGCACCACTGCATAGGATATTGCAGCTGCTAGCACCGCGTAGATAAGGCTGCCCAGACACAGAGGAACAACCAGGTTGGAGCCGAGTTGAAATATTGTTTCAATGCTGAGTTCCTTGGGAAACAAAACATACGGAGTATCCAGGAGGAAACGTCCTGTTTTATATTCCGCCATATATATAAATGGGGCTGTAATTGGATTGCTGATCCATACTGCCAAGGCTGCAGCTATCTTGTCTTGGCCCAACAATACCGCCATAAAAATCGCTACTGGGGTCTGCAGACCAATAGTCGGGGTCATGCCGATAAAAATGCCCAAGGCGAAACCTTTTGCAATTTCATCAGGTTTGGCCTTGATACGTAAAAATCGGAGTAAAAAAAGCTTAGACTGCCTGCTTATCCACCACTGTCGCCACATGAATCTGTAATTTATCCCCCAATATTCTTCGTCTCAGGTTGCAAATCCAGCATTTCTGCGCCGGCCTGTTCTAGAGGCCAAGTGCTGCAGGCATTCAGATCCAGGTCTGAAGTTATGCCCTGATTAAGATAGTATTCGCCTGCTACCGCAAGCATAGCGGCGTTGTCCGCGCACAATTTAGCCGATGGAAAGAAAACCTCCGTCGCACCGCTTTTCGTAAAGACCTGACGCAGACCGCTGTTACATGCTACTCCTCCAGCAACTACAATACGTTTAAGCTTATATTCCTGTGCCGCGCGTAAGGTCTTTTTATATAGAACCTCCACCACCGCCGCCTGGAACGAAGCCGCTAACCCCGCAAGGACATCCGCTTCAAGCGGAGATTCCATCTTTTTTAGTTGGGTCATAACGGCGGTTTTTATGCCGCTGAAACTGAAGTTGTAACCTTTGTGTTGCAGCATTGGGCGTGGGAAGTTAAACATTTTAGCATCACCCACGGCAGCCAGTTGATCTATTTGTGCTCCACCTGGATAACTGAGGCCGCACATCTTCGCTACCTTGTCAAAAGCCTCGCCTGCAGCATCATCCAAGGTATGGCCAATCAATTCGTAAGCACCTATGTGCCTGACAATATACAGATGCGTATGCCCTCCGGATACGGCCAGAGCCAGATAGGGGAACTCTATGTCGTTTTCCAGCAGGGGAGCAAGAATATGCCCTTCTATATGATGAACCCCAACCAGCGGGATATCGCATGCAAAGGCTAGTGCTTTTGCGGCCGATACTCCGACGAGTAGGGCGCCGATTAGCCCCGGGCCTCTAGTCACACAAATTCCGTCTATCTGCTCCAGAGTAACCCCAGCCTTACGCAAAGCCTGATCAATTACCACTGGACAGGACTGTAAATGGTGCCGCGCTGCTAGCTCAGGGACGACACCGCCATATTCAGCATGTATATCGATCTGGGAAGCAACGATATTGCTCAACACGGTCTTACCGTCGCGCACTACAGCGGCAGAGGTTTCATCACAAGAAGATTCTAGGGTCAACAGAAGCATGCTGAGTCCATACGCAAAAGTAACATGTTATAACAAGTTGGCTGCAAGTTCAGCCAGCCCCGAGCGTTCTCCTTGAGTCAAAGTGATATGCCCGGCGGCAGCCTCTCCTTTGAATTTTTCAACCACATAAGCAAGTCCGTTACTCGCTGAATCTACATATGGGTTATCAATTTGGTAAGGGTCGCCAGTCAACACAATTTTGGTTCCTTCGCCAGCGCGGGTAATAATGGTTTTAATTTCGTGTGGCGTCAAGTTTTGTGCTTCATCAACGATCATGTACTGGTTTGGGATAGAGCGACCGCGGATGTATGTCAGTGGTTCTATCTCCATGATTCCCATATCCACCAACTCGCGGTAACCGCGTTTGCGTTTACCGCGATCCTCCACAGAATTGAGGAGCAGATCGACGTTGTCGAAGATAGGCTGCATCCAAGGTGCGAGTTTTTGTTCTACATCGCCGGGTAGAAAGCCCAAATCACGCCCCATGGGGAATACTGGACGCGAAATAAGTAAACGGCTGTATCGGTTGTCATCGGCAACAAGTTGCAGCCCCGCAGCAATGGCAAGCAAGGTTTTACCGGTACC
>JAVERW010000159.1:0-2702 GCA_034006915.1 Desulfuromonadaceae bacterium | reverse complement strand
ATTCGCATATTATCTCGCGCCCAGTTGAGATAGGTAGCCGACATATCCACAGTAGTCGTTGAAGTTGCACCCCCTGCGGCAGCCGCCACACTGGCACTGCCGGTATAGGCAAACAGGTTGAGCACATCCTGGCCTGCAGCTTTATCGCGCAATATTCTGCGGATGGGGCGATGGTCGAGGAACAGGCCGGTATCCAGATAGTCGGTCAGATTTATTCTGAATTTCAGCCCATATTCATCCACGCTGAAAAACTCACCCTGGGTACCCTGTTTTTCATATTGAGAAGTTCCACGCTGGCGCTGCCGCACCTTGACGTGAATTGAAGTGTCGGCTACGTCTAAAATGGTAGGAAGGAGGGTAACTACCTCCCGCAGACGCCGGCGCGCAATGCGGGGATCAACCTCCGCTGGTGCCTGGTACTCCTGTACATGAACTTGATCCGCATAAATGTCGATGGCAACTGCGTAATCTGGTAGATCAGCATCATAAACACGGTAACATTCTATTTCTTCGCGCTTGGCCCAACGGCGCAGCTGTTTAAGATTTTTCTGCATCCGGTTGGCAAACATCTGCGCTGCAGCGGACACTTCCGCTACCGGAGCCAATCCGTGCGCAGCCTCCACCGGAGGACGAAAGTGGGTCTGTGGATTTATATCGAAATGGAGCAATTCACACTTCAAGGCCCCATTGAAAAATTGATGCTTGCGTCGAGCACGTAGGCCAATCTCAGGACCAAGTTCTGGGGTGCCGGTAAAAATAGCGGCACTCCAGCCATCAAACTGGGTGCGCAGGCGTTCTCCGAGCTGTTGATACAGCACGCGCAACCCCTCCACCTCACCCATGCGTTCTCCATAGGGAGGATTAGCAATTATCAAGCCCGAAGCGTATGTCTGTGGCGAGGGCAGGTCACTTTGATCGAAGTGTTCGAGCTGCTTACACCGGAACTGTGCCACATTTTCAAGCCCAGCACGGCGCGCATTGTACTCTGCCGCAGCAATGGCGCGCGGATCACTGTCGTACCCAAGTAACGGCGGGAGCAAGCCCATACCTACTTCACGGCGCGCTTCGGCCTGCTGTAGTACCTGCTGCCACAGCTCTTCGTCGTGTTTTTCCCAAGCGGAAAATCCAAAGCGCTCGCGCAGAAGGCCCGGGGCGCAATCCGCCGCCATAAGGGCCGCTTCCAGCACCAAGGTGCCAGAACCGCACATCGGATCGAGCAAGGGGCCGCTACGCTTTGCGATGTCGGGCCAGCCAGCACGCTGTAACAGCGCCGCAGCAAGATTCTCTTTCAGGGGCGCTTTTCCTGTATCGATGCGATAGCCCCGCCGGTGCAAACTGGTACCAGACAGATCGAGACTGACAATAAGCTGGTCGCGATAGAGGTGAAGATTTAAACGCCAGTCTGGATTAGAAACATCAACATCGGGACGCTGGCCACAGCGCTCGCGATAATAATCAACCACGGCGTCCTTGGCTTTTAGGGCTATATACTGAGAGTGATACAGACGTGACTGCTGTGCGTTACAGTCCACCGCAAAGGTAGCACTACAGGGGAAGTGTTCCACCCAGTCAATACTACGAACCAGAGAGTAAAGCTGCTCCTCATCGGTTACCTGCTCTTGGGCCAAGGGAAGCAGCACCCTCCCGCCAAAGCGAGACCACAAGCAGATGGTGTATGCCAACTCCAGAGGGCCACTACAAGATACGCCCCCGCGGGTCGGACGCGACTCGACTCCCCCAAAGGCAACAATCTCCTCGTGGAGCAGCGGTTCTAGCCCCTTAGGCGCAGTAACAAAGAGCTGATATTGGGATTCCGTATGGCGATTGTTCACGTTTTTCTAATCCACTTCTACAACTTCAAGAGAAAAATTCAGGGATTTCCCAGCCAACGGGTGATTAGCGTCAAGGGTGACCTTATCTGCACTGACATCGGTGATCTGAACAAGTATCGGTGCGCCAGATTCCATTTCAATCTGAAGCTGAACCCCCTCTTCCAGTTCCAGATCGGTCGGCAGCATGGAACGCTCCACCACAATCTGCTGCTGGGCATCATATTCACCATAAGCCTGCTGCGGCTCTACGCGAAACTCCTTTTTCTCCCCTACGCTCATCCCCTTAACGGCCTCTTCAAACCCCGAGATAACCTGACTTTCCCCGCAGGTGAACTCAAGGGGCTGCTTCCCCACAGAACTGTCAAACTCGGTGCCGTCATCGAATGTGCCGGTATAATGAACCTTTACCAGCGCGCCCTGTTTTACCTGTGCCTTAACCTGAGCCATAATACATACTGCCTTTGTTTGTTTTGGGGTTACAGTAAAGCTTGCAACTGCGTATAACAACTGCGTGGAATATCTCCACAGGCGCGCACCCGCCCGAACTCTGCCCCACCCTCTTCGAGGCCGTGAAAATCCGACCCCCCGGTAGCGATGAGACCACGGTAACGTGTCTGCGCCAGATACCAATCTATGTCGGCGCGTGAAGCACCGTTGTTGTAAACCTCAACTCCCTGCAGCCCAATATCGGTGAGGGCATCAAGGAGCGTGTACATCTCGGCACGGGATGAAGTTATGTAGGGCGGATGAGCCAGAACCGCCACCCCGCCAGCTGCATGAACCATGGCTATGGCTTCCTGCACCGGGAAAAAGCGCTTTGCGACGTTACTCGGCACCAGATAGCGCCTGAAAGCTTCCTCAACATCAGCA
>JAVERW010000160.1:0-2702 GCA_034006915.1 Desulfuromonadaceae bacterium | reverse complement strand
ATAACGTAGACATTCAAGAGTTCATGATCATGCCTGTTGGGGCATCCACCTTCAAGCAAGCCTTACAGATGGGCGCAGAAATCTTCCATACCCTGAAGAAGGTGCTTAAAAACAAAGGCTACAGTACTTCTGTTGGGGATGAAGGTGGGTTTGCGCCCAATCTAACCAGCAACGAAGAGGCACTACAAGTAATTATGGAAGCGATCGAGAGCGCTGGTTACAAAGCTGGGGAAGAAATTCTCCTCGCCCTGGACGTTGCCGCATCCGAGGTATACTCAAATGGCATCTACAACATGACCAATGAAGCGAAACCCAAAAAAACCGCCCAAGAGATGGTAGACTTCTACGCTGATCTTGTAGAACGTTACCCTATCATCTCCATTGAAGATGGAATGGCAGAAAATGACTGGGACGGCTGGAAACTGCTGACCGAACGTCTTGGAGATAAAATACAAATTGTAGGTGACGATCTGTTTGTTACCAACACTAAAATCTTGCAGGAGGGGATTGAAAAGGGGGTCGCTAACTCCATTCTGATAAAGGTTAACCAGATCGGCACCCTTACAGAAACTCTAGAAGCGATAGAGATGGCGAAACGCGCTGGCTATACCACGGTAATTTCTCACCGCAGCGGTGAAACCGAAGATTCCTCCATTGCGGATCTCGCCGTAGCTACCAATTCTGGACAAATAAAGACAGGCTCGCTGTGTCGCACCGACCGCACGTGTAAGTATAATCAGCTCTTGCGGATTGAAGACGACCTAGACAATGTGGCGCAGTACAACGGGCGCAAGGTGTTTTACAACCTTAAAAAGGTCAGAAGCTAACCACGTCACTGACACTAATCTACATCTTAAAAAAACATAGCAACAAAGTCAGCAACAAAAAAACCCGCCGAAAGGCGGGTTTTTTTGTTTGACTGCTTACACTAACTTTTTATAGCGCGTCGATAATAGCGTTCAACGTCTTGCTTGGACGCATCTGCGCAAAGGTTTTTTCTACATCGGGCCGGAAATAGCCGCCAATATCAACAGGTGAACCCTGAGCGGCCAGAAGTTCTGCGTTAATCTTGTCTTCATTTGCCTGCAGCTCTTTAGCAACCTTAGCGAACTTCGCCTTCATGCCAGCATCTTTACCCTGCGCTGCCAGAGCTTCAGCCCAGTACATTGCCAGGTAAAAATGGCTGCCGCGGTTATCTATTTCATTGACCTTACGTGAAGGGCTCTTCTCGTTATCGAGAAATTTCTCCACCGCCTGATCCAGGGTTTCGGCCAGGAGTGCAGCTTTTTCGTTGTTGAAAACCTTAGCAATCTGCTGCAAAGAGGGAACGAGGGCACAGAACTCACCAAGTGAGTCCCAGCGCAAATGTCCCTCTTTTAAAAACTGCTGCACATGCTTAGGCGCTGACCCCCCTGCACCTGTTTCGAACAAGCCGCCACCCTTAATAAGGGGCACAATTGAGAGCATTTTAGCACTGGTGCCAAGTTCCAGAATCGGGAACAGGTCAGTGAGGTAGTCACGCAGAGCGTTGCCAGTAACTGAAATGGCATTCTCACCGCGACGAACCCGCTCGATGGAGAACTTCATAGCTTCAAGGGGTGCGAGGATCCGAATATCCAGCCCTGCAGTATCAAATTCGGGCAGATACTTATTCACCTTCTTGATGATCTCTGCATCGTGCGCACGATTTTCGTCCAGCCAGAAAATTGCAGGCTCACCGGAATCTTTAGCGCGCGTTACCGCCAATTTGATCCAGTCCTTGATGGGGATATCTTTGGTCTGGCAAGAGCGGAAAATATCACCCTTATCCACTTTCTGCTCCATCAAGGTTTCACCCGCTGAATTTACTACACGGATGCTCCCAGCACCTGGTGCGATGAAGGTTTTATCGTGCGAGCCGTACTCTTCGGCCTTCTGCGCCATGAGGCCAACGTTTGACACACTGCCCATAGTAGCAGGATCGAACTGACCATTGCGCTTACAGTCTTCGATGATCTCACGATATATGGTCGCGTAGCAGCGGTCAGGGATCATCGCAATGGTATCCTGCAATGCATCATCTTTGTTCCACATCTTGCCACCATCACGTACTACGTTGGGCATGGAAGCGTCAATAATGATGTCGTTGGGCGCATGCAGGTTGGTGATCCCACGGCTGGAGTCCACCATAGCCAGGGATGCGTTTTTCTCGTAGCACGCGTTGATATCTGCTTCGATCTGTGCCTTTTTATCGGCGGGGAGACGGTCAAGTTTAGACAGCACATCACCCAAGCCGAAGTCCACACTAGCACCAATCTCTTTGAGCTCTGCTTCGTACTTATCCAAAGCATCGGCAAAGTAAACAGACACTGCGTGCCCAAACATGACGGGGTCAGAGACCTTCATCATGGTCGCTTTAAGGTGAAGTGAAAGGAGAACCCCCTTCTCTTTTGCCTCTTTATTGATCTGGGTATAAAACTTGCGCAGCTCTGCTACTTTCATAGTTGATGAGTCAAGAACCTCACCTGCGAGCAACTTCAAACCTTCTTTGAGTGTGGTGACCTTGCCATTATTGTCGACAAACTCATATTTAACCGTGTCTGCCTTGTCCAGAGTCACTGACTGTTCAGTAGCGTAAAAATCGCCAGACTCCATATGCGCAACACGACACTCAGATTTCTCTGGCCATGCTTTCATCATTCTGTGTGGGTTTTTCTGTGCAT
>JAVERW010000038.1:0-18386 GCA_034006915.1 Desulfuromonadaceae bacterium | reverse complement strand
ACCTTGGCTTTGGCAGGATATTTCTCAGCCACACTGAGCCATGGATCGGGTGCAGTTTGTTTGAGTCCAAGAGAAACACGCTCTTTCTCACGGTCGAATTTGAGCACCTTGACGTTGATAGCATCACCAACGGCAAGAATATCGGAAGGGTGTGTTACGCGGCCCCACGACATGTCAGTAATATGGAGCAGGCCATCGATACCACCGAGGTCGATAAATGCACCGTAGTCGGTAAGATTTTTGACCACACCTTCAACAACTTGTCCCTCTTCGAGGGTCTTGAGTGTGTCTGCACGCTGGCTTTCACGCTCATTCTCAAGCAATACACGCCGCGAAAGAACAATGTTGCCCCGTCGCTTGTTGAGTTTGATAATCTTGAATTCGAAGGTCTCGCCGATCAGTTTATCGAGATTGCGCACCGGCCGCAAATCCACCTGTGAACCAGGCAAAAAGGCGTTGACCCCGATATCGACCGACAGGCCACCTTTGATGCGTGATACGATTTTTCCGTCGACAACGGCGTCTTCTTCTAGAGAATTCCATACCTTCTGACGGTCGGCCTTCTCTTTGGAAAGTCCAATGAGACCGCTTTCGTTCTCTGCGCGTTCAAACAGGACATCTACCTTGTCGCCAACTTCAAGCTGAGCAGGCTTACCGTCTACAACAAATTCTGACAAGGGAATTACACCCTCGGACTTGTAGCCGACATCGACTACGACCGAGTCAGGATTCAGCTGAATCACGGTACCTTCTACAACATCACCAACAGCGAGGTTGCCTTGTGGGCTGTTCTCGAACAGCTCCCTGAAACTTTCTTCTCCGAACTCGTCATCCATCTCATCGCCGAGCATGTCGAATTCATCTGCGTTCATTGCTTGTGTGATTTCTGTCATTTAACTAACTTACCCCCTATTAAATTCACGCTTTTTACAGCGTTTCCCTGTAAGTACGTGGGAAGCAGAGACCATAGCACAGCAATAGGAAAAAAAAAATAATTATTTTTGTATTTCTCCCAAGCGTAACAACACTTCTCGGATTATCCACTCCGGCGTTGACGCCCCGGCAGTAATTCCGACTCGCTCAACTCCATCAAACCATTCTGAAGAAATTTCGTCAGCAGTTTCAAGGTGATAAGTCAGAGGTTGAATTTCACTACATATCCGCGCCAGGCGATTGGTGTTGGCGCTGTTGTACCCACCTATAACCAGCATTACATCTACGGCTTCGGCAAGGGTGCGCGCCTCATGCTGTCTTACTGCCGTGGCATCGCAGATAGTGTTGAAGATGCGCAACTCCTTGCTGCGTTCCAGTAGCTTAAGTGCTATGGAGCTGAAGTTTTCGTATGACTGCGTTGTCTGCGCCACTAGGCCGACCCGTTTCCCCAGTGGGAGTTGTGCTGCAGCTTCTACATCAGCCGCTACAAAGACCTCGGCATTCTGCACGTAAGATAAGATTCCCTGCACTTCAGGGTGTTCCTTTTCCCCCACAATAACAACGCAGTACCCTTCAGAACCCAGAAGTTCGGCATACTTCTGTGCTTTTTTTACAAACGGACAGGTCGCATCCACCACTTTAAGTCTATTTGCATACAGGTGCTCCTCTTCTTGGCGCGTAATGCCGTGAGAGCGCACAATGACGCTTTGATCCTGCAGCGCGTGGATATCATTGATCACCGAAATACCTTCAGCCTCAAGGCGTTCCACCAATTGCGGTGAGTGGATCAGTGGCCCCAGTGAGCAGATATTCTGATCTTCCTCGGCAGCTTTAAAAGCCATATTAACGGCGCGTTTAACTCCGAAACAAAAACCAGCGCTCTTGGCTAAAACTATCTCCATGGCTAAACCTTTTTCCCCTGTGCCAACTGAACATAGCGCAACATCTTTTCCAGAATTTCTTCCATGTCCACCGCAGTGGAGTCGATAACAATGGCATCGTGCGCTTGTCTCAAGGGGGCGTGTTCACGATTTTTATCCGCATGATCGCGCTCTAGCACTTCTGCGATGGTCTGCTCCAGCGTCACGTCCTGCCCGGTCTGACGCAACTGTGCGTAACGTCTGCGTCCGCGCTCTGCATCGCTGGCACACAGATAAAACTTCACCTGCGCATTGGGAAAAACTTCGGTGCCAATGTCGCGTCCTTCGAGTACAACCCCAGCACCGCAACCGTTTACTCCCATGCGTCGCTGCAAAGCCAGCATGGCTCTACGCACCGCAGGGGACGCGGACACCGCTGAGGAAAGCAGGCTCATCTCTGGAGTACGTATAGCGGCAGAGACATCTTCGTCTCCAAGCCAGACCTTCTCGCTTGTACCAACGCGCGTAAAACGAATCGGCAAATCGGCACACAGGCGTTCGAGTGCAGGGTGATCATCTGATTCTATCCCTGCTCGGGCAGCGGCCAAGGCCACTGTTCGGTACATAGCCCCGGTGTCGATGTTGACAAAATCCAGCCGCTGGGCAAGCATTTTGCTCAGAGTACTCTTCCCGGAACCCGAAGGCCCATCTATTGCGACAATTATTTTATCTGACATGGCTCAGGTGTCTATTCCATAAATAGTTATTTAAATTATACCCAGCGCGAGCATCCATTTCAGTTACTCCCCGTCGAGGTGGCTACCTGCTGCAGCAACTCCCAAAAGGCAGGAAATGAGATAGCTGTGCACCCAGTGTCCTCAATTTCCAAGGCAGTTGAGGTGCGCAGTCCAGCTACAGCAGCACTCATTGCGATACGATGATCTCCACACGATTGGACCTTGCCACCTCGAAAGTGCTCACTTCCGTGGATGGTCATTCCATCAGGCTGCATCTCAAACTGAACCCCCAAGGTCTGTAGCACTGCTCCCATTGCCGCTATGCGGTCAGTTTCCTTGACCCGCAACTCGGCTGCATCCCGAATGGTGGTTGTTCCCTGCGCACAGGCGGCGGCAATGCTGACTACCGGTAATTCATCAATGGCGCGGGGGACCATGTCGCCCCCTATCTCTATGCCGTGCAGCTCGCTGCTATATACCAACAAGTCTGCAACGGGCTCTTCTCCGGCATGGCGCTCATTCAGAATGCGGATATCCCCCCCCATAGAGCGCAGAATATCTACGATACCGCTGCGAGTCGGGTTCATTCCAACGTTTTTTATCAGCAATTCAGAATTGGGAACTATCAGCGTAGCAACCAGAAAAAATGCCGCAGAGGAAATATCTCCAGGGATTTCGAGTTCACGCCCCTGCAATTGCTGGCCTCCCTCTACACCGACACCGCCGGAGAATACCTGCACCTCAATCCCCATATAACGGAGCATACGTTCCGTGTGATCACGCGACACATGTGGCTCATGTACCGAAGTGGAGCCACTTGCTCCGATCCCGGCCAGCAACAGCGCAGACTTCACCTGTGCACTTGCCACCGGAGAATGGTATTCTATACCGCTAAGAGTCGAACCTTGCAGCGCAAAGGGGGCACAGCGATTTTGTTCGCGCCCCCATATCTGTGCGCCCATCTGAGTCAGGGGTTGAATAACACGCCCCATCGGACGCCGACGCAGGTATCGATCGCCACTGAGCACCGAAAAAAACTTTTGTCCTGCCATCACCCCACTCAACAAACGCATGGTAGTGCCGGAGTTACCACAATCAAGGATATCGGCAGGTTCGCGCAGACCAAAAAACCCTCTCCCATTGATCTTTATGCTCGCAGCAGAACTCACATCAATATCCACCCCCATAGCCCTGAATGCATTGAGGGTTGCAAGATTGTCTTCTCCATGAAGAAAGCCGCGAATACTGGAACGACCCTGAGCCAGAGATGCAAACATGATGCTGCGGTGAGATATCGACTTGTCTCCCGGAACCGTAATCTCCCCACGGAGTCCTGAGCTGGGATTTACCTGCTGACTTTTCACGCTTATTCTCCTTTTGCTGCACCAGCGCTGGAGCAGACGATCGCATCCCGGCTTAATTTGGACTGCCGGAAAAATTTCTCCAAACGCTCTGCATCAGAGCCTGCGATATCCGCCTTTAACTCTGCCAGAAAGATCTCGAACTGCTCAAGCATTTCTAGAATTGCGCCGCGGTTTTCCAGCGCAATATCACGCCACATCACTGGATCAGAAGAAGCAATGCGGGTGAAATCACGAAAACCACCGGCAGAATACTCAAGCACACTCTCGGAATACTGATCATAATTGCTCACGGAATTCACCAGCGCGTATGCAATCATATGGGGCAGGTGGCTTATGGCTGCCAGAATGCGATCGTGCTTAAGGACATCCATAAGGATTACTTCACTGCCTGCGCTGCGCCAGAGCTGACTTATAACTTCTACTGCCTGCGTTGGGGTCGAAGCGACAGGGGTAAGGATGCAGCGTTTTGCACGGTACAATTCAGCAAACGCTGCCTGTGGACCGCTTTTCTCGGTTCCAGAGATTGGATGACCGGGGACGTAGGCTATCCCGGCGGCACGCGCGCGCGGCACAATCCCTTCAACAACCGTACCTTTGACGCTGCCAGTATCGGTGAGGATTGCATCTTGGCGCATATAGGGAATCACTCGACGGGCAACATCTGACAGGCAGCGCACAGGCAGTGCTAGCACTACCACATCTGCGTGGGCTACAGCGTCAGCCAACTCCAGGGTCGCTCTATCTGCGATGCCGAGAGTTACCGCCGTGGCCATATGCTCTGGGTTCTGATCCCACACAACTACCTCACTTACACTCCCAGCCTGCTTCAAAGCCAACGCCAGAGAACCGCCTATAAGACCTGCTCCGATAATGGCAATTCGCTCGACAATCACTTCTTTTCTGCTGGCAGCTGCGTGCATGTTGGTCTAACCCCGAGCTCGCGGATATGAGCCAAGCACTTTGAGAAATTTGCACTGGGGCTCAAGCTCTGCAATCGCATCACGCACTGGTTTATTCTCAATATGTCCTTCCATGTCGAGAAAGAAGATATACTCCCATGCCCTTTTTTTAAGGGGGCGGCTTTCAATTTTTGTCAGATTGACCCCATATTTGCTGAACGGTTCCAGCATGCGCCACAGAATGCCGGGTTCGTCGTTGATACAGAACATGATACTGGTTTTATCTTGTCCCGACGGAGCTGGAAACTGATCACTTACAATGAGAAAACGAGTGAAATTGTTGGGATTGTCAGCAATGCTGACTTTTATTGGACGGAGGTCATAACGGCTACCTGCCATGGCACTGGCTATGGCTGCTGCATTGCGATCTGCGGCAGCCAGCTGCGCTGCCGCCGCAGTGCTGGCTACATCAATGAGCGGAATATCCGGCAAGTTTTCCTCCAGCCACTTCCGACATTGGGCCAGAGCCTGCGGATGGGAATAGATCCGTTGAATATCATCAAGATCCCCAGAAAGAGAGAGCAGGTCATGGGATACCTCGAGCAGGATTTCAGCATAAATCTTCAGGCCGGTCTCCATGAACATATCCAGCGTATGGGTAACTACACCCTCATTGGAGTTCTCAACCGGAACTACTCCGTAATCTGCACGTCCACGCTCAACTTCATCGAAAACTGCAGAGATACTTTTTTGCGCCACCAGGGTAGCAGACAGTCCAAACTGCTGCATGGCTGCTACATGGGTAAAGGTTGCCACTGGACCGAGAAAAGCAACCTTCATAGGCTCTTCAAGCGCTAGAGAGGCAGAGATGATTTCACGAAATACACGCCGAATGCCATCCTCGGGGAAAGGGCCGGTGCTCTTGGAACACAGACGCGCATAAATGGCGTTTTCCCTGCTGGGCACATAGAATGGTGCAGAACTGTCTTTTTTGGTCTGGCCTACCGCCATAACCACCTTGGCGCGGTCATTCAGTAGTGCAAGTATTTGATCATCAATGGCGTCGATGGATTCACGTAATGGCTTAAGATCGTCACTCATTTACACGCGTCTCTCTTGTTGACAGGCACACATGCGCGTTTTCCTCTCATGGCAGGTATCGAACCTCAACAACAGGGCAGGCACCCTGAGTTTATAAAAGGAGGGAAACATACCCTAGTCCAGCCCCTAACGCAAGCAACCTGCCGCCGCAGCAACTTATTCTCCGATGATTTTTACCAGCACCCGCTTGCGCCGTCGACCATCAAATTCACCGTAAAAGATCTGCTCCCAGGGGCCAAAATCAAGGCTGCCATCGGTAATCGCCACCACTATTTCGCGTCCCATGACCGTGCGTTTCAGGTGGGCGTCGCCGTTATCTTCTCCAGTACGGTGGTGGGCATACCCATGCAAATCGTATGGGGCAAGTTTCTCTAGCCAAGTGGAAAAATCCTGATGCAGGCCCGTTTCGTTATCATTGATAAATACTGAAGCGGTAATATGCATGGCATTGACCAGACACAATCCCTCACAGATGCCACTCTCCTGCAGGCAAGCATCCACCTCGCGGGTTATGTTCACAAAACCGATACGTTCCGGCAGATCAAACCACAATTCTTTCCGATACGACTTCATCACCTAACCTCTACTGACACGCCAAAAGCTAAATTCATCACATTAAAAGTACGGTATGGAGAGAAAACCCTACTCCGCATCCGAAATACCCTCTATCAAGGCTATTCCTGATAGTTCTCCTTAATTTCCGGCTGAACCCATGGCTGGCTAAACCAGTACCAGCGGTTGGCTGAATCTTGTGCGGTCAGGGTATATTTATTGCGCCGCCCTTGCAGGGGGGCTGCAGCCTGAACCTTGTATATACGCTCCTGCGCATCTACTACCTGAGGCTTAACCGGTTCCTGCCCCTGGACGTAGCACTTCATGGTTGAAACCTGCAGACGAGGATTATTGATCTTGAAGACCAACTCCGGTGCGGGGGTTGCAGATGACAGCAGTCCGGTTTCAGGCTGGAGGATATCTATATCTAGCGCAGTCATACTCAAGTTGCTGCGCAACCGCTCCATACTCACGTAAATACCCCCCATAGGGAAACGCGGTAGCGCGAACAACGGTGAGGTACTTCCTACAGGGCCAGACTGTTGCCCCAGTGCCCCAGTGAAGCCCATATCACTTACAACTTCCTTGAGCTCGGGAGAAAACTCTCCGTAGGGATAGGCAAACAACTGCGGACTATAGCCGAGGTGCTTTACAAAAGCCTGCTGTGCGCTGGATATATCCTCTTCTACTTGTTTACGCCACGCCGCACTTCCATGCTGCGGCAGGCTGACAAAATAAGGATGCGTGGCTGAGTGATTGCCGATTTCAATATTATCTTTTGCATCAAGCTGACGCAATTGTTCCCAAGTCAAGTAGCTGCCACCGCCAACAGAATCTGAGTTCACAAATAGGGTCATGGGCATAGCATACTTATCAAGTAGAGGAACAGCCCCGCTTAAAACACTGGCATAGGCATCATCAGCACTCAACCCCACGCAGCGCGGCGGTAAGGTTTCACCCCGGCGCAGAAGGGCGACAATTTCACTAATGGGCAGTACGGTGTAAGCGTTATCACGCAGATAGCGCAGATGCTGTTCAAAAAGCTCTACGCTAATATTGGTTGAAGGATAGCGTTCATCTCCAAAGCGGTGATACACAAAGATGGTGGCAGAGTTCTGCGTATCTTCTTTCTTATGCTGCAGTCCGTGTTCCTGAGCCTGCGCGCTACCCGTCCCTGCCCCTATAAAAATCAGCAGCGCTGTCATTATCAGAGCAAAAACATCTCCACTTGATATTTGAACGCACGATTTCTTCTTTTTGTCTTCACCAAATGAACATCTGAACGGATGGCCGAACCAATGCATATACTTATTAAGCAAGAATTACTCCTTTTTCTCTTTTAAGTCTTTACGTTTACTTTTGACTTCGTTGCGCAGATAGCGCCTTATACTGTTGCGCGCCCGCGGGGTAACGGCCCAGTCGAGCCAGCGTGGCAACACCATGGGTTCTTCTGCTGCTTCAATTTTGACCTGATCTCCATCCATCAGACGCTGTTTAAGCAGGCGGGTCTGTCCGTTTACTCTGGCACGGAATGCATGGATCCCCAGATCCTCGTGGATGGAAAAAGCAAAGTCGAGCACACTGCTGCCCTCGGGCAACACCCAAGGCTGCCCTATTGGGGTA
The DNA here is from genome assembly GCA_034006915.1 of Desulfuromonadaceae bacterium. Classification (GTDB taxonomy): domain Bacteria; phylum Desulfobacterota; class Desulfuromonadia; order Desulfuromonadales; family Desulfuromonadaceae; genus JAIVHC01. The sequence goes on along the minus strand of JAVERW010000038.1, from coordinate 10,317 downwards.
TATACCCGGATTGAAGCTGAGGCCAGACGCAGACGCTCGGTATCAAAAACCGATTCCCCTTCTTGCAAGCTACGCATGAGATCGGCAAAGTTTTCCTTACTAAATTCAAACCCCGGTGCCAACACTCCAGATTGATTGAAACGTCCGAGCTTATGGGTAGTTATCTGGATCCGCAGCCGATATTCTCCACACTGAACCGTAGTTTTTATTGCCTGGTAGCCGTACTGTGAAGGGCTATTGAGGTGGTCTCGAAGTTTGCCAGTTATGGGTTGATATAGTCGATGCAGCAATCCAAGTGCAGTATATGCATCCATGGTTGAGTCGACCAGCACATCCAGGCTGTACAGGGATGCAACGCCGCGGGTCATCTTCGTTGCCCCCTCCAGTGAGAAGGAACGCCAACTGTCATGAAGAGCGACACCTAGATGATTACGACTGAATTCTGCCAAAATATCTGCGCGGATGCTCTTAAGACCGCTCTCCGACTGACGTCTGGCTTCATCGAGGATCGCCTGATAGCGCGCGGCGCGGCGTGGATACAACACCTTGAGTGCAAGGGCCTCAAGTTCTTCCGCCACCTTCCCCATACCCAGATGTCTGGCCAGCGGAACGTAAATAGCACGTGTTTCTTCTGCGATCAAAGCCTGCTTTTCAGGCTTAAGGGCAGATATGGTGCGCAGGTTATCAAGCCTGTCCCACATCTTCAGACACAGCACCCGAATATCTTCAATCGCAAGCAAAGTCTGCTTGCGATAAGTCTCCTCTTTCATGGCCGCTCGGCTCAGGTTGCCATCATCTACCTTGGTCAACCCGTTTACTAAAAGAGCAATCTCGGAACCAAAGGTTTCACTCACTTCCTCTAGGGTAACCGGAGTGTCCTCCACCACATCGTGCAATAATGCAGCAATAATGGAGGCGAATCCCATCCAGTTACGTGCGGCTAGATGCGCTACCCGCAGTGGATGGAAAATATACATTTCGCCCGACTTTCTCAGCTGAAGGGCATGTGAATCCCGGGCTAACTGAACAGCCTGACGCAAATGCTCTATGCCACGGTCGAGTTCCTCTTCAGACAGGCTGCCGCCGTGGTGGGTGACTAAAAGTTCGGCAATCTCATTCACGAGGCGCTGAATCTGTGCGTCATCTGATTTTCTGTTCATCTGTACTCCACACCTCTGTCCACGGTACGCGCGCGCTCCAGTCGCTATCTAGAACCAGTAAATACAACACTGTAAGACTTTTCTGACTTCACTGCATTAATTAAACCAGACACCCATGCAGATTCCTCTGCAGCTTCTATCTACCCGGGAGGCCACTGCAATCTACGCCCAGCAAGAACATGGTAATGTATATGTCCAACTTCTTGGCCACCATCCTCATTGCAATTATTGACCACCCTAAATCCAGCATCGGCAAATCCGTGGGCATGGGCTAGTTCGGCAATAACCCACTGAATGTGCCCCAATAAACCAGCATCTTGTGCAGCAACATCTGCCAGGCAGCCTATATGGCGCCGCGGAATTACCAGCAAGTGTACTGGAGCTTGAGGATTGATATCCAGAAACGCTACCACCTGCTCATCTTCATACACTTTGTCGGCGGGTATTTCACCTCGGACAATCTTGCAAAACAGACAATCCTGCATAAAACCTCCTCTGACTGACTATATCTTCCACAATCCATAGTTGCCGCAATAATTAAAACGACAATCCAAGGTAAAACCCAAGCCCCATGCGGGAACAGTAAAAATTATCCCGCGCGCATTAGATGCATGAGAAACTCTATATTGCCTTTTGCTCCCACAATAGGACTTTGACAACTCAACATCACCTGCAGACCTAGATCTTCCGCGGTGTGCTCAATTCGGCGCAGGACGTCTTGGTGCAGGGTGGGATCGCGTACTATTCCTCCCTTGCCAACCTGTCCCTTACTCACTTCAAACTGAGGTTTAACCAGGACAACCAGATCTGCACGCGCGGTCAGTAGGTTCAATGTAGGAGGAAGTACTGTATCCAGCGAAATAAACGAAGCATCTATTACCGCTATATCTGGGCATGGTTGTAGTAAATCGGGGGATAAGCCGCGGATATTTGTGCGCTCCATATTTACCACGCGAGTATCCTCGCGCAGTTTCCAGGCCAGCTGACCATACCCGACATCAACCGCAAATACCCTACTGGCCCCCCGTTGCAGCAAGCAATCGGTAAACCCTCCGGTGGAAGCGCCGACATCCACAGCGACTCGCCCTTCCACCCGCAGTTTGAATGCATTCAGGGCATGTTCCAGCTTCAAGCCTCCGCGTGAGACATACACTAACTCCTGCCCTCTGATTCTAATATCCGCATCTATTGCAACCCTGGTTCCACCCTTATCGCAGACTCCATCTGCAACTAGAACATTTCCACTCATGATAAGTGCCTGTGCCATGGCAAGCGAAGAGCAGAACCCGCGTTCTATAAGAATTTTATCCAGACGATCTTTAGCCAAACAGTCCACCGTGAATGCAAATATAGATAAAAAGCTGCCAAGCTAACGTACGTGCTCATACAGCTTGCACAGCTGTAAATAGGGTTCAGCATCACCGATAAAATTTATGATTTTAATTCCCATTCCAGCATATCTGACCTTATACAACAAATTCGGTGGCACCTTACGCGCCCAATGCACCCGCCCCTCGATTTTAACTACGAACCCGCAGGGAAGTTGCACCTCAAGCAGCAGCTGGGAACCGGGGTTATATACAACGAAGGTCTTTACACACAGACCAGACTCGGAGATATCCGAGGTAAAGCCTACTTTTGAAGGCATTTGTGGCCCAAACGAGACCCGCATTCGCTCGCGCTTGCGTGGTTTTCTGCGTTTCTCGACCATTCCCACTCTTTTAAATTAAAGCTAAATCCAGCAAAAGAGCTGCCGGAAGTTATGGTAAATCAAATCCGGAGGCAAGTTCAGGGTTCCGCACGGAACCACGAAATACACAGTCCAGCAGGGTCATCCCGTTTTCATCAAGCATGGTATTGGGTGCATACTCGGGACGTAGCTCACGAGCCAGTTCCGGTACCAAGTGCAATCTGAGCCTACCCTGCGTCTGCCCCTGCCAGCTGGAATCTCCTCGGATATCGACTCTTAATTTCTCGTTTCTCCCCAACAAGGTAAATTTCAGCCGATCTACAGTTTTAATCTCAATATCAACACTGGCGGCAGCAAGATTCAGCGTCGTCAAGGAGGGGATATTTAGTTGCTGTGACACAACATTAAGTGTTTTTATGTCCCTGAGCGTCCCATTTTCGATGGACAACCCTATATCGGCAGACAGATTCTGTCGTGCCCGCAGGGGCTGGGTTCCGGCTCCGGAGAAATTTGCGGACAGGTGCGCCAGCCCTTTGATGGTACCGCCAAAACCAGGCTGAAGCGCTGACAGCAGTTGTTCTGTGCTAAGCTGCGTACCTTCGAAGTTTCCGCGGTAACTGAAACCCTGCAGGCGCATATCCAGGCTGAATGTTCCTTTTAGAATACCGGAGGCAAAGCCAGCTTGTATCTGCTCGAGATTAAGAATACTGTCACCCATGATTACCGAGCCCGAAACTTCCTGCAGCTCCACCGTTCGATACTTAAGGGTTTTAAATCCAAACCTGCCACTTAAATCAAAGGGGAAACTATAAGGACCAGGTTCTGAGGTGCTCGCGGCGTCAACTGCGGTTCCGGGTTGGCGAGTTTCACCGCGCAACCTGTCTGCCGCACTAAGATCGGCGCAATTCAGCACTCCTCCCTGTACATTCAACCTGAAATGGGGACGACGTGCACGCCAGTTTTCACTGTATAGAGCAAGGCGCACATTCTGTCCTGCTACCCTACCGCTCAGATCCGGTGCACTGAGTTTATCCCCATGAAGCTCTAGGACACCGCTAAGCCCAAGTCGAAGACGACCCAAATTCAGCCCGGCATCGGTAAGATTTATTCTAGCGGAGTGAATCGAGCCATGCGCATTTTTTACCTCTCGACGCCAGGAAAACGCCACCGTACACGTGCCCGCTGGTGCATACTGCTCAAATGCATCCAATAGAGGTGCCGAGGCATATGCAACTGCGGTGTGCACGGGCCACTTCTGCAGCTTAACGTCTAGGGCGTAAACCGGATTTGCTGTGTTAAAATCCGCCGTCCCCTTCACCCCGAACCCGAGCCCGTCCAAACCGCCATCCATACGAAGAATATTTAGATGGCGATGCTTGTGTTCCCACGCCAACTCAACATTGGTTGTAATCTCGGATGCAGAGAAACCTGCACTATTAAGCGCTAGTGAAGTTGAAGGGGAATTAGAAGTAGCCGGAGAAACATCGGGATTTATGACACGAAGGTCACCGCTGAGGTGTAAACCGCTGGGGTTGAAATCGATCCGGCAATCAGTAGATATCCCCATACGGTTTATCAAAAAGGGAAAAAAATCACGGTAGTAGGGTTGAAAAGAGACTAGATTCAGCTCATCAAGCACGAGCTTACATGAACCACTGGCAGTGCGAGGATCCACAGAACCTTCTATATCCACCGGAGTACCGTTCAGTTTTCCCCATAAAATAAAGCGCCAAGCGGTGTTAGAGGCAAAATCCTTGAGTTGTAGCCCCACTTCCTGCAAACGGGTAAGACGCGGGATGTCACCAAAAGTAAAGTCGCGTATCAACACTTCGGCATTGGCCACGGATATTGTGGATATATAAAAATCAACCTGACGTTCAACTTCTTCAACGCCGGAAGATTCAATGCGCTGTGACTTTCTTTGATCGAGAATATTACCTGCAGTGATACTGCCATCGGCATTGCGCAATACCACAACTCGAGGTGTATCCAGACGCACTTCATCTATAACAATACGACCTCGCAACAATGGCAGAATGCGGTAACTAAGAACGGCTTTATCTACCTGAAACCAGGGATCGATTTCCCCTTTGTCTGCAAGGGTGAGATCATTGAGCTTCACCCCGGAGAGCAAGTTAACCTCCAGGCGGGAAAATTTCACCTCGCAGTTAAGTTTCTCTTCCAGTACCGGTATCAGTGTAGTGCTGATCTTGTCAGGTGTCGCCAGAAAATAAAGAGCTATGACCGTACTCGACCCTGCGAAGATAACACCAAGGGCTATAATCGCGACTAGGCGGATCAAGCGCGCATGTCTTAAAGTCACTCTCTGCATACAATTCTTCCTTATTCTGGCGCAATTTTTTTACAGCTGCACACCTCTCCGCCACAACAGCGTTTTACCACCAACAGCGTTCTATATTAACAGATAATTCTGTGCGCACCCAATGGATATATTGACCAGACGGACAACAGGAACACCTATTGCAGATGGCGCATAAGGCGACGCTGCAGAGATGCAGGCAGTTCGGTGATGTGGTGACTGGCGCAGGCATCGCACTCAAGCGCTTGCAGATATGCACATCCGGGCGGAAGCGCCCCCGAACGCACAAGCTTAGGGGTGAGTATAGCACACTGAGGATTAATCATATTACGGTTGGGGTAGATGCTACACTCCATGGTGTCGAGATTGAGAAATGTACACGGGATATTGGTGGAGTACACAATCTTGCGATAGAGAACCTTATGATAACAACAGCGGCCACAGCGTCTGCACACCGCCTCCCAATCGGCATTCAACACCTCAATCGCCCTTTAGCCCTTTGAGAACAGCACCTACTTCTACAATGAGATCCGCCGCAACCGGACTAGTTTCAAGGTCGAGGAATTGTTCAAAGCAATCACAGGCTTGCTCAATCTCATCTGCATCCATATGCAGATATCCGAGGGTGAGCCAAGCAGGAGCACAGCGTTCATCCAACTCAAGGGCTTTGCGTGCGTGTTCTCCCGCAACGTCCCGTTCCTGCTGCTCGTACAGCACATCGGCCATATTGGCATACGCCTCGACGTCTTGCGGGTCAATCTCCATAGCACGCTGGTACCAGTTCTTGGCTTGCTGCAGGTGTCCGCTTTCAAAAAATAAGTCTCCAAGGGAGTTAGCTGCCGCTAAACAGTTTTCATCTATCTGCAGCGCTTTATGGAAGTATTCTTCTGCTTTTTCGCACCCTTGCTCTGCGATCTGCACGAGTCCTATGCGCACATTCGCCTCTGCAGCGGCATCGACTTCAGAAAGAAGTTGCCTATAGCACTCAACTGCCTGGGCATACTTTTGTTTAGCAAAATATTCATCCCCCAGGGCAAAAAGGATCTCCGTTGAAGGGCCATTTTTTTCAAGGTATTTCTCCAACAGGGCTATGGCCTTGTCTTCTGCTCCATTTGCTCCCAAAGCTTCAGCATAAAGCACCAACAGATCGGCATTTTCAGTGAATTGTTTGCATCCTTGTTCCAGCAGTTTAACCGCCGCCGCGTAATCGCCCAGCTCCATATGATCCAAGGCAGAGGCTGTAATCTCTTCGAGCGTCATAGGTGTATCTCTCTTTTTGAATTAACAAGCAAACAGATGGCGCATATCACAACGATAAGCGAAAACTGCGCTGACATCAACTTGCACATAGTTCTTCTACTACATCCAAGACCGCCCACGGATCCGGGGCAATTTTAATTACTCCAATTCCAAGACTCTGTGCCAGGGTATGTAACTCCATATCATCCAGCAGGATATCGGTATTTTCCTTAAACATCACCGCCGGCAGTAATATGGCCTGCCCGGGATCAAAACCATGCCTACACGCATGGTTGAGTGAGGCGACAATGTCTCTACCGGTCAGCAAACCACTCACTGTGACACGTTCGCCCCAGAAATGATTGCTCACTGCATGAACCTGCAGTTGGGTTTGTGCTTTGAGATTAAATTTACCCACAAACGCTTCAAGGGTATGACGTGCGGAATAACCACATACCAGAGTAGCTTTTACTCCAGCACAGAACTCTGTCTCCACTTCTGCCAGCACCTCAGCACTCTGGTTTTCAAACTCGGCAATAAGCCCAATCCCGTTTTCGATCTGACAGAAATTCTCATAGGCGGCATGAGGAGGGAATGGCCGTTGTGCCGTCAAGTAGAGCTCATCCGCCGCAAACACAAAACGTGCGCCTGACCGTGCTAGGCAGCGCTGTTGCCAGCGTTCCACCTGTTCGAGTAACCTCTTGGCCTGAGTCGAAGTTACCATATGCAGTTCAGGCAAACCCTCGCGGTAACGGGTCAGTCCCACCGGCACAACGGCCAAACTCTCTACCGCCGGATACAGATCAAACAAGTCGGAAACGGTCTGGTCCAACACCTGACCATCATTTATCCCCGGGCACAAAACCACTTGGGTGTGCATTACAATCCCCGCCTGTGCCAGCTCCCGCACTAGGGGCATAACCGCAGCGCTGTCAGCACTATGCCGCCCCAAAAGCTGTGCACGCACCGTGGCAGCAGAGCTGTGAACCGATATATACAGCGGGGATAACTTCTGGGCTTTAATTCGCTCAACATCATGGCGCTGCAAATTAGTTAGGCTGATATAGGCACCGTATAGGTAAGAAAAACGGTAGTCATCATCTCGCACATACAGAGTGGAACGCATCCCTGGAGGGAGCTGGCGCACAAAGCAGAATTGGCAATTATTCGAACATGCGCGCGAAGATGGATGACTAAACTCAAACCCTAGCATCTGATCTACTTCGTACTCTATGTCAAGTTCCCATATCTCCGAAGCAGCCGTCTCAACCTCAACCAGCAGTTGATGACCACGGGCCGTTAGGCGCTGATAGTCAACTACATCGTTAACCTCTTGGCCATTTATCCTCACAAGATAATCGCCACCGGCAACCCCCAACTCTGCGGCAATACTGTCAGGATGTATGGAATCTATCTGCAACATAGGCACTTAAGCAGGTTCTTTAAAGGGGCTATTGAATGGACTCTGGCATGGCTCCAAGCCTACTCAGTGTCAGGCTTTCTTCTGCCAGTGTGGCTACAGAAACACTACAGGCCCCCTGCTGTAACAGCAGGGGGCCTGTAGCTTAAAATCTCAGCGGTGTTTCTTAGTCACGACTTCCGTGCAGTTTAAACAAACCGTCCGTGGACGTGATGGAAGAAACGGCATGTTTGTACAAGAGATAATCACCGTCACTTTCCACTAGGACACAAAAGTTATCAAACGATTTAATATAGCCCTGCAGTTGTTCCCCGGACATCATGACGATATTCAGTTTTACCCGCTCTTTACGTGCCTGATTCAGATATTGATCCTGAATATTAAAAGGGGTTTTTGCCATGTTCTCTCTCCTTCATTTCATCTGCATCTGCATAAAAGTTTGTCAACCCACTTGTCGATACTACCAGAGTCCAAAGGGCATTCAAGCCAATTTATTTCTTTATCGTGGCGCAGCCAAGTCAACTGACGCTTTGCATATCTTCTGGTATCGCGCTTTATCTGCTCAGTCGCCTGAGCTAAATTAAGCTCGCCACGCAAGTAGGCGACACTCTGCTGGTAGCCGATTGTACGCATCACTTTAAGCTCAGGGCTGTAGCCGCGCTGTAACAGCATTCGCGCTTCTTCTATAAGTCCCTGAGTTAGCATCAGCTCAACCCGTTCCTCTATACGTTGGTACAACTGGGTACGTTCGCAGGTTACTGCTAACTTGAGCGCACAGTAGGGTCGCTCGGCAAAACGATGCTCATCCTGCCAATTCGACATAGTTCTACCCGTCAGGGTATGCACCTCAAGAGCACGGATAATACGCGTGACATCGTTTATATGCAACCCTTTTGCCATCTCAGGATCGATCTGGCTCAAGCAGGTGTGCAGGCTTCCTTTTTTTTCATTTTCCAGCGCATGCCACTTACGGCGTAGCGTTTCATCGGCTCCCGGCAGAGGGGCAAGACCCCAAGTCAGAGCACGGATATACAAACCGGTCCCACCCACAACAACAGGCAGCCGCCCACGGTGGTGAATATCCTCGATAGCCGCATGGGCCATTTCACTAAAAGCAGAGACACTGAAGGGTTCATCTACATCCACGACATCTATACAGTGATGCGCAACGTGGGCGCGTTCTTGCGCGCTTGCCTTTGCGGTACCTATGTCCATATGACGGTACACTTGACGTGAATCGGCTGAAATTATTTCTATGTCTCGGTGTGCAGCCAGTTCAAGGGCCAAGGCAGTTTTGCCCGCAGCTGTCGGGCCAGTTATTACCAGCAACGGTATTTTTCCTATCGTTCTCATACCAAGATATACCCTTGCAAAGTATGTTGCGTGCTTTATGGTCATCGGGGTTGCATAAGACAACATGGGCGCACGCTAGTTTTTATACGCAGCTATTTTCAGCTCTTACCCCTCTCTAATCGGAAGATATACCCCTCAGAGGATCAGGTACGGGAGAAAAACTTCTCCACTTCGCGCCGGGATATTTTGTGCAACACTGGGCGCCCGTGCGGGCAGTGGCGGTTGAAGTCAACCTGATCCAATTGTGTCAGAAGCGCCCGCATTTCGCGCTGATCCAGCTTTTCGTTGGCACGCACCATGCTGTGGCAGGCCATTTTGATCAAGACATCATCCACTGCCTGACGCTGTGCCTGCGACGTGCCCCAAGTGCTTAAATCTGCGAGAATGTCTAAAACTAGGCTGGCAATATCGTGTTCTTCGAGCAAAACGGGTAGAGCCTTCAATGCCCAAGTAGTGCCACCAAACGGTTCAAGTTCAAACCCAAGGTGGGCAAAATACTCTGTTTGTTCACGCATCTGCGTGTCTTGGATCTGAGTTAGTTCCAACATCAGAGGGAACAGCAGTTCTTGCCGTTCAACCGCTCGGCGCGCGTATTGCTCCCGCAAACGTTCAAAACCAATGCGTTCATGGGCGGCATGTTGGTCGATCAGCACCAGAGCGTCTCCGTCAGCACACACCATGTAGCTATGGGCGTACTGACCGATGAGATGCAGAGATGAAAAATACTCTGGTGTGGAGGTCGCCGCTCCGCTTGGACAAACACGTTGTGCCGATTGAATCGGCGCTGATGCAATTTCTCCCTGAACCATATCGGCAGCAGGCATTGCATTCCAACGGCTATCAATCTCAGCCACCCGATCAGGTTCCGTTGCCTCTTCCGCTGCGCCAGGATATGGCATAGGATGGGAAACAGGGGGCGGAACAGGAGTAAATGTTGACGCTGCGATAGCAACCTCGCCAGCGGGGAAAAATGAGCCCGTACGTCCTGCGTGAGGGTCGATGCCAGACCTTTGCGGTTCTGCAGAGGTTGCTCCTTGCTTGAAGCCACCCGCCTCGCAAACTCCACGCAGTTGCTGGCGCACTGCACTGGTGATAAAATCATGCACCAGACGCTGATCATGAAAGCGAACCTCAT
>JAVERW010000158.1:0-2737 GCA_034006915.1 Desulfuromonadaceae bacterium | reverse complement strand
GTCAGCTAAAGAAAAATAAGCCAAAACAGGAAGGTTTATGCATGTTCGATAAAATTATTGTCAAGGGAGCGCGTGAGCACAACCTGAAGAATATCGACGTGGAGATACCCCGAGATAAACTTGTGGTAATCACCGGAGTGTCGGGTTCGGGTAAGTCCACCTTGGCATTCGATACCATCTACGCCGAAGGTCAGCGCCGCTACGTGGAGAGTTTATCTGCCTATGCGCGCCAGTTTCTGGAGCAGATGGAAAAACCCGATGTGGATAGCATCGACGGACTCTCCCCGGCGATCTCCATCGAGCAAAAAACCACTTCGAAAAATCCACGCTCTACCGTCGGGACTGTGACCGAGATCTACGACTACCTGCGCCTGCTGTTTGCGCGCATCGGTAAAATATTTTGTCATCGCTGCGGGCGTGAGATCGAACCCCAGAGCGTGCAGCAGATTGTAGATCAGGTGATGCAACAGCCCGAAAGTACGCGCCTGCTGGTGCTGGCTCCTCTGGTGCGTGAGCGCAAGGGGGAATATAAGCGCGAACTGAAACAACTGCAGGCTGAAGGCTATGTGCGTGCGCGCATCGATGGACAGATTTATGCATTGGCCGAAGCTCCTGAGTTGGACAAAAACAAAAAACATACTATTGAGGTGGTGGTTGACCGCCTGATTATGAAAGAGGGACTCGAAGGGCGCTTGGCTGATTCGTTGGAGACCGCGCTACGTCTGGGGGAAGGATTGGTGCAGGTCCAGGTGGTGGAGGGTGAATGTCTGCGCTTTTCCGAAAAACATGCATGTCTCGACTGTGGCCTCTCCTACATGGAGATTGAGCCGCGCCTGTTTTCCTTCAATAATCCCCAAGGGGCTTGCCCCGATTGCTCCGGCTTGGGGACGCGCAACTATTTTGACCCGGAACAGGTTGTCCCTCATGCAGAAGTGACCCTGCGTGAAGGTGCCATCGAACCTTGGGTGACGAGGCGCGCATATTATTATCAGCAGTTGTTGGATGCCCTCGCCCACCACTACAAATTCTCCCTCGATACCCCCTATGCCGACTTGAGCGCTGAGATCAGAGAGATGCTCATGTACGGCTCTGGCAAGGAGCAGATCCGCTTTTATTACGATCAGGGGGAGCAGCGCCATTACTTTGAGAAAGCCTTCGAAGGGGTGATCCCAAGCCTAGAGCGGCGCTATCGCGAGAGTGACAGCGACAATCTGCGCGAAAAGATGGAACGCTACATGGATATCATGCCGTGCCCCACCTGTAACGGTGCGCGTCTACGCCCCGAGGTGCTGCATGTGCGCGTGGCGGAGAAGAACATTGACGACATCACCCGCCTCTCCATTGCCCAGGCACGCGCCTTTTTCTCCACCCTGAAGCTCAGCTCCAAGGATGCTGAGATCGGACGCCGGATTCTGAAGGAGATCAACGAGCGTTTAGGATTTCTTGACCAGGTTGGGCTCGACTACCTCACCTTGAGTCGTGCGGCGGGTTCCCTCTCCGGCGGCGAAGGGCAGCGTATTCGCCTTGCGACCCAGATCGGTTCCTCCCTGATGGGGGTGCTGTATATTCTGGACGAACCTTCCATCGGTCTGCACCAGCGGGATAATCGCCGCCTGCTTGATACCCTTATGCATCTGCGTGATCTGGGCAATACAGTGCTGGTGGTAGAGCACGATGCAGAAACCATCCTCGAAGCTGACCACGTCATCGATATGGGCCCAGCGGCGGGTATAAATGGTGGCAGGGTAGTCTCCCAAGGTACTCCGGAACAGATCCTGGCCGATCCCGAATCCCTCACGGGGAAATATCTCAACGGAGTGCTGGAGGTTCCGGTGCCGGCGCAGCGGCGCTGCAGTGAGCGCTTTATAGAACTCAAGGGTGCCAGCAGTAACAATCTACACAATTTGGATGTGCGTTTCCCCCTCGGGGTGCTCACCTGTGTAACCGGAGTTTCCGGTTCGGGCAAATCCACTCTGGTTATTGATACCCTGTACCGTGCCTTGGCGCATGAACTCAACCGCAGCCGCGAGAAAGGTGGGATCTATCGTCGCCTCGAAGGGCACGAGCAGCTGGATAAGGTGGTAGATATCGATCAGTCCCCCATCGGGCGCACCCCGCGCTCCAATCCGGCTACCTATACCGGCGTCTTTGGGGATATCCGCGACTTGTTTGCTCAACTACCCGAAGCCAAGGTGCGCGGCTATAAGCCGGGACGGTTCTCCTTTAACGTTAAAGGGGGACGCTGTGAAGCGTGCAGCGGCGATGGAGTGATGAAGATCGAAATGCACTTTCTCCCCGATGTGTATGTGCAGTGCGAGGTGTGCGGGGGCAGTCGTTACAACCGCGAAACCCTGCAGGTGCACTACAAGGGGAAAAGCATCGCCGACGTGTTGGATATGACCGTGAATCAGGCGAGCCGGTTTTTTGAAAATATCCCGCGCATCAACAATAAACTCCAGACCGTCAGAGACGTGGGGCTGGGCTATATCAAGCTCGGGCAGAATGCCACCACCCTCTCCGGCGGTGAGGCGCAGCGGGTTAAGCTCGCGCGCGAACTGGGGAAACGCGCCACCGGGCGTACCATCTACATTCTGGACGAACCCACCACCGGGCTACATTTTGATGACGTGCGTAAATTGATGGAGGTGATCCAGCGTCTGGTGGATACCGGCAATACCGTGTTGATTATTGAACACAATCTGGATGTAATAAAACTTGCAGACCACGTGATCGACCT
>JAVERW010000157.1:0-2746 GCA_034006915.1 Desulfuromonadaceae bacterium | reverse complement strand
CCATTTTATGGTGCGCAGTATTGCCGTGGAACAGTAGGGGGATTTTCACAAATGGCTGCTTTATCCCTTAGTGTAAATAAGATAGCGGGAAATAAGTCTAAAAGCATGGGGGCATAAAGTCTCTATGCATTAAGTTCAAATACAATTCTTAAAGACAGGCGAATATCCTGCACTTTGTCTGTTGGACGTGTCTGTAAACAATCCGCTATCGTTCTTTTAGATAGACCATTGTCAGGTGAGGGATAAGTAGCTTACCCGAGTCTAGCCTGCTGCATCAACGCCATATCCGCTAATACCAGCGCAGCCATCCCTTCCACTATGGGTATTGCGCGCGGGACGACGCAGGGGTCGTGACGCCCTTTGGCGGCTAAAATGGTTTCTTCTCCGGCATAGGTGGCGGTGCGTTGGGGATGCCCGATGGTGGCGGTGGGTTTGAAGCCTACGCGAAAGTAGATGGGTTCACCGTTGGAGATCCCCCCCTGCACGCCGCCACTGTTGTTGCTGCTGGTGCCGAGCCGGTCTTGTTTGCGCACGAAAGGGTCATTGTGTACCGAACCGCGCTGACGGGTACCGCCGAAGCCGGAGCCTATCTCAAAGGCTTTTGCAGCTGGGATTGAGAGCATGGCTTGCGCCAGGGCTGCTTCAAGGCGGTTGAAGGCTGGTTCACCCCAGCCCGCAGGGACATTACGGCATACGCAGGTGATAATGCCGCCAATGGAATCCTTAGCTGCCGTTGCCTGCTCAATCTCATCTTCCATGGCAGCAGCGCTGACGTTGTCGGGGCAGCGTACGTCATTCTGATCCACTAGCGTGCGGGTGATGTTGTCCATATCCACCGCCGGAGCATCAATGTTGCCCACCGAACTGACCCAGGCTATGATCTCGATTCCATATTTGGTGGTTAGAAAAATCTCGGCAATGGCACCCGCTGCGACTCTGGCAATGGTTTCGCGCGCACTGGCGCGACCGCCGCCGCTGGAGGCGTTGATACCGTACTTCATGCTGTAGGTGAAATCGGCATGCGATGGGCGAGGGGTGTCGCGCATGCTGCTGTAGTCTCCGGGGCGTTGGTCGGTGTTGGCTACCAGAAGAGCTATGGGGGTTCCCAACGAAAGGTTGTTTTCTACCCCGGACAGAATCTGAATTTTATCGGATTCTTTACGCTGGGTACCGAGCTTGTTCTGCCCGGGACGGCGCCGATCCAACTGTACTTGAAGCTGTTCGGGGGTGATACGCAGGCGGGGAGGAACTCCGTCAACCACGGCACCAACTCCGGGGCAATGGGATTCGCCAAAGGTGGATATTTTAAACAGGGTACCGTAGGTGCTGGACATGATGCTCCTCGAATTTGAATGTCTGTAAGGGAACTGTTATCAGTTAGGTTGGCGCCGATAGACCAGGGCATCACCAACTTCACAGCCGATGTGGTTTGCAACCACTGGACACTTGGCTTTCAACAGAAAATAGATATTTGCGCTGTGTTCGCTCAGGGTTTCATAGTTGCCTTGCCCTTTTGCAATGATGAGATCGGCGGCGGCGAAGATCTGTTGGAACTCAGAGGAACAACGGGATAGCACTGTTCCTGGAGAATCATCTCCATTATCAATAAGGCGGGTTACCATTTTATCAATGCCTGCATCCTTGGCATCGGCGAGTAATGCGTCGTTGAGTATAGCGCCACCACGTACGGCGTAAGTGACATTGCAGTGCTGCAGGTGCTGAAGCAAGAAACGATCGAAGACAATCTCTCCGGCATTATCCCCCAGATATAAAATAGACTCAGCCGCTTCAATCTCGGCACGGAACTGGGATAAGTCCCCAACAATTGTGCTGTGCAGCCCCTGTTCTAAGAATGCACGCGCTTGAGCTGAGCTTAGGTCATGGTAGACCCCGTGATCCAGACTGTTCCCTGCTATCGCCATCTGAAGAGCAGCATAAAATGGATCCTCGGCGTTCTCCACATCAGGAGCAATTATTGGATACAGCTGTAGCGCCAAATCCATATCGGCGCGTTTCTGCGCTGCATATGGGTCTGGGTTGTTGCACAGCTCACGAATCAGGGCGTGAATTTGCTGTGCCTGTTGTGGTGGGGATTGGTTGTAATTCATGCTGCCAAGGGTACTCAAGACTTGGCGCATAATGGTCTCGCGTGTGCTTTCTTCCGCCTCCACCATCTTGAGAACGCTTAAGGTCTGGTTGATAAAACAGGGCAGGCACTCCAGTTGAATATCCATGTAAACTCCAATTTTGGGCGCTTTAATCTAAGGTGTTGCAGGCAAAAGCACCGCCTAGATTGTCCGTCATGGTGCACTCATACCCTTCAATGCGCGCCAGCAGCAGATCTGAATCCGGGGTGACAAAATCTATATCTGCCTGAACCATGGAAGCGCTGCTGTTGCGTATGAGGCAGTTAATCTGGGTCAGTTCTTGCGTCGGAATGGTATCCACAAATTGGCGGTAATGGCGGATATAGCTGGGCAACGAAACGCATTGTTGGCGTGCAAAACACCATAGAATCATGAGTTGGAAGCTACTGTCTAGCAGCATGGGTGCGCTCAGCCAGTTGTGGCGTAGTGGTGTCTGCATCCAACTCGCCGGGGTGGCGGTGTTGTGGGCCATGGCACTGATTCCTTCGGCACTGAGTCCCAGGACTTGCTCCAGCCCTTGCAACGCAGGTCCGTGAAACAGGCGTGCGTCGGCATAGATCGATTTTTTGTCCTCCTGCAGTTCGTTGGAAAGGCTCAGA
>JAVERW010000156.1:0-2771 GCA_034006915.1 Desulfuromonadaceae bacterium | reverse complement strand
CTGCCATCTCAATCTCGAATCAACCGGGTTTTGGTAAAAGCTCGCATGGATGTCCCAAAAAGTAGCGCCGTGTTGTTAGTGATATATTCTTAGTTTATTCCGTCGTAGGGCAGCGAATTCACTGCGGCTGCACCCTGTCTGCGGGAAATTTACTGGTTTTCTTCGCCGCGGATGGTATAGAATCGCTTCCGAATTGCATGTTTGCAGCACATGGAGAACATTTAATGCAAAATCTGTGGGACAGAATATTTCGCACCAATAAAGAAGGGGAAAGCCTAAGTGCCTTCCTGCAACGCATCGCGGTATTTTCGCATCTAAAGAAGCGTGATTTCAACTACTTAAAAACTTTGCTGCACACTCGCACCTATGAGCCAGGAGAGATCGTCTTTGAGCAGGGTGATCCCGGCTCGGGGATGTATATCATCCGCAGCGGATATGTCACCCTTTTCACGCGTGATCAGTTCAAACGCCGCGAAGACTTGAGCGTCCTCGGCCCCGGTGATTTTTTTGGCGAAACCACCATTGCAACTCCGGCGGCACGAGTTATCTCTGCTTCGTGCAACGAAAACTGCGAACTAGCCGGACTGTTTCGTTCCGATCTGTTAGCCATTGCTGAACGCCACCCAGAAATTGCCAATCGTATTTTACTCGGGCTCACTTCAGTTATCAGTGAACGGCTGCAGAACGCTATCCTGGAGTTGCGCAAACAACAGACAACTAATGGAGCATCTTAGGTATCCATGAATATGACCCGCGCCCAGTTTCTGGTTTTTTATCTGGTAATGACCGCAGCGCTAGCTAGTGGCCTAGCTATCTTTTCCTCGGCATCCACCATCGCTCTGACGCTGCGTTCAGCTGCTGCCGGGATTTTTGTTCCGCTGATTCTGGCTATGGCGGCGGCCCTTGTGCTCGACCCTGTAGTTAGCAAGCTAGAAAAATACCACATTCCGCGCAGCCGCTCCACCTTGGCCATTTTTTTCTGTCTTGCAGCGATGTTATGGTTTTCAGGCAGCTGGCTGGTGGCCTACTCACAACAGATGTGGATCTCCTTAATGCAGGATTTCCCGCGCTACACCACAGGACTGATAAATTACCTCAAGAATGCACAGCTCTCCTGGCAGCAGGAGTTCCCTTTTTTGGAGCACTACGACCTGACCGAAACAGTGCGCACCGGCGCGGAAAAGTTCTTCTCTTTTCTCATTGTAGCCACACCCAAATCGGCAGTTAAACTTGGTAGCCTGATGATTTTAGTGCCACTGTTTGCGTTTTTCTTTATCCGCGACGGCGCTAACATTCGACGCAGTCTTACCGCGATGGCACCCAACCGTTATTTTGAGATGGCTCACGACCTCTCCTATCTCATCAGCCGTCAAACCGCCAGGTTTGTGCGTGGGCGCATCATAGAAGCCACCATCGTAGGCTTATGCATAACCGCCGGACTAAGCCTGACGGATATCCGCTATGCGCCCCTGCTGGGAATTTTTGCTGGAGTAACCAACCTTATCCCCTACGTGGGACCACTGGTGGGGATGATCCCTGGAATCACCATTGCAATGATCGACCTTGGCTTTGGAACCCAGTTCTGGTGGATTGTGATCTTGTACATAATTATCACCCAGGTAATCCTCGACAATTTTATCCTGATTCCGATTCTTATTTCTCGCTATGCTAACCTTCATCCCCTGCTAGTGATACTCGCAATCATAATGGGGGGAAAGATATATGGCGTTCTGGGGATGATCATAGGAGTACCCATCCTCAGCGCATGTAAAATCGCCCTGATCCAGATCCGCCACTACCGGCGTGCATTTTCTCTGCCCGATACCGGCAGCGGACTTTCCCCATAAGTGAAACATCAACAGAAATCTTGGCAGAACCCTTAGCTGAAACAATATGAAGAACAATGTCTATAGCAACCTTGTTTAAAAATATGAAGCTGCGCTGGAAGCTGCTGAGCATAATCCTGCCACTGGTGTTTCTTCCACTGCTGCTGGTGGGCAACATTGTCGGCTACAATGCTTCCGACTTGGCCCGCAGCGGAATCAACCAGGCCAGTCGCGATGACCTGGAACACATGGCAACCTTTACTCGCCATCTGCTTGAATCTCACTACCAGCAATTTCAGGTGTATCAGCAGGAACGTAAAAAAGACTTTACGCGCGAACTGGAAAACCTGTTGCGAGTTGCGCACGACATGACACAGGAAAAATATCGCCTCGAACAGGAGGGCCACCTTGACCCAGCGTTGGCCCGCAACCAAGCAAGGACACTGCTGAAGCAGATCAGCATTGGGGCCAGTGGCTATGTATACACCCTCTCCAGCGCAGGTGTACTCCAAACCCATATAGCGCGTGAGGGAGAAAACATCCTTGCCGAAGAAGATGGCAACGGACGCAAGTTCATCCGCGAAATGATCGAGACCGCACTCAATTCTCCTCCCGGAACAGTGCACGAGATGCGCTACCCCTGGCGCAATGAAGTGCTGGGCGACATCGATTATCGGGAGAAGCTTGCGCTCTACACCTATTTCCCCGAGTGGGACTGGGTCATCGCTGCGGCAGGTTATATCGAAGAGAGCTACGCCAACGCTACCTACGAACACCAGGCGCTGGAGGAACTCAAAGACAAGATCAAACAAAAACGTGTGGCAAAAACTGGCTATATCTTCGCTATGGACAGCAAGGGAACCTTCACCATCCATCCGGAGCAAGAAGGGGAAAACTTCTACGACATTCGTGATTCCGACGGCAACGCGTTTATCCGTCAGATGT
>JAVERW010000037.1:0-18778 GCA_034006915.1 Desulfuromonadaceae bacterium | reverse complement strand
GTCGTTTTGACGCGGGGCTTGCGAAAATCAAACCAAAGATCAAATATCCCCAAAGCTGCCACCATCAACGGCAATGGATTAACTATCAACAAGATGGTATAGGCAAACAAACACGCTAAAAACGAAAACGCCTTTTTTTTGAAATAAAACGCAACAATTGCTATACCCTGTACAAAGTACAGAGGCAACAATACGGTCAAAATATTCAAGGCCGCGATCTGCAACCAGCCAAGAGGCAGCAACAGAGCAAATCCAGCGCCAATCAGCAACCAAATAACAGGCTCTGCAACCTTGAAGTGGTGAAAAGCAATCCCGGGCAGAGTGTATCTGCCCTTACCCACAGTGTAAAGCACCACCACCGTAACCAAATAGACCAGACCCAAAGCCGCGACGGTGATACCCACATAGGCACGCTTCAGAAAGATAGCTGTGTTTTCTACCACAGCAGCAAGTTCCTTTAGCTGTTGCCCTTCTATGCCAGCTTGACTGTAGACGACATGAATTTGTCGCATCTCGGCGTCGATATAGTCAGCCACCAGTGTCGAAACACTACTGCCCGCCATAGAAGCCGAATAAGTGGCAAGCGCACCAAGGGCTGCAATTCCAACCAGTAGGGCATAAAACACCGCGCGGGGCCAGCCAATGTTGTGGCGTAAGGCATAAACCAAACATAGTCCTGGCAGACCAAATTGAGCCAGGTACAGCAGGAGTGCAGCCTCGCCAGCAGTCATGAACTGAACCACCAGCGATATAAGCAAAACCAACAGCGCTGCCACAATCCCTGCGGTATACCCAGCCAAAGCAAGTGGAACGGCTAGAAATACATGCAGAAAAGCCCCAACAGGACCTACATAAGCCGCGGCCATGAGCAGTATGATGCTCAAAGCTGAACTCAGTAGAGTTGTCCCCAGCAAAGACTTATTATATCTGAGCTGTATATGCATGGGCTTATCTGTCATCTTTATCTTATTTTTGCCATCTACTCAATGGTGCGCTTTGAGGTAAACGAGATCAGCGCGATATTGCGCGCGCGCTTAATTGCTTCGGTAATTTTACGTTGATGAATGGCACAGTTGCCGGAAATGCGTCGTGGTACAATTTTACCGCGCTCTGAAACAAAATATTTCAGCGTACGAACATCCTTGTAATCAATTTTAATTTCACTGTCTGCGCAAAAACGACATCCCTTGCGCCGTCCGAAACGACGACGTGCTACACCTTTGTTATCAAATCCCATGGTACTTATCCCTCCCGTTCCGGGTTAAAGTCAGATCTAGTCCTGCTCTTCGTCTTGCTCACTGTCGTCTTCATCTAAGTCGTCTTCAGCGGTCTGTGCAGCCGATTCGGGTGCATTGAGATCAAGACCGTTTTCAAGTAAGACCGTCTGAAATTGCATAATTGCATCATCAATCCGCATACGTCGTTCAAATTCCTTTACCACGGTGTTACCGGCATTGAAATTGATTAGGACAAAGGTTCCCTGGTCCTGTTTTTTGACGATATAAGGCAGACGCTTTGTTCCCCATTCCTGACATCTGAGGATCTCAGCATTCTCATCAGCAAGAATCTGCTTGTACTTTCCAAGCAGAGCAGTGTACTCATCCCCGGCAATTTGTGGCCGAATGATGAAAATAGTCTCATACGTACGCATTTTAACTTCCTCCTTCTGGATTACAGCCCCGGTCATCCCCGGAGCAAGGAGCGAGCAAACAACCCATTTGTACTGCTCGACTTGCAATCGTCCTTACTAACACATTGCTGTGGTAGTGTCTATGACTTTCCATGGCGCACTCGCCGGGAAAATCAGACATTAAACCTAAAATGCATGACATCGCCATCGTGTACGACATAGTCCTTGCCTTCGATGCGTAGAAGCCCCTTATCTCGCGCTTTGGCCTCACCTCCGCAACTAACGAAATCGGCGTATGCAATAACTTCTGCACGGATAAAACCTCGCTCGAAGTCTGTGTGTATAACACCAGCAGCCTGCGGAGCACGACTGTTTAACGGGACAGTCCACGCGCGCACTTCTTTTACCCCTGCGGTGAAATAGGTAATCAAGTCGAGAAGTGCATAACCAGCCCGCACCATCCGAGCTAACCCGGACTCGGCAAGTCCAAGTTCAGCCAGGAACTCTTGCTTTTCTTCTGCATCCAGTTCGGCTATTTCTGACTCAATTTTCCCACAGATAATAACCACTTCTGCCCCTTGTGAGTGTGCGTATTCACGCACCTGTTCAACATACTCGTGTTCTCCGGCCAGATCATCCTCACTAACGTTAGCCACGTATAAAACTGGCTTAATGGTGATGAGGTTCAGATGCGCCACCAATGCGCGTTCTTCTCCACTAAGCTTGACAAGGCGTGCGCTCTGTCCAGAATCGAGTCCCACCGTCAGCCTATCCAATACGTCCAATTCTGCACGTGCAGCCTTATCGCCGCTTGCTGCGAGTTTACGCAAGCGTGCGCCCCGTCGTTCCACAACTTCGAGATCTGCCAGGCCCAACTCCGTCTGGATCACGTCAATATCTCGCAGTGGATCAACGCTACCATCTACATGCACCACGTTGTCATCATCGAAGCAGCGCACGATATTTGCCACAGCATCAACCTGGCGTATATGTCCCAGAAACTGATTACCAAGCCCCTCGCCCTTGCTTGCCCCTTTGACCAGCCCCGCAATATCGACAAATTCCATAGTCGTAGGTAAAACCCGTTGCGGCTTTACAATTTCCTCAAGGACATCCAGACGTGTGTCGGGTACTGCAACTACACCTACGTTGGGCTCAATAGTGCAAAAAGGGTAATTTGCCGCTTCTGCGCCAGCGCTTGTTATCGCGTTAAATATTGTCGATTTACCCACATTCGGCAAGCCGACAATTCCGCATTTAAATCCCATTATATTATTCTCCAAACAATGATAGCCGAGGCAACTGCCTCGGCTATCATCATACACAGGTATTCAGCTAATTTTATACAAGCAGCGGTGCCAAAACCAGAGACACAACGCTCATCAGCTTGATCAAGATATTCATAGCCGGGCCGGAGGTATCCTTGAACGGGTCTCCAACGGTATCCCCTACAACCGCAGCTTTATGTGCTTCGCCACCCTTCTCTTCACCGGCGAGCTTGCCACCTTCGATGTATTTTTTGGCATTGTCCCATGCGCCACCACCGTTGGACATCATCAAAGCAAGCAGTACTCCTGCCAGAGTTGCACCGGCCAGCATGCCGCCCAGAGCTTCTTTCCCAAGAAGGAATCCTACAATTGGCGGTGCAAGCACTGCAATCACACCAGGGAGAATCATCTCTTTAAGTGCAGCCTTTGCAGAAATATCTACACATTTCTCAGACTCAGGCTTGACTCCTTCCTTGCCTTCGAGCAAACCTGGAATCTCACGGAATTGACGCCGGATTTCATCCACCATCTGTGAAGCTGCGCGGCCAACACTGTTCATGGTCATAGAACCGATTAGAAACGGGATACACCCACCGATAAAAAGGCCAACCACAACTTTAGGCTGGATCAGGTCTATGCTCTGCAGTCCAACTGTTGTGGCGTAGGCCGAAAACAGCGCCAACGCAGTTAAAGCAGCCGAGCCAATAGCAAACCCTTTACCAACAGCAGCCGTTGTGTTGCCAATGGCATCAAGACCGTCTGTTATTTTACGTACTTCAGGGCCAAGACCTCCCATTTCAGAGATTCCACCAGCGTTGTCAGCAATGGGACCGTAGGCGTCGACTGTCATGGTTACCCCAACAGTTGCTAACATACCAACTGCTGCAATGCCAATACCATAGAGCCCAGCAAAGAAGTTAGCGACGAGTATGCCCGCACAAATGATCAGAATAGGTGCGACACAACTCTCAAGACCTACAGCGAGGCCACTGATAATATTTGTAGCTGGGCCTGTTTTACTCGCTTCTGCGATACGAAAAACAGGAGCAGCGGCGGTATAATACTCGGTAACAAGCCCGATGGCGATACCCGCTAAAGTACCAGCGGCAAGGGCCATAAATATGCCGAAACTCAAACCCATTATGGGGATAATAAGCAGTGATGACGCAACGAAGAGTCCAGCGGCTACAAAGGTGGTCAGACGCAAAGCGGTCGCTGGGTCTTTGTCCTGAAAACGCTTCATGGCGTAGATGCCGGCAAAGGAAAATATTAAACCGAATGTAACCAGCACCAGAGGCAGGAGCATCGCAGTTGAACGGGTAACTTCACCGTTCGTACCGAGCTTAGCTAGAAGTTCGGGACTTGCTGCTGCTGCGATTGCCAGGGTCGCGATAATTGAGCCGACATAGGATTCAAAGATATCTGCACCCATACCTGCGGTATCACCTACGCAGTCACCTACGTTATCTGCAATGACCCCGGGGTTGCGCGGATCATCCTCAGGAATACCGGCTTCTAACTTACCAACAAGGTCAGCACCGACATCAGCGGCCTTGGTGTAGATTCCTCCACCAACACGGGCAAACAGCGCGATGGATGAAGCCCCCATAGCAAACCCGTTGATGTAGGTTGCCGTAGTCGGATTACCACCAAAGAAGATGTAGGCAATCCCTAAGCCAACCAGGCCCAGCGAGGCAACGGAGAGCCCCATAACTGCGCCACCGTTGTAGGAAACCTCAAGTGCACGCGCCTGACCATGCTGGCGCGCAGCCTCTGTGGTACGCACATTGGCACGTGTCGCAGCGTTCATCCCAATAAAGCCGCAGGCCATGGAGCACATAGCTCCACCGAGAAATGCCAGTGCGGTCTGAATCTGCATGCCAATCGTAATCAGGACAAATACAACACCGACAAATACAGCCAAAGCGCGGTATTCCCGATTAAGAAAAGCCATGGCCCCTGCATGAATAGCTTCAGAAATTTCAGCCAGTTTCTCGCTTCCAACCGGCTCTGCCTTAACCTTATGGTACAGATTGATAGCCATGGCAAAGCCAGCTATCCCGACAAGTACGGCAAAATACGCCATTGAAACTCTCTCCCATTAACTATTGGCTAATCGTTCAACACATCCTGCCCATTAAATTCGCACATTGCCTGTTGTGCACCTGAGTGCAACACAACTTCCAATGCGCGAGTTGCATGGTCAAGAACCCTGATAATATCCTTTTTTTCGTCGCTGCTAAAAGGGCGCAGCACAAATGCTGCTGTATCTCCCCCCGCTGGAGGCCGGTCAACACCGATACGGACACGGACAAAGTCATTACCTATAAGCTGGATGATATGGCGCAGGCCATTATGTCCACCGTGCCCACCTCCAACCTTAACGCGCACAACTCCGAACGGCAGATCAATTTCATCGTGCACAACGATAACGTTACCACCTTCTGTCCGGGTGGCCTTACAGGCGGAAGCTACACTGGTGCCACTCAAATTCATGAAAGTCTGCGGTTGTAGTAACAGCACTTCGTTGCCCGCAACATGTCCGACGCCATAAAATGCCTGATGGCCCTTTTTTTTCAGACCAATCCCTGCAATCTTGGCCAGAGAGTCAACCACCATAAATCCAACATTGTGGCGTGTATCTGCATATTTACTCCCAGGATTACCTAGGCCAGCGACTATCTTCAATCTCTATTCCGTATCTTCGGTTTGCTCACCAGCTTCTTCAACGTCACTCTCTGCTGCTTCTTCATCTTCATCAAGTTCAGACGCTCTGAAGCCAACAACAGTAACAACGGTAAAGTTAACGTCATGTACAAACTCTACATCTTCCGGGGCAGTGACATCTTCAATATGAATACTATCACCGATTTCAAGCGCACTTACGTCGATCTCGATATGGCCTGGAACTTTGGTGGGGAGACAGTAGACCTCCAGCTCAACACGGATAAGCTGCAGCGTAGCTCCTTCTTTTTCACCGGCAGACTCGCCCACAGTAAACACAGGCACCATGTAGTAGCCCTTCTTCTTCAGGTCGACAACCTGAAAGTCCACGTGTATCCGCTCTCTTCTGATAGGGTTTATCTGTTCGTCCTTTACCATCACATTCAGCCCATTGAAGGGTTGTCCTTCTGCGCGCAGAGTGAGAATGGTGTTGATACCAGCATCGGTATCTAGAACAGTGGTAAGCTCTTTAGGGCTGACGAGAACTGGGGTAGCCGCGATATCTACTCCGTACACGACCCCTGGAATTAATCCGGCGCGCCGTGCTGATCTGGCACCACCTTTTCCCACTCGTTCACGCAAAGAAACACTCAGTTCAGACTGTTGCATAACTTTTTATACCTCCATCTCTATTATTACGGCAAAGCGTTCATACTCTATGCATAACAGGCTTTAATTGTTTAATCAGCTGTTAGTTGGAGCCGCCGCCAACATCTCATGAATTAGCAGTTTTGGTGTCACACAAACAGTGAGCTTACGGACTCATCAGCTTGGATGCGCCGGATAGCCTCAGCCAGCAACGCTGACACAGACAGTTGGCGCAAGGATTTACAGCGTTCCAGCTTCGAGTTGCAGCAGATGCTATCTGTAACTACAACCTCCTCAATGCAGCTGGCCTCAATCCTTTCTAGCGCGGGACCAGAAAGCACTGCGTGGGTAGCGTAGGCATATATGCGCCTGGCTCCAGCATCTTTGAGCGCTTGCGCACCGTTGCACAGAGTTCCGGCAGTATCAATCATATCATCTATTATTACACAATCCTGCCCAGCAACATCTCCGATAATATGCATAACCTCAGAGACATTCGCCCTGCTACGACGTTTGTCGATTATAGACAGCCCGGCGTTGATGCGTTTAGCGAAAGCCCGTGCACGCTCCGTCCCACCAGCGTCCGGCGAAACCACAACCAAAGGTCCGGTGAATCTAGCACGAATATCTTCGAGCAATACCGGAGCAGCATATATGTGATCTACAGGAATGTCGAAGAAACCCTGAATCTGACCTGCATGCAGATCCATACTTACAACGCGGTCAATACCGGCAGTGGTGAGCAGATTCGCTACCAGCTTGCTGGTTATCGGAGTTCGAGGAGCAACCTTGCGATCTTGGCGTGCATAGCCGAAATATGGGATTACCGCAGTTATACTCGCTGCGGATGCGCGCGACAGCGCATCAACCATAATCAGCAACTCCATCAACATTTCATTGCAGGGAGCACTGGTGGACTGTACCACATAGACATCGCGGCCGCGGACATTCTCCCCTATCTCCACCATGGTTTCCCCGTCGGAGAAACTGGTCACTCTGGCTTTTGCCAGCGGCACATTTAAATCTACACAAATTTTGTGTGCGAGGGCGCTGTTTGAATTCCCCGCAAAAACTTTAAATTTTTCCACGTCTGATCCTGAAGTGTTGACTGCGTCTTATTAAAACTAACCCGATATCAATCCATAAAATAGACATAAAACAAAAAAAACCTCTCCAGGCACGCCGGGTTACGACATTAAGCCATCGCAAGAGGTTTTATGGCTGGGGCGCCAGGATTCGAACCTGGGAATGCCGGAATCAAAATCCGGTGCCTTACCGCTTGGCGACGCCCCAACAACATTTTAATACTCTGTCTATATACCGACACTGCTGTTCACATAAACTACTGCCGACGCCGATGGAGGGCGTTATACAACAAACAACGCCGAGGTGCAAACTAAAAAATTGGTTACTTCCCTTCCTTGTGCCTCCTGGCAGGTTATTAACGCATGCCCGCGCTCAGCTGACTCCAGTCACAACCTCAGCCCACCATCCGTGGGTCTGTGTCAGACGTCGAGCACCATCACGAGCGACGGATTCATGTGCAAACACCCCAAACACGGTAGGGCCGCTGCCGGACATGAGCACTCCGCTGGCACCACATTCAAGTAGGCGTTGCATAACAACTTCCACCTGGGGTGCCAACCTGCATGCCGCAAGCTGAAGATCATTATGTAAAAGTTGCGCCAGAGCTTCGATGGTTTCAGGGCACTTGCCCACTGTACACCATTCCGAATAACTCTGCACGTTGGCGTACACCTCGGCCGTCGACACTGGAAGACCTGGATTGACGAGGATATAATGACATGCTGGCAAACTGCTTTCTACCGGAGTAAGGCGCTCACCTACTCCTTCTGCCCAGGCCGGAGACCGCCCTAGGAAAAACGGCACATCTGCTCCAAGCTTTAAGGCTTCATACGCCAGGATCTCACTTCTGAGCCCTAGACCGAGAAGATTGTTCAGTGCAAGCAGAACCGCAGCAGCATCGGAGGAACCACCGCCGAGCCCTGCGGCGACAGGGATATGTTTCACAATCCGGATATCGACTCCGCGCCCCGAAGGGTCATGCTGCAATACCGCGCGCGCAGCCCTGGCGGCAATATTTTCACTTCCCGCGGGAGGGGTAACACCATCACACTGCACCCGCACCAGGGGATCATTCCGCAAACCAACCCACACCTCGTCATACAAACTGACTTTCTGCATCAACATACACAGATCGTGGTAACCATCTGCGCGCCGCCCAAGTACATGTAAACACAGATTTATCTTGGCTGGGGCAAGGAACTGCTGCATGCGCATTCAGCTCATGCCCCCATATTGTCCTGGACGGTACGTGCCCATCCAAGCGCTTCCAGGTATGCATCCATTATCAGCTTCTGCCCATATCCGTGCCGCTCGACAACATCCCACTGCCCTTTCTCATGCGCCTCTACACAAGCAAGAATTACACCCAGACGTCCCTTGCGTTGTAGCAGCGCCTCTCTGATTTCAAGATCCAGGGGCATCTGCTCCAACACTTCCTCCAAGGTGGTATCGAAAATGGTATCGAGCAGAGAAAAGAGCCCAACGGTAAAGAACTCTGAGCTCCGATCCGCGTCCTCAGCCCCTCCGATCACCTCACACATTTTGGCCCGCACCAACGACATGGTCACCACTTCTTTAGGCTTGTCATCGATGGCGCCAAGAGAGACTACACACGCCCAGTTACGGATATGCATCACTCCTAGATACAAAATAGCCTGACGCACCGATCTGATTTGTGACAGCAGACTGTAAAAACACGAGTTTATCTGGCGCAACAATTTTACACACAGATTAACGTCGGTCTCAATAATCTGCTGCAGAACTTCCATGTTAATTTCAGGACGTTGTATTTCTGCCATCAGGCGCAGCATCGCCAGCCGACTAGGTGCTATTGTGCTACCGGACACCACTTGGGGTTTACTAAAGAAAAAGCCCTGAAAATAGTCAAAACCAAGCTTCATGCAGTACTGAAAATCTTCATGGGTTTCCACTTTTTCAGCTAGAAGCTTCAGGTCCTTAATATCTCTGAGACGCAGCACCTGACTCGCAACTTGAGTTCGGCTCTGTGCCAGAATATCAATTTTAACAATATCTGCACACGCGACCAACGCCTGGGTCTCATCCGACAACACAAAGTCATCCAGAGCGATCTGATGCCCAGCGGCAGAGAACTGTGCCAGCGCGGCTAGGACCTCCGGCTCTGGTCTGACCGTCTCAAGAACCTCGATAACAAGTTGATCCGGGGCTAAACGAACGCCTGCCCCCTTGAGGAGGAATCCACGGGTAAAATTACAATAGGCTTTGGCGTGCCCCACCAGACGATCGAGCCCGACATCGATCAACGAATTAACCACAACCTCTGAACTGGCGGCATCAGCATCACTGATTATCGCTCGATCCACATCGGCATGCCGATACAGGAGCTCATAGGCTATAACATTCAACTTGCGATCAAAGATCGGTTGTCGTCCTATAAAGATATTGGCCATTGAATACCACCAAAGACTGCCAAAAAAAACACCCAAACGTATATACCCGCCGGGGTGCAAGTGTTTATAAACTTGCACGCAGCAACGCCCCGTGAGAGCCAAGTGTGGATATTGCAGCGGCAGAGAATCGTAACAACTCTGCCCTCAAGATTCAGATAATCTCACAAACATATGCGAACCCAAGAATATACTCGCCCAGCATGTCTGACCAATCAATCCTCACCGGTTGCGCCTTTGATTACTGATAAAATAAGGAAGAAAAGCTGTTTGAGGACTAAAATTCAGCCTACCTCAACTTCTCCATAAGTGACTAAGGTCGGGAAAGGAGTTGAAAAACAGTAGCAAGTCACCCTCAGGGAACTATCGAATGCAAACTGCTCCACAAAATCTACTACATGAGGATTCTACCACTTGCAAAACACTAGCTGAAATCGGAAATCTGCACTTTGGTGCGCAACGCCTGGCGTTGTTGTGCTAAACAAAAGGAAATCAGCCTATCACGCACCTCGGGTTCAATGCCAATGTACTGCAACGCCACCTCGAAACCGCCGCGCAGCTTTTCATGCACACGCACCACCCGGGCGGTGCATTTTTGTGGTGCCTGCTCCACAAAATAAAAGATCAGTTCATACAGCTCATTGGACAAAAGGGGATCAGTACAATTCAGCAACACCCCATTGCCACTGACATTGACGGTATCTACCACTACAGGGTCTGGTTTGTTATCACTACCGGGCATAACACGCTGACAGCCAACCTTAACCGGAGCATTGACACGAAAGTACTCACGTTCCTGCGCGTAGGAAAAACTCTCCATCGCCAGCACCCGCAACACTCGCTGGCTCGTCACCGCGTCAACATGAGTATACATGGAAACGGTACCGACTCGGGTGTCTAGTGAAAGCAGCAATTTGCTGCCGGGGCGCACAATATTAATCGGCAATTCGTCAGGACGAAATTTCAGTTCAAGATATGGCTCAGCTATGATTCTAGCCACAGCCTCCAACCGTTCCTTGGCGCCATCTTCCAGCAGAAGATATACGCGGACTATAGATGGCTTCTCCAGATACTTAAAAAGCGCAAAATCTGCCATGACATGCCTCGCTGGACAACTTCAATGAGGGTGCGTCGATAACTCACGCGGGAAAATAACGTTTCGAGGTAGTTCTTTGCCCTTGGGCCCGGTATCCACTGACGGCGTTTCTACCGCACTTTAACTCCTCGATTTCCTGAAAAACGAGAGCCATGATGGCATTGATTTTCGGCAAAAGCAAATCATTCATTTCTTTAATTTCTCCCATGAGTTTTAAACGCTTATGGAAAAAAGGGCTTGCTTCGAGTTCTGCGGGGGGAATCCGCTCCAACTGTGTCAGCAACGTGGCGTCTTCAGCCTCTATACGCTGTTGCTGTTCTGCAAGAGCAAGCGCCAAAGTCTCTACTCCACCATTCTGGTCTGAGAATTTCGCTGAAACTAGCTGCATTAGCTCTAACAGTGCCGAATAACGTTCTATCGATACCTGTAAAGCTTTATCCACTTGGAGTGAAGTGGAGCTATCCTCAGAATGATCTCTTATCATCTACTGTGCACCTGTTAAGTATACGCAAAAGAAGGCTGTAGAAAGGTTCTCCCAACAAACATCTCTCCTTTGCATCCTTGCAAGGGTACAGGGAAGGAAGAGAGTCAAGCAACATACATTCTTAGAAATTCTAGCCGGAAGCTGAAAGAGGGCGATACGCATCTGGTGTCACTTGGGGGGTGTAAACATTTCTTGATTCGCCCTGAGCGGTAGTGGCTGATTCACTGCGCCTGATCTCGATAGCTTCGACCCATGTGGATCTTAATCCTGTGAGCAAGTTTTCCACCACCCGGTAACGTGCGACATCATTTTCAAGATTCGCCCTTGTTAGCTCACGGGTCATAAAAGCGTACAGAGCATCAAGATTCTGAGCGATATCGCCTCCGATCTTATGGTCCAGGGTGTTGGCAAACTCCGTAATAATGGCCATGGCACGCCTAGTCCCCTCGAGTTTTTTCAGCTTGTCCTCTGCCTCCACACCGGCAATAGCTTGGCGGGTAAAACGGATAGCACCATCATAGAGCATTATAAGAATCTGCTCCGCGGAAGCAGATAAAATCTGATTTTGCTGATACTGCTGCGTATACGCATTCATTTTTTACCTCCGGTCAACATCGTGCTCATAAATTCCATTTGCTGAGTCAGGAAGTTGCTTTGTGAGTTCATTTGAGATACCAGCAGCTCGAGGGAATTGAACTGAGCACGCATGGTTGCTTCACGCTTTTCCGTCAACATTTCCATGCGATCTATCTGATTGTCAAGTTTTTTGAGGGCACTGTCATAGCTCTCCTTTTTGTCGGCATAGAGACCGGAACTCACACCCGTGACTTTCAGAAGCGCTGAATTAAAATGCTTCATTACTCCGGGCTCTGACCCCGAGCCGGCAAGCAGTGAGACCACATCGTCAAATTTTGTCTCCAATGCCTTGTCCAACGTACTTTCATTCAGGGTTAAAGAGCCATCGCGCTGGGTTGCTATTCCCAGCTGACTTAACACCGAAAACTCGCCGCTAGTATTTACCTGGGTAGAAAGCAGGCTCTGCAGCTGTCGCTTTACCCCGTTTATGCCACTGTCGCCACGCACATAATCACTTAGGATTTCTTCTTGCCCATCTTCAACCTCAGCTGCTGATGGACGACTGGCGCCAAACTCTTCGTATCCTGCAGAAATCCAGTCCATCACCGCGTTGTAGCTGTCGACAAAATTCTGCACCTTTGCCTTCAGGGCGGTGGTGTCAGGCTGGATGCCCATAAGTGATGTACGGTACTCTGGTGATTCAGCCCCCTCGACCGATATCACATCGCTGACAGAATTCAGGTGGAGTTCGACCCCTGGCAACACGCCACTCAAGGTGTTACTAGCGCTGGTTATCTCAATCCCATCTATTTGCACTATCGCCTGTTGCGCAGGGCGCACCATTTCGAACCCGAGTTCTTCACCATCCAACTGCGCATCAATCTCAAAATTTGCCGTCGCATCCTGCCCGGTCAACACCAACCGATAGGGAGCTGAGCCACTGCCATCATTTATGATAGACGCCCTCACCCCCGTCTTATCTGCGACGGCATTGATCGCTTCCTGCAATCCAAGCAACGAATTATTGCTTTCATCTACATTAATGGTGGTCTCACCGATCCTGAAAGTGCCGTGTCCAAGAATCGCATCTGTACTTGAAGATACTCCGCTGGCGACGTTTTTCTGCACCTGAGCCAGTTGCACCACAGCAATATCATAGCTGCCACTCCCCGCTCCGTTGCTGGTTGCAGTAAAGGGTGCTGTCGCGCTAACATTTATACTACTCTGACGAACTTCACTGGTGACATTCATTGAGCCGACTGCTTCACGCAGATTCTTCAGACGATCGTCAAACTGCTTAAACGCCTTGAGGCGTGTAGCTTCAGATTCTTTCTGTTTTTCCAACCGCGCAATGGGACGCCGCTCAATCTCCATCATCTGCTTGACGATAGAGTCGGTATCCATCCCGGTGGCCAAACCACTGAACGTTATGTCTGCCATTATATTCTCCTGCTATCTATTCCGTTAGACCTGATCCCAGCGCTTCCGTGCGCCTTGCCTCTGCATGCTCTTGTCGGCACGCTTGGCGCAATGGTTTAGGAAAAACTGACAAGTTACACTGTGGCAAGATTTGCTGACTGACCCTTGCGTTACTAAAGTTCTGTTTATTCGAGGACACTACGCAGCGTTTTCGCGACGGCTTCGTCGATACGCCCACCCTTAAGTGCGAGCGTAACAGTGTGGTGCGCTAACGCACGGTACACAGGGAGAATTTCAGGACAGACATTTCGGATTTCCTCCAGATGCGCTGCAACTGTGCCGACGTCCGCGCGTGCCACGGGTCCGGTAAGCGCATACTGTGCCCCAACCTTCAGGGTATTGCGTACTGCTGTTTGAATTAATGGGGCAAAAGCGGCGGGGAATACTTCTGGTGAGGAGTGAAATTGTGAACCAGCCAGGTGGTGAACCGATGGGGCGGACATACCACTGCAGAGCTCGCATGCAGCATCTATGAGGGTAGTCACGTAGTTAGACGCCATGCAGGCTGCAGCATGATAACGCACCTTATCTTCGGCGCAGACGACAAAACTGCGGCAGGCGAGATCAGCCACTATTTTGTGCCCGCGCTCAAGCGCGTGTGCCTCTCCCTGTAGGGAACAATAACTGCCGGGCAGGGCTTCGCAACCAGCTGCAGGAGAAGCGAAGGTTTGCAAAGGATGGAGCGCTAGGGTCTGTAATTGGTGCAGTTCAGGATGCAGAGGAGAAAAAACTGCAGTGGTGTGCAGACCACTGCAGTGAACCAGCAAGGTACCTGGGCGCACTTTTACCCGACAGAGCTCTTCAACCACTACGGTAAGACTATCGTCAGGCACAGTGAAAAAAATGACACTGCTAACACTGCAACGCTCTAGACTGGTGGTAGCCATCAGTTCTGCCCCGATAAAGGTAGCAGCACTGCGGGTTGCTTCAAGGTTTTTCCCCACAACTGCACTTACTGGGTACCCGGCACTACGCAGCAATCTCCCTATGCTTTGTCCTACGCGACCCGGGCCGACAATAGCAATGTCGGGCTTCATTGAACCTGTACCTCAAGTGTTCCGACACCTTCTATCCATGCGCGGATGTGGTCACCGGGCACAACCCGTCCCACCCCGGCAGGAGTTCCAGTGAGGATTATATCCCCAGGTTCAAGGGTAAAAACCCTGCTGACAAACGCGAGAATATCAGGGATGCGGTGGATCATGCACTCAGTGTTGCCACTCTGACGCACCACTGCGTTGACCTCCAGACCGAGCTTAAGTTGATGCGGATCGTGAATGGCTACGGCGGGGACAAATTCAGACAGCGGACAGGAGGTATCAAACCCTTTCGCCAGATCCCAGGGATACCCTTTGCTTTTTAACTGCGCCTGAATATCGCGCAGGGTCATATCGATAGCCACAGCGTAGCCCCGCACCAATTCCATGGCGCGGCGGGAAGTTACATTTTTACCCACCGTACCAATGAGAACAGCAAGTTCCACTTCATGATGGCAGTCCTGAGAGCAGGTTGGAATGACAACGTTGCCTCTACTCCCCACGATACTGCTGGCAGGCTTACTAAATAGTACCGGCTCGGCGGGAACCTCATTACCAAGTTCTTCCGCATGTGCCACGTAGTTCCGGGCTAAACACAATATTTTACCGACACGGACGGGGCGAGGTTCCCCTCGTAGGACTATACTATGCATGAGAATCCTCCTGCTTTCCGAGTTGTTCCGCGTATGGATGCTGTAACATATCCGGCGCAGCACCTGCGCTGCTCTAGTTTTTTTTAGCGCGTGGCAGCGCCCAATTGTGCCGGATCGCAAGGATTCGCACCACAACCACCAAGGCAACGGCAGCAATGGCCGAGATGGCATAATTTAGGCCAAGCATATGCCCGGCATACAATAAAGCACTCCCGGCGATACAAGGAGAGGCGTAAATTTCGCGCCGCAGGATTAAAGGCACTCTGTTTGAGAGCATATCGCGGATCACTCCACCCGCAGTAGCAGTCATCACCCCCATGGTCACCGCCACTATAAAACTCGAGCCAAAGTAGATCGCTTTCTGCGTGCCGATGACCACAAAAGTACCCAGACCGATGGCATCCAAGTACAAAAGTGGGTGGGCAATGTGCTCAAAGTGACGATGAAAAATAAAAACCACCACCGCAACTACTATGGAAAGGTACAAGTAGGTATCATTTTGCAAACAAAATGGAGGGGTGTCCCCGAGAAGGATATCCCGCAGGGTGCCACCGCCAATGGCGGTAACTACCCCGAGCACCAAGACGCCAAGCAGATCCATCTGGCGTCGGATTCCGGCCCAGGCTCCCGATGCAGCAAAAGCCGCAGTCCCAAGCAAGTCAAAAGCGTATAGCAGATTCACCCTTGATCCTCTACAATTGTGCACATACTAATTTGTGCCATACTGTTTTTGCACGCAACCTTGTTTACTGCACGGGCGCTATAGCAAAGTTTTCGTTGCAATATTGTCTGCTTGTTTAATCTAGAAGTCATATACCTCAGAATGTTGGGAAGTTTCCCAAGGGTACATCAAGCCCGGAAAGGATTAAAGCTTAGATGTTTTTTCCGTTTGCCGATACTCCCAATCCACCTGGGATCAGCCCAGTAACCTTGGGACTGATCATCCTCAACGTTGCGGTCTTCGTTCTGTTTACCATACCCCTGAGTACGACCGCACCCGACATCAACAATCCGTGGCTACTTGAATATTTAAAAAGCATCGGGGTTGATAACGACGCTCAACTGCGCCAAATTTGGAATCATTTAAGCGCCTATCAGGCCTTTGTGTACCAGTATGGTTATCGCCCGGCAAACCCTTCTGTTCCGACCTTATTCAGCTCCATGTTTCTGCACGGAGGTTTGCTCCACTTAGCTGGCAATATGCTGTTTTTGTGGATCTTCGGCGACAATGTGGAACATCGTCTTGGAAGTCTGCGCTTTTTGCTCGCCTATCTAGGTTGCGGCGTGCTTGCCACCCTATTTTTTTCCCTATTTGCTGCCGACTCTAATATCCCGCTGGTGGGGGCATCCGGCGCCATTTCCGGGGTGCTGGGTGCCTATTTTGTTTGGTTCCCGCGCAACAAGGTTAAGACCTTCGTCTTCCTGTTTCCCTTTATCATGAACTCCATCTATCTGCCGGCGCGCCTAGTTCTTGGGTTTTACATCTTGGCTGACAACCTGCTACCCTTTCTGTTTGCCTCTACAGGCAGTGGTGGTGTTGCACATGGAGCCCACATTGGTGGATTCATTGGCGGTGCAGTTCTGGCCTTATGGAAACACAAGCCGCAAACGCCACCACGCAGGCGACATTACTTTTAATCCCCCTACCGCCCGGCGGAAACGTATCACACGTCTATGCCAAATGTTCGAACGAGGATCAATACGGGTCATCATCGAAGCGGGTAAATTCGTTATACCTAATCACAGATGAAAGTTCTTTGCTATATTCGTGGCTTTTCTCTGAATAGCGGTGCAATTTTTTCACCAGCTCATGTGGGTCAGCAGAGCGCATGCGCAATTGGCGAAACTCTTTATAGGCTGCGCTGCGACCTAAAAGACGGTAGTAGTCGCGCACGGAGGCCTCCAAAGAATCGTACTTGCGGATCCAGATGGTCTTGTCGCCGCGCTGCTGCTCAGCAGCTATGCGCGCCTCGTTAGAATTGTATGACCACACTCCGAAAACATTGTTGGCCTCGACAAAAAAACGTGAAGTTCCCCACGCGCTCTCCATTGCGGCCTGTGCCAAAGCTACACTTGGTGGATGCGGCTTAAGTGCTTGCAGCAGTTCGGGGTCAGTGCGGACCTTATACTCACTCTTGAGTTTTGCAATGGTTTCCTGCTTTCGTCCCAGCTCCAGCCAGTTCTGTACCTGCAAATAGCGCTGCATAAGATCGGTATGAACTCGACTTACCACCGGCACCAACGTTGTAAGAAAGCGCTGTTTTTTACTCGACGTGCTCATTATCTCTACAGGCTTTTCTTTCTCCTGGGTTAGCGGCGGTGGTGGCGGTTCTACTTCTTTGATCTGCGCAAAAAGCAAAACCACCCCAAGTGCCAGCAGAGCAAACACAAGATTAAATATCCTTTTATGCTTCATCTTCACTCCTTTTCATTGTCATTCATGCCCCATTGTCTAAACAAAAAAACCCTGGAGCCAGGGCATAATAACCAGTAAGAATATATTTTGCCCCCTGCAAATGTCAAGACGCACATCGGCATTCACAAGGAGGAATAGATACATAGCGGGAATTTTTAGGCGAAGATGCCACAGGAGAGCACCTATCTGAAACTATGCGTTTCTTATGGCTGCCCAAGCATTCTGCTGCAAATCCGCAGAAAGCTCGTGCAAATCTGCGCTCAAAACACACATCAACTTAAGTTCAATCGCGCGGATAATCACCCCAGTGTACGAAATGGCCGCGACAAAAACATCCTGTTGGCGAATAACCCCCGACTCTATTCCATCGGCTATGACCTGACGCACCATTTTAAACGGCTCACTAAAACAGATGGGAACGGTGTCACTCATAAACTCGGAGTGCTTCATATACAACAGATATTCCATCATGACTGGATCGGACTCAGTGATATCGAAACACAACGTGGCAAAGGCTTCAAGTTTATCGCGTATGCTCGAAACTTCATCAAAGCGCTCCTGCAACATGCTTTGAAAGTCGTGCATAGTATCTTCGTGAATTCGGCGGGCCAAAGATTCCTTATTGGTAAAATAACTGTATATGGCTCCGGTGCTGACGCCAGATGCTTTCACAATGGCGGGAATGGTTACATTGTGATAGCCCTTCGCCACAAATAACTCGCGCGCTACCTGCAGAACGCGGGCCATCTTCTCTTCAGGATCAATTTGGCGTTTTTTAGATTTAAGCATGAAGCAATCTCCTCACAACATAGATTAAGCAGACATTAAAGCATTGCATAGCATGGCTACCAGCGCACACATGTACACCAATATGCAAATTAAATATCTTTTTATTATGCTACACCTACGCGGCGCTGACCAGCACTAGATGCAGATAGTCTGAATATTCCTTCTATATGTCTCGTAAATCCGGACTGACTGGCATGGCAGTTTCAGCCTCACACACCCAGTTCCGAGCTGCGACGTTACCTTAGTTATTGTGTCACGTCTTTTGCCATATTTTGCAGCACTACCCCAGGGCGAGCCATCTCGGTTATGGCGGCGTAGCCTCCATCCACAACCATAACATTGGCATATCCGTGTGCGCGCAGGAAGGCATATGCTATAGCGGCACGCACTCCGTGCGGACAAAACACCCCCACTGCCGCAGCGCTATCGATTTCATCCCAGCGCTGCGGCAGCATATCGAGAGGGATATGAACGCACGGTATTCGCCCTGGGAATAACAGGGGCAGGCTGGCCTGTTCTTCAGGCG
>JAVERW010000004.1:0-86076 GCA_034006915.1 Desulfuromonadaceae bacterium | reverse complement strand
AGCATCTCTTCCACCGCTCCCTTGCAGATCAACTCATGGTGATGCTCGCGCTCGGACACTACAACCGACATGCGACGGCGCTCAAAATCAAACGGGATCTCGTCGATTTTCTTGTAGTTCAGGGTAACGCCCAGCTCGGTGGTCAGTTCGACATGCTCCAGCACCGCGCGATCGAGCAGATTTTTCAGCCCGGTCTGATAATAACTATTAAGATAGGCGAAACCCAACACCTCGTCCGATTCGTTGCCAGCCACGTCCGTGTGACGCGCCAGCGCGATCTTGTCTTGCGTCAGCGTGCCGGTCTTGTCGGTACACAGTAGATCCATGGCGCCGAAGCTCTGAATCGCATCCAGGCGCTTCACGATCACTTGCTGGCGCGACAACACCACCGCGCCGCGGGCCAGGGTAGAAGTAACGATCATTGGCAACATCTCAGGTGTCAGCCCGACAGCTACCGACAGCGCAAACAGAAATGCCTCAGTCCAGTCTCCTTTGGTGAAGCCATTGATGAACAACACCAGAGGAACCATGATCAGAGCGAAGCGAATCAGCAACCAACTTACCTTGTTCACGCCGACCTGAAACGCATTGGATTCGGTCCCGCTGCTGACATCCGTAACGCGCCGCGCCAATGTTCCGAAGTAGGTATCGTTGCCGGTAGTCAAAACGACCGCGCTGGCTGTGCCTGAAATAACGTTGGTCCCCATGAACACCAGGTTGGCCATGTCCAGCGCAGATTGAGACTCAGATTTGGCGGCGGGGAACTTCTCCACCGGCAGCGACTCGCCGGTCATGGCCGACTGGCCGAGGAACAGGTCCGTTGCCGTCATGATGCGACAGTCTGCCGGGATCATGTCACCCGCCGACAACGCCACAATGTCCCCTGGAACCAGTTGCTTGATCGGAATCTCAACCAGAGGCTCAGGCCGATAGGCCGCAGCGGCGGCGGGCGTGGCGACCGCGTCGGTGCGCCTTCTAACACTGGCGGTATTGCTGACCTGCTCCTTCAGCGCTAGCGCCGCTCGGTTGGAACGTCGCTCCTGCACAAAGCGTATCAAAGTCGCCAGCACCACCATGCTGGTGATTACGACAGCCGCCTGTATGTCGCTGGTGAAATATGATACGAGCGCCAGAAGGGTCAACAGCAAGTTGAACGGATTGTTGAAGCTCAGCCAAAGATGCCGCCACCATGTCACCGGCCGTTCGTGCTCAACCTCGTTGATACCATATTGTTCGCGTAACGCGTCAGCTTCAGCATCGTTAAGCCCTTGCGCCGACGTGCCCAACTGCGCCAGCAAATCAGGCAGCTCGCTGCGTGCGTACTCCACCAAGCGACGGTTGAGCTGGTCTGAAAGCTGGCCAGCGCGCGTGCCGCGTGCCACCGACTCGAGTATAGTCCGGCGCCGAAACAAGTTGCTGCTGCGGCGTAATGCCAAAAACCTATCAAAGTATTGCCGAAAAATATTCATATTGTCTTTCTCAGTGAGCAGTCAATCAAACACAAGAGGTGGTCTGTAGTTGATTGGAAAGAATTTTCGTTTTGGGTAAGGGGTCAGCTGAAAAATGCGGGTGCCGAAGACGGTCTCTCCTGCGTCAGTGGTTCGGATACCCACCTTACTACCCATGTCCGAATTTGGAGGAGCACCTCTTAAACCAAAACCAATCAACGGCCCAAGTCAAAGGAATCAAGCAGGTACACCTTAAAAGGTTAGGCAATTGCTGCCTCGAAGAATTTAAAATTTGGTAAATACAATAAAAGGCACCTGGGAATCAACCCAAGTGCCTGATTTAATTATTGGAGCGGGAAACGAGGTTCGAACTCGCGACATTCAGCTTGGGAATCTGAAATTAGTTTTTAAATATTGCCCTAGAATCATACACTTGCTAAACTGTGGCTTGAATTTGTCACAATACCGTCACACTGGAGCATATTTTATGGCAACTATCAGATCGCGTAAAAACAAGCAGGGCAATGTCGTTTGGCAGGCGATTATTCGCAAACAAGGGCAGCAATCTCTTTCTAAAACCTTTGACTACAAAGAAGATGCGGCGCGATGGGCCAGGGCGATTGAAAGAGAGATGGACACCAGCACGTTCATACCATCCTCTGTTGCTGAACGAACAACTGTCGCTGAAGTCTTAGATCGTTATCAGATGGAAGTCTTCCCGCGTTTAGCACGAGAGGGCCGAGCTGAGCAGGCAAGGCTCGATTGCTTGAAGATCGGCCTGGGTAAACATAATCTATCATCGCTTACTGCAGCGCATGTTGCGAAGCATCGAGATCAGCGCATGAAAGAAGTGTCAGCGCAGACAGTCCGGCATGAGATCGGTCTCTTGAATCGCGTTCTGAAGCATTGCGCTATGGACTGGGGAATCCATTTAAAAAACGGCATAGTCACTGAAAACGTGCGCAAACCGGCATTGCCAAGTGGAAGGGATAGGAGACTATCACCGGAAGAAGAAACCCGCCTCAGAGACGCGCTCAAGAACTCGCGCAGCTCTGAAATTGAAGCTATCGTAGTGATTGCGCTTGAAACTGCTGCAAGGCGTGGCGAGATCTTCAAAATGTCATGGCAGCATATCGACTTGAAGAAAAAGACCTGGCATATACCGGAAACTAAAACCGGAGTTCCGCGCACTGTGCCGCTTTCAAGTCGGGCGATTGAAGTGCTGAGCGGCATTCCGCGCCAGATAAACGGCAGGGTATGGAAGATCAAGCAGGAAAACGGAATCACCCAAGCTTTTGCGCGTGTGTGTAAAACTGCAAAGATTGATGATCTGCGGTTTCACGATTTAAGGCACGAAGCGACAAGCCGATTGTTTGAGATGGGATTTAATATGATGGAGGTGGCATCTGTTACAGGTCACCAGGATCTGAAGATGCTTAAACGGTACACGCATTTGAAAGCTGAAGATCTTGTGGAGCGGTTGGGATAACCTGGAGATAAAAATTCGAACGCCCGGCCTTCTGATCCGTACAACCTTTCTTACTATTGTATTAACTCGTGTAAATAGCTGTATTTTATAGTTTTTTTGCAAAACAACACAAAACAAACAAGAGTGACCCTCAAATACAAGAACAATATAAAGCCCTTAAAATCTATCGAAACACTCCCCCCTTACTTTCAAAACTTTCAACCATCTTCTCTAGGTAACAAAAATCACAACTGTTCGGTTAATAATCTTATAAATTAAGAGCGTTATCTTTCCAATGGTATTCAGTTAGACCAATTCTCTGAGAGGGCCTGAGCCAACCCATCAAAAACATCACCTCGCATATCAAGCGCACACGGTCCTGTCCAGCCACCCTTTTCGATGACCATGAGAACTTCATTGGTTTGAAGATCGCTGATCTCTATAACACCATCTATGAGCTTCGATGAGTTCCCGATACATCTGTCGACTTGAAAATGATAAAAAGTGATCCCATATCTTGCAGCTGCCTCGTTGTATGAGCGAGCAATTTCGTCTGCCTTGCCCTCAGTAACTACCGACTGATTTGATGAGAATTTGAGAACCTTAAAGCCTTTCTTTGCGAGAGCAACTCTAAGTTTAGTGTCATAACGTGTTGAATTCACGAAAACGACGACCTTGCTTTCAGGTTTGAACTCTTGCAACTTCTCTACGCTCAGGGGTGCAGCACAACCTGCCAAGAACAGGGCGAGAAAACCAAAAACAGCAATATTTCTCATAAAGACCATGGAACAGACTCTCAATCAAATAATTTTAGAATTTAGCGCCAATGTTTAGGAGCCACATCATAGCGCAGTTAAATGGGCGTAAGGTGTAGGGCCCAAGTCGCGGAACGAACAACAACAAGTGATTATGTGTTCTCTGCCAGTTGCACACGTTCACCAGCAAACCACTTCCCCCAGAAAATATACGCATCAACTGCGCTGTTGCATACGGCCACTTTTTGGTCTAAATTTATCGTGAAATACCATTCAGGCAGATCCTCGCCTTCACTTGGCTGGTCATATTGGGTTCGCTTTCTGGTAGTAAAGCTCGAATCTAACCTTGTCTGATGCTTAACGTCATTTGAGAATGATCTGACGACATTTAGTGCAGCTCCCTCCGCCGGATAGTGCCGAACAACCTCGCCAATCAAAGCGTTTGCACTGGGAAACTTAAGCTTTTTTGCCACCTTGTCCGTTTGATGGTTCAGAGTTAGTACGAGATTAACCATCTTACGAAAAACCCTGGTTAGCTTTGCTCTGTCACAGACTTCGTTAGATTGAAAATCCCAGTAAAAGTCCGTGAAATTCGGGTCAACAATCTCCCTGAAAAATCCGAGTGAGTCGTCCAGATTTAGGTTTCCCACGCGCACTCCTTACGTATAACGCTTTGCTCACCGGGAAATTAGTAGCGTAGCGAGTAATTTTTCCTCGTGCAGCAACTTGTTATAGCTTGCCCAACTCTGTCCGAACATAGGCCCCAACCACGGCAACAATAATGCCAACAAGAATGCCAGTACCCAGTGAAAACAGTCTTTCAAATCGTTTTGATCGGTACTCGGACAAGAAGAGGCTACCCTCGCCGGTCAACATATAACGTTGGTCCTTTAAATAGCCCCCGCCAGCTTTTCTCCATGACCAGTTCTCAAAAAAGGCAACCTCTTCGGCATCGTGACATGCGAAATATTCTCTTGCTAAAAGAGCTTCCTTCTTTTCTTTGGTACTTTGACTATTTGGATCAGGTAGTTTTTCATCGTCAATATATCCAATCGCAACTAGCGAAGCAAAAACGTAAAAATCACGATGATCACCAAATTTTCTAGGTATCAGCTTGGAGATATCCGCCAAAGAGAGCTCCCCGCATTCTTCAAGCTTTATCAAAATTTTTAGTGCTATGTTTTTCACAATTCCTGCCTATAATGCATGCGTAACAGGCCGGTTTATTAAGCGCAGCGGAACAAAACGGCTCCGTTGACGCACTGGTTAACGTACTGTTTTCAGTATATGTTTAGCTTTGGCACCCAACGTAACTTCTTTTATTAGAACATTTATCACGTAGGAGTCAGCTACGAACCTCTCCTCAAAATCTCTGCTGGTCAACGGGGCAGCGAGTATTTCTCTTGCTTCATAGCTCATACCGAGACCACCAAGAGAAAGTGAAATCCGTGGGCTCCATAGGCTACGCGCAAACTTCCCTGTCATTCGTCTTTCTAACCTGTCGCTATATCCACTGCCAAAAAAAGGAAGCGAAAACCCCAAAACAACCTTTAATGTGGGAACATTTGCTGTTTTGGACTCCTCTAAAAAACTACAAAACGACTGTAGTCTCTCATCAAGATCCGCAGTTAAAAACGCGCCCACCCCTTTAGCCATCAAGCTCTCAACCGAAACATTAAATCTTTGAATTGCTTCAGAA
This sequence comes from Desulfuromonadaceae bacterium, assembly GCA_034006915.1. Taxonomy (GTDB): domain Bacteria; phylum Desulfobacterota; class Desulfuromonadia; order Desulfuromonadales; family Desulfuromonadaceae; genus JAIVHC01. The sequence goes on along the minus strand of JAVERW010000004.1, from coordinate 80,706 downwards.
AAATCATGCTTTGACTCACTGTCAGATTCCTTTCGCGCACGAAATTTTCGGAATTCATAAGTCAGTTCAGATAACGCTATACTCATCGGCGCATATACAGATTCCGTATATTTCCGCGCATTCTCCAAGTAATTATCTTGTAGCCTGTTTTCGTAGCTCTCCCTCAGCTCAAGAATTTTATGTTTAGAGGATACAGCTTTAGAATACGCCCCGATTGCAGCACCAATTATTGCCGCCACACCAGCAATTAATCCTGTGACTATTTTTGGTTCGCTTATTTCCATAGCCTACCGATATCGTTAACGCTCGCCATGACACATTGAGGAAGCCATGCGCTGAAAGCGCGCGGGTTACTCGGTCGCCATTGATGGCATTGTTGTGCTTCTATTATTGGTTTTATAGGGCCACTTTGAATGTACAGAGCCTCATAATTCTGAATCATGTCCAATCATCAGGAATAAGTGCAGGAGGCTTAGCCCAAGGTTGTTCAACAAGAGACTCCTGAAACCATTTATCCCGCATATTTGCGTGTTCGGAGACAATGATCTGGAATCCTTTGCATTCTTCCGTACAAAATCTGTAAAGCATTTCGAAAAGGCTTCGGACTTTTTCGAGATCGGAATCTCTCTCAGTATCTTCTACAGTCCCGGAAGATGCTTTGTAACGCTCTTCTGATGGGAAATAGACCTGAGTAGGTTGATCTAGCATCAAAAATGATGGGATTGGGCGGCTGTGTGTAAACGAGTAGTGATGAATGGATAGTAATGCCGCGAGGTGGTACGCAAGGTGGTTTGAACCTCCCCCGGTATTGTTCATCATAATAGGGCGTTCATTGCGGTCAATCACCACGGTAAGGCGGCTCAGGTCGAATCGCAAGGGGCGATCGGAAAATTCAGCACCCAAGTATTTTGAATATGTACTCATCTGATTGGAGATTATGTTCAGAATTGATATCAGCCTCTCCTGACTGTCATCTGTTCCGATGTCATCTTCAAGCAGTTTAACTTGCTTTATCTTATTCTCAATGCGCTTATCTAGCTCACTAAAATCGTTTTCTGGAGTGTAGTTTTCAAGGAAGAGACTGACTCGACCAACTGTTCGCGCCGCAGCAGCGTTACGATTACCCATCTGCGCGATCTTTTCGTTTGCTGCGATTGCTGCCGCCAGCTCTTCATGTTTCGCTCGATACTTCTCACATATTCGATCTCTTTCTTCGGTCAGTTCCCGAATCAGTTTCTCCATTTTCGGTCGCTCACCCGTTACCGCTTCGAGCTCGTTTTCCAATGATTTCAGTTCGCCAAGGATAGCTTCAGCGACGGGGGTCTGCATTCCTAGATTTGATTCGCTAAAAGGCCACTGCCATTCACCAGTTTGTCGATTTCGAGGGAGCGCTTTTATTGATTCCAATCGACTCCTTTGTTCACTCGCTTCATCTGTAAATCCATTTTCTCTCTTGGTAAACTGAATAGTGGCTTTCAGATTTTCTTCTATAGAACGCCGAACCTTTCTAAGCTGATCAATCTCGTCTTCAATTGAGACAATGCGGGCAACATCTTCGTCAGGGACCGGGGCCGGCTTCCAACTTTCGACAGACTGCAACTCCGAAATTATTGATTCAGTTGTATCGGGCATTGCTCCCTTTGAAACTATACCGACTTGCTGTGCTTCAGAGAGCAATGCAACCGCACGTACATTCAATTGATCAGAAAATTCGCGGGCATCCGAAAGTCTTTTCTGGAGCAACTTCAGGTCTCTACGAGCTGTTCGCAGCTTCGTCTCCTTTTCGTATGAGTCGTCAGGCGCAATCCCCATAAGTATTGGGAATGTATCTTTTATTGCCTGCGGCATGTGAGGCTCATTTTGCCGATAGAAAAGAAGATCTTTATTTGCTATTAACCCCTGCTTTTGAAATAGATAATAAAATGTGTGTTTGATGTTTGCGCTGAAACTCGAGCGGCTGTGCTCTGTAGATACGGCAGTCTGATTCTCAGGGATACCAAGCATCTCGGATAGGAGCGAGACCACCGCATCATCATCTGCATTGCACTCAAGGTCACGAAACCTTGGCTGCTCGATGTCCCCACCTCTGCGGATCATCGCTCGGGAACAACTTGAAGCGTTCGAGGCTGGGGCCGGTTTTGCAATGAGTACTTGCTCCCCCAAGAATTGAAATATGACTCCGTACCAACTGACCTTGTCTCGAATTGTGCCTTCAGGCACCTGAAATGTACTTCTGCCCATACAATATTCCACTATTTCCGAGATAGCAGATTTTCCGGTCGATGAACGCCCCGTGATTATATTGAGCCCTTGAAGATTAAACGACAGGTTCCGTAATTCACCTTCGTTACTGTAAAGGAGAATCTCTCTGATCTTCATGGTCGAATTCCTAACGTTGTATAGACCGTTGCTCTATCTGATATTTGAGCAAATTTGCGTCCTAGAGATCGCGCCACTTTTTGACAGTCTTGGGTTTCTTGAGTTCCTGAGATTGTCTTTTGGACGGAGCCATCAATCGCTGTAATGTGTCCATTCTCGTCAATCACGATTGCGTCTTGCGCGAGGAGATATCCGAGGGCGTCCATTGTGTAGGGGAAAAGTCCTCTGAGCCTATCAGGTAATTCAACGAGAAGTTTTGGATTATCTTCGACGACCTTCACCAAATACGTCCGTATCCCTCTTTTCAATGTGTCTCGTGTGTCCTTGTGCAGAGACAAAGCGGGAATCAGCAAGCACAGCGAGAACGGCATCGGCTTTCCATTTTCATTCCCATATTCATGGATCGCCCTTAGCATGATCACTCCGAGAAATGCCGGATTGAATAGGGTTCGCAATTCGCGCGGCCGATCATTCCACGCCTTCATTTCTCCACCTCCTCAAGTACATTCTGTATCCGATTGAGAAATTGAGGATGCCAGTGGACGCGAGGGGTCGGCTCGTTGGCCAAAATATGGTAGCTACCAACTGTCACGTATGACTCTGTGACCTGCGGCCTGATTCGAAGGTTCGGCTTCAATCCAGAGGTGAGGTCTGTATAAATTTTTCGGCCAGCCTGGCGGAGCATCTCCTCGGAACTCCCTTCCTCAATTTCTTCGCACACCACTTCTCTGAATCTCTGCCACTCATCTACTAAGCGATCATCATACCTTTCAACCTCACCGGTAATCGTGATATTCTCTCTGGCCCAGGTGGATCGCTGTTCATAGGCACGGTAATAATCTAGGATAGCTCGGCGAATTCGGTCAGATTTCAGTCCTATTTCTCTTAGCTGATGGACAAAGATTCTGTTATCACGCTCAGGATCAACCCCCTCTTCCGGTTCTGCATCGAAGAAATCTAGCGGGAGGTTATCTTCCCTAAATTGCTCGGAAATATGAGCCAACATTTCACTTACTTCGCTTCCCACAAGCGGCTCCAAACGCTTCCCAGTCATTAAATTCACACATTGATCGTTCCACCAGCCTTCAAGGCGTTCGAAAACGGGTTGTCGGTGTTGATGGCGCACGGCCCTCATTAGTGCCATTATTTTTGAAGGAATAGCATCAATTCTCTCTTGGCAATCGAAGATTGTGATATTTGAGAAAAGTTCTTCTAATAGCTTCGCATCCATACTGGTAAGCTGAGCATGAATTGACTTCAAAAGTGTTGCATCCGACTTACTAACGACATCCATGGCCTTTTCAGTAAGCTTATCGGGTGGTTTCCGTTCATCACTACCTGTAACAAAATTAGCAAGGAAAGATCCTATTTGAACTTTTCCTGTTGTAATCAGAAAAAAGGATGTCTCCAAAATAGTATTCGGGTTGGCTTCAGCGAAAGTCGCCCAAATGCGAACAGATTTCCAGAAATCGGGCGAGAGATCAGTGAGTTTATCGCCAGGAGCTTTGTGTTTCAGGGAAGCCAATAGCTTTCCCTCTTCTGGATTGGTATAGTCCAAATCATCATCTGCTTCGAGCAGACACGTTGTATCTTCCGGCAGCTTCAAAATACTGTAAAGTGCGTGCCGTGGCTGAAACATATAGCCAAGAGCTTGCTGCGGAGCTGAATATTGGTCTGCTTTTTTTGTCATTGGATATACAGTCTTTTATTCTCTTTATTTAACAGTTTCTGCACAACTATTTGATAACCGGCAGCGAATGAGAAGTTTTGGACACCACCGCAACTTGGTTTGCTTTTCAATTTTGCATAGACGTATTATCCGTCCGCTTGATTAATTCTTTAGGTTCTTTAGATCTAGATTAAATGTTTTGAAGAGTACAATATTCTTGGTTTTTAACATTTAGTCTTTCCATAACTGATCTATGATTGTTGATTTCGTTGTTATTGTAGTAGCTAATTTTCCAACTACAGTTAGGCATAACAACCTTTGAAATTACTTCAATATATTTAAAGTCAACTTCAGATAGTGAATGGCCTAAAATTCTTATTTCAGATATACTTTTAAGCGAATCGAAAAATTGTTTATTTTGTTTTATGATTTGATCTGTCTGTTTAAACGTTTTCTTGAAATAGTCATTTAATATTTCATTACCTTCCATCACTCTAGTATCCATGTCTTCCGGATCTGGTACATCGTTTAAATCTGGAATATCAGCAGGATTCCACGCGTGCCCCAAAATGATTTCAGTATTTGGATCACCAATTTTACCATGGATATAAAAGATATTTTCCTTTGGTATTCCATAGATATGCTCAAGAGAGGGTGTATAATTAAAGTTAAAAAAGGTTCCGGCGTTATTTAATTTTAGTGGTGTACAATTTAGTTCATTGAAATAAGGAATTGTCAATTGCCGTAACCAGTCACAAAATTCACTTTTTAATTTTGATGATAGTGAGGAAACGATGTTGTTAATTTCGAACTGATAATCATGATGATATGCATCGCTCCATTTTTCAGTAGCATATGATTGAAGAAAGTCGGAAGCATGGTCTAGTACAGTGCCAATGTCTAGGTATGCAAGTGCAATTTCAAGATCTGACCAGTCTTCATGTACCTGAAGGTATTCCTCTACGCGATCATGGGAATCCCTGTCGTGCACATGAAAATAATTTTTGAAACTTGAATAACGTGATTCAATTCCATGATAAATATCAAAACCATTCCCGATAATGTAGAGAGTTGAACTGTTCATTGAGTCCTTCCTTGAGAACCTAACGCCGCTGAAATGATTTGTTAGCGTTCAACTGCACATTCCACCACCTGAAATATATAGCCTTCTTCGCTTTTATCGACCAGAACCACTTGATCGCTATTCAAATAGCTCACCTTCGCCTCAGGCCCTACAGCGCAGGGTGAGAACCTCTCTGCTTCAAAGTGATACGCAAACCACTGCACAAAATCCCCAACTTCGTTTAAATATGCGTCGGCTCGACCGAGCCCCACAAAGCAAAGACCTATCGCTAAGAAGAAAGCTAAAAATCGTCCGATATATTTTGCTTTCGCTCCTGATCGTTTCGATCCCGCCGACTCAGGACTCAAGAATGCCTTGATCGAGAGCTCTCCACTCTCAGAATAAAGCATTATTTGAAACACTGGAACCAATAGGAGGCCGAGAGCAATTACGAATATTCCGATGACAATCGGTGCCACTAGCACGGCCACTAGCGCCTGTGTATGTGGAAACGCGGATGAGGGAACCTGCAAAGCTTCATTCACGAACACCTTCGCCAACGAAACCGCTACGGTAGCGCCTGCGAAAGTTAGAGCGGCCCACATGCCTTTAACAAGAATGGATTCACTAGCTCTCTTCAGGATCGGGGCAAGATACGACCAGAATCCATAAAGCAGAAAGGCCATCGCGGCGTAAACCAATACCTGTGATAGCTGAATGTCCCAATAGTGGCTCAACCAATAAAGCAAGACCGAGAGAGCGAATAGAACCATAGAAAGGAGATAGGCCAGCCCCTCTTCCGTCATTCCTGCTGCTCTAGATTGAATCCATCGTTGCCGCTCAGCCGAGCGCGCCTTTGGCGCGTCGGCTGGTGCGGCCTTGTTAGGCTTTTTCATTGGTCAAATCTACATATCCCGAATTCGCCGTTTTTATTTCTAGCGTTGTTCCGCTCCCAGACAAACCACATACATTACAGGGCCATATGTCACTTTCTTTAAAGCCTGGCGGGTTATCCTGTTTTATCTTTAGAAAGTTGACTGAACTGCGCCTTGACAACCCTAACAATACATTATTCAGTTCTGACTAACCTACTCACCTCTAATCTATTTGACAATAAGAATCCTGATACTAGAGGTGTTAGCTAACTCGCTACCAATAGATATCGGCACAAAGACATAAAAAAAGAGAACCATCACCCCCAACTTCCCCATTCGATCTACTACTTCACGCATAAGCAACCCGAATACTTCCATGCTTATGTGAGCTGGGTTTGCGCTTAATAACAATTTCGACATCTCGATCAAGGACAACCATCAAAAGTATGAGTTTCTCAAGAGAAAACCCTTTAAGCCGCATAAACGATACCCCTTCAGACCCCGTCTACTCCAACGTCAATATCTGATCGGTAATCTCAGTGAACGCAACATCATGGCTGATCAAGAACAATTGATCGTACCAGTGCTCAGTGGCCTCTTCTTTGCCCACATCAATGGCCCTAAAAGCATGGGCCAGATTTTCCCGGCGCGTCACATCGAGGTTGGAGGTTGGCTCGTCAAAGAAGGCGATGCGGGCACCGATGGTCTGCAACATCGCCAAGCGTAAGGCAACCACAGCGCTCATGGTCTGACCGCCTGAGAGCTGGTCATCGGCTCTTTCCCGCAGCTCGCCATCGACCATATCGCGCAGCACAATCCGGTAGTTCTCTCCCCAGGCCAGCTCCTCGTCTACCTCCGCGATGATGCGGTAAATCAGGTTGGCCCTTTGGCTAATCTCCTCACGGAACCGGACAGACAAGGATTCCGATACCCTTTTGAACACCCGATTTCGCAGGAACTTAACCAATTCATCCTTTTTCCTGTAACCCTTGATCTGTTCCTTCTTGGCGGCAATATCTTTTTCAATCTGCTTGAGCTTATCGACTTCGGCCGAGAGCCGTGTAACATCAGCCGTCAAACCCTTCACCTTCTGCCCGAGCGCACTGACTTCACCCCAAAGATCATCCTTCTGCTTACGCAGTTTCTCGTGCTCGGCAGTGTCATATTCCTTCTCTGCATTGCTGAAGGCTGCTTTTTGGCTGACCAGATCATCCTGCAGCTGCTTGAGGAGCTTCTCATACCTATCTAGTTCGGAGCGTTGCTTGTCCAATTCAGAAGCCTGCTGCTGATTAGCAACAAAACGGTCACGAGCTTCCTGGTGCGTTGACTTATCCTGTTCCAACTTTTCAATATCGGCCTGCAACTGTTTGTAGGTTTCCAGCTCCTTTTGTTTCTCATCCAGTTGCTGCTGTGCTGTCGCTTGTTCCTTTTGTAGCTCTGACAACCCTTTAGCCTTAAGCTGGTTCGCCTTCCGGCGGTCGGCCAGGCTTTTTATCTGAACATCCAGCCCTTCGAGCTTGACGGTAATCTCTTTGATCTGATCATTAGCCTTGCTCGCCGAATTTTCTTCCTGTTCGAGTTTCTGAACTTCATTTTGGAGGCTCTGACGTTCCAGATCCAGTTCGGAGAACTTGGTACTGAACACATCCCCCGGTGGCCTTTCAGCAATATTGAGGCAGGGTTCCTGGAAGAAAGGGCAAATCCCCTCGGCGAGCTTCTTGCTCCCCTCTTGCAGCCCCGCCCGGCGCCCTTTGAGTTGCCCAAGCTGGTTGCGCACCTCTTCAAGGTTCACGCGGATTTCCGGCAGCCGCTCAGACAAGGCCTTTTGTTCGGCATCCAGCGATAAAGACTTTCGCCTATCTGCCAATGTCTTTTCTTCAGCAGCAAGATCTTCTCTGGTCTGTTCAATCGATTGCGACTCGACCTTGAAGCGTTCTTCAAGCTTGCCGACCCGGCCTTTAAGCTCAGCAACCTCCTGTTCGATTTGACGCTGAATTTTGACCTGTTCCCGCAGTTCTCTCAGTCGATTTTCGGCCTGCTCGTAGGCCTTTTTGCCCGGAGTTGTTTCCTGAATAATCTTGTGGGCCTTTTCCGCCTCGTCGACGAGCAACTTCTGTTTGCCGATCATCTCGTTGCCGTTACTGATCCGCTCCTTGAGAGCTTCGATATCTTGTTCAAGCTTTTTGAGATCCTTTTCCCGCTTATCAACAGCGAGCAGAAGCGATTCCAACTCCTTAAGCTGCTTCTGCTGCGAGATAAGTTCGCCCTCAGCCTGATCAAGATCCTTCTTTGCTGTTTTGTACTCTACCTTCTTCGCCGGTAGTTCGGCCACCTGATCCTGAAGAGGACCAATCGCACTTTCAAGAGAGTCCACCTTCGCCTTGATAGCGCTGGCCAGCACCTTGGTCTGGGTAAAGGTCTTGCGCCAGGTGTCGATTCCAAGAATCTCGTCAAACTTGTCACGGCGTTTGGAGGGCTGCTTGATAACAAAAGGACCGAGGAATTCATGCTGGAAGGGACCGATCACGAGTTCGAACTGTTCGGCGAGTGACCGACCAGAATTCAGCCCGAGCAACTCCTTTAGGCGTGCCTCGGTTTCTTTGCTGTCCTTGTGTTCTTCAACCTCAAACGTGCCCCCAGCCTCTTTGGCCAGAAGCCATTTGGAAGGCGTACCGACGGTGCGACTGACTTTAAAGCGCTCACTGTCAGCCACTTCAAAGACCACAGCTATCTCGCCGCGCTTGTAGCCGATTGAGATGAAACGCTCAACATTTCCGACAAAGTTCTGCGCATCCACGCCAAACATGGCGTAGCCGATCGCTTCAAAAATCGTGCTCTTGCCGACACCATTCGGACCGGACAGGACGTTGATGCCGGGAGAGAACGTCAGTTCGGCGTCTCGGTGTGACTTGATGTTTTTGAGATGGATGGAAAGGATCTGCATCAATTCCCCTCCGCGTTCAGAAGGTCAAGCAGTTCATCTCCATCGACATCACCCTTTTGTACGGCATTCTTCAGTGTGATGGAGAGGCGGATCAATTCAACTTCACGTCCCTGGTAGTCGCTGCCGGTTTTGATCAGGTCACGCAGGACCTCCTGCTCGATCTCCTCCAGGCTTTTCTTGACCCCATCCCCTTCGTCGGTGCTGCTGACCAGTGAGAGATGGTTTTTGATCTCGACATGCAGAGGATTGAGCAGATCCTCAAGAACAGCCTTCAGGCGTTCACGACCCAGCTCAAAAGGATGGAAGCCAACGCGACCTACTAGCTTCAGTTCCAGCAGTGGTTGACGCTCATCACTCGAGCTTTCAACCTTGGCAACAACTTGCTCACGAAACATGTTGAGGGCCTGATCGGCATTTTCGGCACCACTCAGATCAATCGTTTCTACAAACATCGGACGCGGTGAAGTATTCCTGAATTCCGGGCTGAATTCACCATTTTCATAGGTGACGAGGTAGTAGCCCTTGTCGTACTTCTCTTCACCGAAGTTGACCCGTTCCGGGGAACCGGGATTAAAGGCGTAGGGTTTTTTCTCCGGGGATTCGATGACGTAGGGTTTGTGACCGTGACCGAGGGCGACATAGCCGAATTTATCGGCCAATGGATGCGCCTCTTCGAGCTTCATGTTGCCGATCTCGACCGGCGAGTAACTCCAAATACCAACGTGGAAGAGCAGCAGGTTGTTCTCCGTGGTGACCGCTTCACAGATGCGTTCGACATGACTGCCAGCCTGGGCACCGATATAGCCAAGGCCATAGATATTGACGCCATCGATTTCGACATGGCCACCCATACCGGTCTCTTCGTCGAAGGGATCGAAGCGGTAGCCGCCGTCTTCAGTTCGAGAGGGGCGCAACAGCTTGATGTAACCCATCTGAGATAGCGCTTCCATCCACGAGATGTTGTCACGACGATGAATCCAGTCGTGGTTGCCCTCAATGGCAATGCAGGGGATGTTTGCGTCTTTAAGGGGTTGTAGGGTTTCAATCGTTCTAGCGAAGGTTTTCGGCAGAATCTGACCGACGTGGAACAGATCACCGCCGATCAGGACTGCTTTGACTTTCCCCTGAATTGCATCATCGACAATACCGGAAAGACATGCAAAAAAATCGATGTAGCGCACCACCTCGCCAGAAGAGTTGCGATAGGTTTTTCCAAGGTGGATGTCAGATGTATGTATAATACGCATGATTTTGAATAGTCAGTTTGTAATTAATCTTCTATATGATCTCTGCAAACATCACAAATGTCTTCATTTTGAGTTTTGCATCCGCAACCCGAGCAATTCACATAAGCCTTTAAACACTTAGTGCAAATACAATCACAACACTCTACACCACCGGTATTGCAAAACTCGCTTTCTTGCTCTGTAAGGAAATCTTCACAGTGAATACATTGCTCTTCAGTAAGCATTTTATTCTGCCATTCAGAAGATATTTCCTTCCAATTAACATCTCGTTTGACCATACTGCCATCTTCGTCCTGACCTACCCAGACATCCCAATAGTCTGGATCTGCCGAATGAGGCTGATGAGATTTCGGCAAATCATTCATTCTTACCAGAACCGGTAGTTCGGAAGCCCAACCTAGCAGAATAGCATTTTGTGAAGGCAAAGATGGAAGCTCTCTGAGAAGACCTCTGAGATTGTCGGGAACCAACTTGTGGACTAATTCTTGGTCTCTATCGTTGCTAATTCTATGCAAGAGGAACGTATTGCACTGAGAGAGTACAGTAGGTGACAACTCGGAAGGTCGTTGAGATGAGAGAACTAGCCCAAGTCCAAATTTACGGCCCTCACGGGCTATCTTCTCAAAGACTTGGCAGCAGATAGCTGAAACGTTTTGATCTTCTGAATTTTCACGATACTTTTTGATGAATGTGTGTGCTTCCTCCATAACCAAAACAGTGGGCAGCGTTTTCGCTTTCAACTTTCGATAACGTTGCAATGACTCAAAGCACATTCTCGAAATCACTGATGTAACTAGGTGGATTATCTCTGCTGGAACTAGGGAGAGATCTATAACAGAAACGCATCCACCTTCACCTGTACTACCTCCAATATATTGCATCAACCAACTTTCTAGCGTAATGTCCTCATCATCACTGATAACAGAACTCATCCTAGTATCTGCCAGCATGGTTCTTATACGCGCGAGCAGAAATTCTACATATTGTTCGTTGCCTGTTTCTTGAGCAAGACCTTCGAGAAAATCAACGAAGATGTTTCCAGGAAACTTTACTGGTACATCTTCATTTTTAGGCAATAAATCGTTGGGACTTCCTCCGAGGCCCTCGTAGGTGGTTCGTAGACAATCGATCAACGCGTCAACTTCACTAGCCAAAAAGACTGAATAATTAATCCAACCATTAGGCTGCTTGACTTTGTGCGCAGCAACCGACTCATCGAGTGTTCTGCGTAATTCGCTTAAATCAAAATCTATTATTTCATCGTATTCACCAACGCTTGTACTCCAAAGAGACAAGCGGTCCATGAAGTTTTTGGCATCAGGAAACTCCTTATAGAATGGCTCTCCAGAATTTTTACTAGAGATAATGGATTGAAGAATGATCCCCAGAAACCGTTTAGCTGCAATATCAATATTGTCACTGACTTCAAATTCTTCGTTTCGCATCGAACGAAGAGCCCGCTTAATCAGAGGTACTTGAGCTCTAGCGCTTGCATGTGTAAAAGCGCACCACTCAGCACTATTCCAAAACCATAACGGAACTTTGAGTGGATTCGTCTCCGAGTTAACTTGAAAGATTCTAGCAGTATCACCAAAAGCATTCGCGTATTCTCCATTGGGGTCTAGGACTATAAAACGTGCATTGGGTGTTTTCCCACTGAACGCTTGTGCTTGTTCTAGCGACCAATGGATCAAACCCGAAACTGTACATGATTTACCGCTTCCAGTATTCCCAAGCACCGCAAGATGCCGACCGAAAATACGATCCGGGTCCACACAAACTTCAGCGTGCCCCGCTAAAGGGCTTGTCCCAAGCTTAACTCTACGTCTATCACCGGATTCGACTATAGAACGCAGCTGTGTATCTGTTGGAAGCAGGACTCCTGAACCAATAGACGGAAACGCATCTGCACCACGACGAAATACATATTTTTCGGTCCTGTTCGATCTCTTCCTGAGTGTTCCAAGTGGATTCAGGCTCATACGCCGTAGTGGATATGGCATATCTATAACTCCAAAATCTTGCATGCCACGACGTTTAGGGAAAGAAGATCGTTCCACGGTGAGCCATTCGATTTGGCCAACAAGGTAGCCATCATCAACTGGGATCAAAACGTAACTATTTACCCTTGGGAAGGGCATGGGCCCACCAGTGTTTAGTGCGACTGAGTCAGGGGCCTCAATATCAAGTAAAACTTTGATTTCATCTGGTGATACAAAGTCCACAGAACCAATACGCAATGTTCCAGCATGTTCGAAGAGGGTTTTACTCATCAGACCACCCCGCATCCACTTCTTTGCTGGCTTCAGGTGTATCAGCTTGACCTGTACCCCATCTCGCCTTTAGTAACTCGCCCATTTTAAATGTCGTTCGATCAATAGCCGGTTTCGGTAGGTAGTTGTCTACAACTGTTCTAAGGTCACCCAAGTGAGTCCCAATCATCAAAGTAATCTGCGCATGGCGTCCAAGTTTTTTGTAGGTACTCATAATTCTCCCAAGAGGATCACTATGCGAAAAAACAACCAAGTGTGTTGAAGGGATAGTTAACATATCTTCAATAACTCGATTAATGTGCTCATCACCGAAGCTATATCCAAACAAGACCAGTGTGCTATTGGGACGACAAACAGTTGCGGCAAAATCTCTGAACAATTCAACGTATGGGTATGCAGAAGTTTCTCGATCTTTAGCTGCGTTTGGGTAAATCATTAGATCCAACGACTTTGCCCCGTAAAGACCAGGGGCACCTAGGTACGGTTCAACTTTATCTGCTCCGAAGGGAAGCCCAAACCGTCTAATCTGAGATTCTGAGCTGACCCAATCCAGGGACCCATGTAGTTTTGTGAATCTCGCTACTCCTTCAAGATATCGAGGTTCACCACGGATTCCCGGTGGATTATAGTGCATATCAACATCCAACCGTGAGGATCGAAAGATTGGTGTCAAAGAACCAACAAAACGATCAAGAAGATGAAGTCCAGCAATATCTGCGCCCGCCTCAATAAAACGGTCATAATTGGTCGTAAAGATTTGAAGTCGGTCACGTGTTCCTGTACGACTAGAAAAACTCATCAAGAAACTAACTAAGTAGTTAAAAGCATCTTCACGTTTTTCCTCGCTAGCAGTAATTAATCCATTTTCACCTTGGAGAATTGATGTCGCAAATTCACTAAGAATTGTATTTAGTTCACCATCCAAAGCCTCAAACGGTTTCTTGAAATCAGCATTATTTGCTGCCAGTATGTCAAGTCCACGTAACAGTTCATTTACCACGCGAATTTGATCCTCAATATTCCCTTCTGCTCTTCCTAATTCTTCAGCAGATTCTTTAGCTTTAGTTTCTATTTCTGCGTTGTAGCTGCTGAAGGATACCTTGGACATCCCAGGAAGAAGAGAGCCTGTTGCGACTTGATGAACTGCGTGAGAAAGCCCTGATCCAGCCAGCAATGCAAGATGTTCGGATTGAAATAGCGCCGTCAGCCAAGGCTCAATACGTGGCCTCAACTTTTCAGGGCCAAACTGTTGGTCTTGCTTTATCCATGAACAATCAAGACCTTCAACAAGGGTAAACAAATCTACCTCTTCGGAAGATTGAAACATCACTGGATTTTTGTCATCTCGAGATTTTAGAATCTGAATGTCTTTGCTCATCTAGTTACCCTCGATTTTTGGAGTGCAGGCTTTTTAAAATAGCAATTATTTATATGTATTTATTCATCGCAAGATCGCGTGCTGTTCTCATAGTCACATCAACTCCCCCCAAATCCTAACCATTGCCAACGAATCCAACCGACAATACTCCAGCATAGCCGTCCGCAATCAATCCAACTTCGCGCCAGGCACCAACGCACACATATCATGATAAGCCTGCATCGCTGCAATGCCTTCAGCGATCTCCATCCCACCTGCGAAACCGCACCATAAGATCACGCACATTCTCCAAACGTTTGTCCGGGAATCCCGGGCACACATCAATTAATTAGCATTATGAGTAATTCGGGTTTGAGGACGCTTCCGTGAAACTGCCCCACGGAACTGTCCCGACCCCGACGCTGTCTACTTCAAAAAGATCTTCATCCTCTTCTTCAAACTCCCACGATCAAGCACCCCCGTAAAATTGAAAACATCGAGAGAAAACTTGCCGTTAGTCGAATATGAACTCCAATTTCCAGCAACCCACTTGAGATCATCAGCACTTATGAGAGACACATCGGTATCCGAGCTAGATTGCGTTTTAAGCCGGTACGCATTTTCATCGGCCTTGTCCGAAATTTTCGGAGCAATCACCATGAAACAATTTACTCGTTCAGTAGAATTCAAGATATATCGCCTGAATTGATTGAAGTGATCATTTGGGAACTCATACATGGTCTCTTTGCTCTTTGTATCCCACATGAACAATTCTTTCGATTTAGGGAGCTTCAAAACTCCATCTGCATGTTCGCTGCCTGTCATCGGCTCAAGGATCAGACCTAACTTCTTCTCAAAAAGGTACCGTGTGCCCTCTTCAAAAGCTAAGTCCATATCCTTGTCTTTGCTGATCACCTTATTGGTGAGCAAGTTTTCCCTGTCACGGGTGGCAAGTTCAACATAATACTCGTAGTATTTTTCTCGACTGTCAGACGTTTCGTCACACGCCACAACCCGTAGCTTGTCAAAGTGGCTAATGATATTGCTGATTCGCGTTGCCTTACTACCACTGACATTGACACCAGGAAGCTTCTTGCACAGTTCGTACAACTCATCATTTGATAGTGCGTTTAAAGCACAACTCGGCTGGATGTCTGCTCCTTGAACCCTCTGAATTCTTTCGCCCTTTTTTCCGGAAGTCGGCAAACCATTTGTTTCGAGAATTTGCCAAAGGGCATTTACTGTCAGCTTATCCAGTAGAAGAGCATAAGCGTCTTTGGATAACTCAAGCCCAACGACTAGTTTCACCCCAGGAACAATTTCTTCAGGAATCATATAGACGGGGCCACCGTTACATTGGTTGCAGTAAAAAACGACACCACGCCTCTGTAAATCGGTCAATCCATTTTTAATTTCTTTTTCTGTATGGATTTCGTTTCCGGATTTAGGGAATTTTTTCAGACTAGCTTGGATCAAGTGGTGGTCGTTAAGTGACAAGCCTACATGTGCTCTCAGCTTACCAAGAAGACGTTTCTCATCGTCACTGATAACATCATCTTCAAGCGCAACTTCCAGCACGGTTTTGTAGATATTCACCGCATCAGTGTTTTTGTATTTGAAAATATCGGGATGAGAGGCTTCATCTATAATTTTTTTCTCATAGTCGGTAATGCTTGAAATAATTGTTTGCTCATCAAGCTGGCATCGGTCAGCACCCAAAAGCGTCTCGACCAGAAAAAAGGCCAACGCTTTTGTGTCAAAAGAAACACCAGAGAACTGCATTCTTTTTGAAATGTTTTCAGCGTTTTGAAGGAGATCGCGGTCGGACATGATACGTCTGCGAGAGGTCTCTTCATCTGGCTTGAGGGTGTCCTTGGTATAGCTGTCAAGGATACGGTGAAGGTTGATCTTTGACATACATTCAACAGCTTCTTCGATTCTCATAACTTCCTCCGTCAACCTATAATCTTGGTATTCGGGGCCGCCCTACTTGAATTCGGGTGACACCCTACTTAATTACATACTCCAACTCCCCCAATATCCTCACCATAGCCAACGTATCCAACTGACAATACTCCAGCATCGCCGCCCGCAATCGCTCCAGCTCCGCCCCAGGCCCCAACGCACACATATCATGATACGCCTGCATCGCCGCCATACCGTCGGCAACCTCCATCCCTGAATAAGAAAGCTCAGGAACCATCGCCGGAAGCACTTCTTTGATCGAATAGGAGCCACGCATTTGCCAGCGGTAAACATCTCGCCTGCGGAACGGCACCATCAGGTCACGCACATTCTCCACACGATTATTGATCGCATCAGCCAGATCGGGGAACAACTCCGCCAGGTTTCGCAGTACCCCCTTCTCAAACGTCTGGTTATAGGTCAGGACGCAACCATCCTCAGGGATCAGAGCAAGTAACTGCTCAATCAGTTCACGCCGAGGGTCAACGTCCGGCGCCGCGAGATATTCGTAATGCTCCGGCTCGGCACCGGCCTCCTGCTGAACATGCAGTGAAAACTGGAACGGCACCTGCTGATAAGGGCGGGTTCCGTCAAACTTGGGGATTGCAGCATTGAAGGTTTCGAAATCGAGGTGATAGAGCGGATACCAGAGGGTATCCAGAAAAGCTGTCACCGACTGCGGGTCAATGCAATTCTGCTGATTCAAAGTAGCCTCAACCTGGTGGCGCTGGTTCTTGTTTAGCATCTCCAGGGGAATCTGATCGAAGCGGATAATGCCCTGCTCGTAGAGGCTCCATTTCTTCACCCCGTTGCCACGCAGATCAAAGATCGAGTTCTCCGGGATATGCTGCCAGCAGTATGGGGCAAAATCACAGTCGTACGGATCGCTGCAATGCGGACCGATATCAATCTGCGGTTCGTCACCCTGCAAGCTGACGCGCAGATCATCGATCAGTTGCTGCAGACCGGCCTGACGCGTAACAGCTTCTTCCAGCACGTCCTGACTGGCAAAGAGCTGCTGCACATCAATCTCCCCCTGCCGTACATACTGGTTATTGATATGCACCAAGTACGCGCCCGAAATAAGCAGCCCGCACTGACCGAGCACATAGAACTGGATTGCCACGTCATTGAGGTTGACCTCCTTGACCGAGGTCGACATTTTCACTTCATGGATTTGCCAGGCGTCGCCGTCCTTTACCAGGATATCGACCTTGACGAAAATGCCATCGTACTCGAACGAGGCTTCGTATATAACTTTGGCGCCCGATTCGATCAGTTGCCGGGTTTGCTCAACCTGTTCAGGAATCGACAGCCCATCAAAGGGGACTTCGGTACCGCCGGGGAAGAGTTGCTGGGCGAGAATGCCGACTTCATGACCGGCACGGAACCTGGCTTCAAGATCAGGCTGTGGCGGAAATTCAAAGTCTGGCGGGTTCTTCTGGAGATAAAGCGCTTTCGGGCATTGCATGCCCTTTAGGATCAATGATTTACTAAGACCGTATTTTCCCAACTCGTACCCCTTATAAGTGAATCAGTAATATTCTTTTATATACGCATAAGCCCGATCAAACAGTACCTGGTCTTTATGCAACTGGTACTTCAATAATGCCTTCCTCAGCGATTTCTGCACTTCGCGCTCACCCTGGGTCGATTGCTGCCATCCGGGGAAACGCACGATCCGAACAATCGAATCGATGTCCGCAACAATCCGCTCTACAACCGCAGGGGTCTGATCGGTTTTAAGCTCCAGAAAAAGTTCGGTAAGCGCTGCCTGTGGAGACTTTTCCTGAATCTCTTCCTCAAACTCCTTCTCAGCCTGCACTGTCTCCTTGGCCAGCATGCAGAGTTCCTTGACGAACTCGATTGAGGAGATCAAACCCTTCTCGGCTCTGTCACGTAACTCCTCCAACCGTTCACTCAGGGATTTAAACTTCGGATTTCCTGCGCGTTTTTTGAATCGTTTGATCAGTGCCTT
The DNA here is from genome assembly GCA_034006915.1 of Desulfuromonadaceae bacterium. Lineage (GTDB taxonomy): Bacteria > Desulfobacterota > Desulfuromonadia > Desulfuromonadales > Desulfuromonadaceae > JAIVHC01. The sequence continues at coordinate 62,956 of JAVERW010000004.1, read as the reverse complement.
TTCGAGCTGCTTGACTTTCTTCGGGTCAGGGTTATTGAAGATCTCCTCGACCACATCCGCATCCAACACAAACTCATCAAGCGTATGCACATCTCCGACATGGATATTCTCGTGGATCAGTTGTGTCGTCTGCGCCCCGAGAGTCATCCACAGCAGCTTGCCAATGTTATCGGATGCGGGTTTAACCGACTCATAGACCTGCGCCAACCACTTATAGTCCTGATTATAAATATTCAGGATATTGTCTGGTGACAGTGATTCCCAGAGCTTGGCGAGATACTTGAAGTCACGAGCGAAGGCATCTTTCTTATCGTTGGTATTAATGGCGTTCTGGGCAGCTTCTAACCCTTCAAATCCGTCCAGAGAGCGATCAACATCAGGGAAGTGGGCCAGCACATCGGCCATCGCCTGTGGGAGCTTATCGCGCAGCTCAGAGAGGTTGGTGATCACCTGCTGAATCGTCTTCTCGTCGAACTCAAGGGCCTTGGCGGCGTCATCGAAAATGCCGAAGTAATCGACAATCCGACCGAAGGACTTTTGCGGATAGAGGCGGTTGGTGCGACAGATTGCCTGCAACAGGGTATGATCCTTGAGTGATTTGTCGAGATACATGGTCTGCAGGATAGGTGCATCGAAGCCGGTCAGCAGTTTAGCCGTGACGATGATGAACTTCAGATCCGACTTCGCATCGTTGAACTCATCGACCACTTTCTCCTGTTGGCTTTTATCAACGCTCCACTTTTGCTTGAATTCGAGATCATCGTTAGCTGAAGTCGAAATGACAACCTTGCTCGCCTCTTCCGGAAAATGCTTATCCAGCTCTTCCTTGTATTGCACACAGGCATGACGATCCGGCGTGACAATCATCGCCTTGAATCCGTGCGGGGCAACCTTCTCCTTAAAGTGAGTAGCAATGTCCTCAACAATCTTCTCAACACGCTCAGGTGATTTCAAAAACGCTGACATTTTTGCTGACTTCTTGTTCAGTGCATCAGCCTCTTCGTCGGAAAGAGCAGCACTATCTTTGAATTCAGCAAACGCTTTATCGAGCGATTCCGTATCGACATGCACATCAACCAGGCGCGGCTCAAAGTGCAGTGGCAGGGTTGCCTCGTCACGGATCGAATCGTGGAAGGTATAGCGCGACATATAGCCGCCCTGATCATCCTCGGAACCAAAGGCCCAGAAGGTATTCTTATCGGCCTTGTTCACTGGCGTACCGGTCAGACCAAACAGAAACGCATTCGGCAGCGCAGCCCGCATCTGGCGCCCCAGATCACCCTCCTGGGTACGGTGGGCTTCATCGACCAGGACGATGATGTTATCGCGGGTATTCATGTTCGGCTTGGCGTCGCGGAACTTGTGAATCATTGAGATGATGATTTTACGGGTGTCACGCTCCAGCATGGTTTGCAGTTCGCTGATGCTCTCGGTGCTTTCCACATTTGGCACATCGGCGGCATTGAAGGTGCCACTGATCTGGGTGTCGAGATCAACGCGATCAACCAGTACGATTACAGTCGGGCTTTTCAGCTCCGGCGCGCGACGCAGCTTCTGCGCTGCAAAAACCATGAGCAGCGATTTTCCTGACCCCTGAAAGTGCCAGATCAACCCCTTTTTGATGCGTCCCTCTTTTACCCGAGCAACGATCTTATTGGCCCCCTCGTACTGCTGGAAGCGTGGAATCACCTTGGTGCGCTGCTTCTTCTTATTGGTGGTAAAGAGGGAGAAGTTGCGCATGATGTCGAGCAATCGGGCCGGGTTGAGGAGATCATTCAGCTCGGCACCAACTTCCGACAGCCCCAGCGCTCTGGCAACCTGATTATTGTCTTCCTCTTTCCGCAAGGGGGACCAGAACTCTAGCGGACAACGGATAGCACCGTAATATAATTGCCTCCCTTCAGTAGCGAAAGACAGGATGTTGGGCACAAAGAGTTGCGGCACGGCATTTTCGTAGATCGCGTTGATTTCATGGGCACCATCGAGCCAACTCACCGAAGGCCGAATCGGGGTCTTGGCTTCACCGACCACCACCGGGATTCCGTTGATCAACAGAACGACATCAGGAATTTTGGTTTCACGGTGATGGATGCGGAATTGGTTGGTGACGGTGTAGGTGTTGTTGCTGAGATTTTCAAAGTCGATGAGCTTGATGGGGACGTGACGGTTATTCTCGCCGAAGGGCATGGTCTTCTCGCCGGTGAGCCACAAGAAGAACTCTTCGTTGGCCTTGACCAGCCCGACTTGGTTAACCGAAATCAGAATAGCGCGGAGCTTGTAGATGACTTCATCGGCCCGTTCCGGCTTGGCGGCAATCTCCGGGTTGAGACGAATCAGCGCGGCCTGCACTTCACTCTCTTCGAGCACTTCGTTGACGCCCCGTTTCAGCTCTTGGGGTGGCTTGTACTGCCAGGAGGAACCGAAGCCAGCTTTTAACTCGGCTGTGCCTTCCTTGTTGAGATTGACACCCGTAAGTTCGCGAACGATGAAGTGCTCTACGCTGTTGAGTTCGGTGAAGGTCATCTTAGAATACCTGATTGATTAGGGATTTTTGCATAGAGATACCAGCGCTCAAGGCGGTGTTTGTCTTGCTTATAGAGTTGGAAAAAGCTTCAACTTTTTTCACCATTATCTTTTGATCTGTTTCTGTTGGAACAGGTATCTTCATTTTTTTCAGGACGCCCATTGTAAGAAATTTTGTTGAGCTACCTACAGAATGCCTTTGAAGTAAGCCAAGTTGAGACCGTATTACCTCCAACAGATATCGGTAGTTAAGTCCAACATCATCTTTGATTGTTATTACATAAGTTCTCTGATACGCATCAAACTTACCTTTATAATGCTTTAAGGGATAAACACCCGCAGCATTGTTTCCTGCTAACAGAATTGCCTCACAGTCAAAAGAATAAGTGTCAATTCTTAATGTTTCCGGTGCACATGTAAAAAAATGGAATTTGCCGTTTTCTATTGCAGCATTTGAGTCTAGCTTCCCAGTGCGTAACTCTACGAGTTCACACAGAGCTGTGTTTTCATAATTAGTCTGCAAGTTCTTAATTTCGTTTGTAATAACTATACTATTGGCTTTTGTGATGGAATTTAATAATTGTCTATCCTTCGCAACCACTTCATCCATGCCCCAAAGAATTCCAACTAACTGTACTTGCTGCTCTTTGGGTGGAAGAAGAAATTCTTGTTTTTTGAGTGCTCCCCAATTGATCGTTGGCGATAATGACCCTACGGAAATGTCTACCGCCCTATGCATAAAGGTGTCGGAGTGGAGAAAGAACGGAAAGAGTTTCGGATCGATAATTTCGGGATTTGCGCGCAATACCAATGAATGAGCAGAACAGAATCCATCCACCTCACACACAGCAGCTTTCCGCTGATACGCTCTGCGACGACCGAAGATTACATCTCCGGGATAGCACCTTAGCTTCTGTCCGCTGACCTCAGTAGGTGCGCCCATGCGGGTAATGTGAATATTCTCCGAGTCGATGTGCTCCAACCCGATGTAGTGCTTTAAGTCGGTATTGGTCGGATCAACGCGCTCTGAAATACTTGATGCAATCTGGTCAAAACGGTAAGTCGTCCAGGTCGATTTATCGAGATTATTCAAATCAATTCTATCCATCTTCATATCTAGCCCAAGACCTTGAACAGATCAGTCATACTCTCTTTCAAATCGATCGAAGAGGCTTCCCACTTGGTGATCGCTTCATTGAGAGAGATACGTTCAGCACCGACATCGACATTGCTGACATACAGTGCCATATTCAAGCTGGCGTTGTTGCTCAATATCTCCTCAACCGGTACCACCCTGCAGAACCCATCCTGATCCTCAAATTTCTGATAGGCATAGAGAATCCGATCGATGTGCCCCTCTTCCAAAAAGGCGATATTCTTATCCTGCCGTACTTCTTTAACTGCGTTGATAATCAGCACCTTCCCTTGTTTTGCTTCATCCTTCTTCGTCCGAGTAATCAGCAAACAGGCTTCCATCGGTGAGTTGTAAAAGAGGTTCGGCCCCAGCCCAATGACACACTCAACCAGGTCGGCCTCTATCATTTTGCGGCGCATGGACGCTTCTGAGTCACGAAAGAGAATACCGTGCGGCCAAAGGGAAATAGCCCGACCATTCTCGTCATCGAGGCTCATCTGCATGTGCTGCTGAAAGGCGTAGTCCGCACATCCTTGCGGAGGCGTCCCCCAGATGTTGCGCCCATAAGGATCATTTTCAAAACTCTTACGGTCCCATGCTCTGATCGAATAGGGAGGGTTCGCAAGGATGATGTTGAATTTCTTCAGCTCATCGTTTTCCAGAAAGGCTGGTTGCACCAAAGTATCGCCCCGCACAATGCTGAACTCCTCAATACCGTGCATAAACATGTTCATACGGGCAATGGCCGAGGTAATCAGGTTGATCTCCTGTCCGTAGAGCTTGAGGGTACGGTATTCCTTCCCATCTTCTTTCAGGTACAACGCACAGTTCAGCAGCAAACCACCAGAACCACAGGTAGGATCGTAGACGCTCTCCCCCGGTTGCGGGTCCATGATCATAGTCATCAGCTTGACCACGGTACGGTTGGTGTAAAATTCCGCAGCAGTGTGACCGCTATCGTCGGCGAACTCTTTGATCAGGTATTCGTAGGCGTTGCCGAGCTGATCATCAGGCACATTGGCAAGGGTCAGTTTGTGCTGACTGAAATGCTCAATCAGGCTGATGAGGATCTCATCGGATAGGCGATCCTTGTTGGTCCAACTGGCATCGCCAAAGATACCGTGCAGGGTTTCAGGGTTGGCTTTTTCGATCTCGCGCATGGCATCCTGCAAAGCCATCCCGACATTGACGGTAGTTTCTCGAACATCATTCCAATGCGCCCCTTCAGGGATCTGGAAATGATGGTTCTCAGCAAACTCAGCGTATTCAACATCGCCACCACTTTCGGCCAGAGCGTTTTGATACTCCTCATCATAAACATCAGAGATACGCTTAAAAAAGAGGAGCGGAAAAATGAACTGTTTATAGTCTCCGGCATCAATAGTGCCGCGCAAAGCCGTAGCCGCACCCCAGAGGTATTTTTCAAGTTCTTGTTGGTTCATTGTTTCCTCTAAAAAATCATTCCTCAGAGATCAGTGCGCTCACAATGGCGAGCTTAGTGGATTCGCTTAGTTCGTCTTCGTTAATCAATTCATCAACTATCGTTCGGAGCAACTCTTTAGATATCAGGCCTGCAGCGACATGATAGCTGACATTTTCCATCTCACGCATGAACCGCGTGGCGGCAAACACATAGCCGTTCAGCAGCAGAAACTGTGCACCCAATGAAAGTGCAATCCGCTTGTTTCCGTCTTCAAAGCAATGAAATTTATTCGAGCCGAAGAACAGGTGTGTCAGTTTGTCTTCAATGGTGGGATAATACAAATCGTTTTGAATGTTTTCCAAGACGCTTTCGAGTTGGCCCAGATTAAGGGCGCCCATCGCACCGCCACCACTCACCTCCACCGTTTTGCGGTGGATTTCAATGGCCTGATCCAGCGTAATGTAAACTATGGCGGCCACTATGAGCGCTCCTTCAGCCGTTTCATTACATCCTTTGCATCTTCTATCCGCTCCGCGAGTTCCTTGCTCTTTTCACCAAGGAAACGCTCGAAGTCTTCACGGTGAACAGGAGTTATATATTCCTTTAGTTGATGATGCAGGGCATCCCGGAAGGCGAGATCCCGGCTGGCCATCTTGTTGCGGGCTTTTTCAACCATCGGTTTCCAGTGCGGCATGTCCTCGAAAGCCTTAAATAAATCGTCTACCTCCCATGAACTCAGCTTGCGTCCCCTTTTTTCGTAGGCAGCACGAATCTCTTGTCCGAATCCATATTCGTAGGATGAAACTAGATCCAGGATTTCGGAGTAGAATGTATCGCGCACCTTGTCTTTTTCGTGCAGGCGGAGAATCTTGCGATATTCTTTCGCATTTTCGTTAAAGATGCTCTCATAGATCTTATTCGTATAAAGCGGATACTTGAATTTTCCCATATCGACACAGTCGCGCAGGGCATCGGTAAATTCCTTGCGGTAGTTTTCCTCTTCAAAATAGGAAACCAGAAACTCCTCGTCACGCTGGTTGATATATTTGGTCCCGCCACCAGTGCGCTGGTTAATGGTGTCGAGGACAATATCCAGAATCGCCTTGCGCAGCAGGCGAGCCTGCTCGCTCTCCGTCATTAGCATGGCAAGGTTTAAAAATGCCCGAAAATCAAACACACCTAGCACGGTAGTTTTGGTAACGAAATCTATTTCGTTACCAACATTTTCCGCAACGGATAACTTCAAATCTTTCAATCGTTTACCGCGTAAAACCTCGTACCCGTTTTGGCGCAGTTCATCTCCGTTTTTCTCGATGTAATTATCTATTGTTCGCGGCGTGACCTCAAAGAATTCCGCCACCTGTTCCTTGAGCACAACGGACCGGCCCTCAAAAGGAATCCCTTTAATATGCGCCGCCTTTTCAATTTCCCGCAGAGCATATGGATTGTTGAGGATATTTTGCCGGTCGACAGCCGACACAGTTAAATCTTTTTTGTCCATTACATAAACCTCGCAAGCACTTCCTTGAACTTCTCTTCGGCTTTCAGGCTCTCGTCCCAAGCCTCTTTCAGGTCAGCCAAGGCTTCCTCGACTGTTGGCAGGTTGTCTTCGATAATCTTTTCAACGTAGAGAGGAATATTGAGGTTGTAATCGTTCTCTTTCAGCTCGTCTACACCAGCGACTTTAACGTAATTCTCGACATCGATATAATCGCGATACCAAGTGTAAATCTGCTGCACATGCTCCGGCTCAAGAAAGTTCTGTGCCCGTCCCACCCTGATCTGCTCAGTAGCATCAATAAAAAGAACCTTCTGCTTTTTCTCCGGCTCCTTGTTCTGCTTAAAGACCATGATGCATGCTGAGAGCTGCGTTCCGTAAAACACATTGGGGCCCAGTCCAATGACTGCTTCGAGCAGGTCCATCTCCAGAAGTGCTTGGCGGATCTTCCCTTCGGCACCCTTACGGAACAGTGCGCCGTGCGGCAACACAACTGCCATTCGACCCGTGCTGTTCATCGACTTAACCATGTGCTGTACCCAGGCCATATCACCGTTGCCCTTGGGTGGCACACCGGCAATGTTGCGCCCATAAGGATCATTGGCCCAGTAATCGGCTCCCCAGTTTTTCAGAGAGAATGGTGGATTTGCAATGACACAATCGAAGGTCTTCAAGCCGTCGGCCTCAAAAAAGGCCGGATTACGCAGGGTATCTCCACGTACAATTTGAAAATCCTCAATGCCATGCAGGAAAATGTTCATCCGGGCAATGGAGCTGGAGGTCAGGTTCTTCTCCTGTCCAAATAGTTTGAGCGTCCTATAGTCTTCTTTGTTGTCCTTAAGGTGATCGACACACTCAAGCAGCATCCCACCGGTACCGCACGCCGGGTCGTAAATTGTTTCTCCCTCATGCGGATCGAGAATCAGACCGAGAAGATGCACTACCGTCCGAGGCGTATAGAATTCACCCGCTTTTTTATTGGTTAAATCAGCAAAGTGTTTGATGAGGTATTCGTATGCGTTGCCGAGCATGTCGGGATCGACATTTTCGTTTCCCAGGGTGTATTGAGAGAAGTGCTCGATCAGATCGACCAACAACCGATCGGGGAGCTTGTTTTTGTTGCTCCACTGCGCATCACCGAAAATACCGTAAAGATGTTCCTGATTGGCTTGCTCAATGCCACGCAGAGCAGCTTCAATCCCTTGGCCGACGTTGACGGTTTTCTCTCGCACATCATTCCAGTGACAGCCTTCCGGGATCTCGAAGCGGTGCATCTCCGGAAGAGAGGCATACTCGACATCGCCGCCGGACTCTTCTAGCGCTATGCGATATTCTTCGTCGTAAACATCAGAGATTCGCTTGAAGAACAAAAGCGGGAATATGTAGACCTTGAAATCTGATGCATCGACTGGACCCTTTAGAATCCAGGCTGCTTTTGAAAGGTATTGCTCTAACTGGGATAAATTCAATTTCTTTGACAACATTTATTCTGACCAATCACATAGTCTAAAAAGAGAAAACCACTGGGCCGGTATCTGCCTGGCACAGTGGTTTCAGCATATGGAAAGATTCCTCCTGCTCATATGCATCACCCAGCGAATAAAAACAATATAGTAAATATACAGATTTTATTAAGAAAAATCAAAGAATCATTCATAGGCGACATGCCCAAAAACAAGTCTTCAGGTTTAGATGTTAAAGATAATGCCGATCAGGATTCACGCTTGACCATAGCTTGAGGGCATTCTGTTTTCCACTGGTATCTGTGGAATACTCGCTTGAGTAGACTGAATTGTGTAGATAGGAAGTGGGATTGTGCGGATTGCTGTTTTTTTGAGCATGTAAGCAAGAGACTTTAAATCAGACAGTCTTTGGAATCATCGCTCAATATTTGAATTACATTCTACCAACAATCAACAGGGCGCCACACAAGCCAACAACAATCCCGCTTGCTTGATTAGCCACACTAACATGGTGACTAATGCAAGTTCACTTTACATCTGCAAAATAGGGACTTGCACTCCACTTTCACACATATTGCAACGAATAAATAAAATGAGCTTAAAAATCAAGCAAACGCACGGGGCATTCAATGCTGTCCCTCCTGTGTGACATCTAACAAACTGATTGACATGAAATATATAAACATGTGATTATTTAGAAAGCGTCAAGGCACGCTAGCAGATCCGCATCGCGAAGCTATTAAGCAGCCCGGCACACCTTCTTGTCATATTTTACCCAGCTCTCTGTATTTTGTTGCTAGCGGATCAGCCAAAATCTCAAACTAGAGGCTAAGGAGTAAATATGATCATTCCCTACGTACTTCCCCCAGAAACCTTTATCAAGAACCTAAAACGAGCCGCAAAACTAGAAAAACGCATAACGAAGCAGCGTAGCCATACTTTTTATTTAGATCAGATTGCATCTTTAACTGGCTTTGCCAGCTGGTCTTTATTACACAAAAAACTTGATGGAATGTTCTTTGGCGATCCACAGTACAATAAATTACGCAATAAAATTAATTCTGGAATAGCTAGGGTTCTTCCTCATACAGCGAAAGATTATGTAATACACGATTTAACAACTTATCTTAACAACACGTTTGAAAGGGGAGCTTATCCCCCAGCTACTGAGACTAAATGCTCATATCAGAAAATCAATGTTAGAGATGAAATTGAAGAATATTACAAAGGTGTCTATCCAGACAACCTTCTTCAAGAGGCCATAGAAATCTTAGAAAAAATGGACTCGTGGAGCTATGACGACGATCTTATTTTCGATTATGATATTTTAGACAGTGGAAATTAAACAATCAATTAATCCACGACTTGATCTAGCCATACATGGCAGCTCAAGTCGTGGGTTTTGATAGACTGAGGAATCAGCCCTTAATAGTTATACTCGGGGTTTGGGTAGTGTTGAAGTCCAGCAAGACCTCTTCAAAAGATAAAATTTCTCACCATATCTAGGCCAAGGGGCACCCTCCCTAAAGGCTAAGTAGGTGCGAGTGATAAGTTACTGTTTTATTTTAACGTGACTAGCGCCAACGCTTATAAGCTTTTTGAGATATTCATCTATTTTTCATCTTGAAGGGGAAATTCAAAAGGAATGATCCCTTCTTCAATCCAAAAGCTAATTATCTCGTCGAGTGTATTTTCGATAATTTCAAATCTAATATCTGGTGGGATGATTTTATCGCTTTCAAAGGCTTCTTTAGTTGATCCCCAGCTTTCTTTAAAAGAATCAATTCCATGACAATCTATAAAGCGGGATTTACATGCCAGTCGAAATTCCTTTCCTGCTATTTGCCAAAACCCTTTGTCATGTATAGGGACAGCTTTTAATATCCGTGCAAGGTCATAGAGGTCTTTTGTTCTAATAGCCTCACCTGGTTTTTTCATTTTGCTTCTGTAGGTTGGGAGTGTGCTCAAAAAGGCTCTAGACTTCTCTCCGGCAATTCTTTCTAGTGTATATGCTCTAATACTGGAAGAATTCCAGTCCATTTTTTGAACAGATGCATCACTGAGAACTTCAGGTGCCGCGACATCAATTGTCAGAGCTGGCAAACCTCTGATTCCTTCATTTTCATAATCATCAAGGGTGACTTTGACACAAAACGCATCCCACCCTCTTGGGTGATCGCTAGGAGGACTTAAATCTATTCTTAAATTTTTAAGTTGATATCTAACCGGATCTTGCTTTTCAAAATAGCGTTCGATGGCGACAGGAATGTGTTCTTCTAGAAATTGTTTTTGACTCTCACGTTCTGGAAGTTGAAGACTGAAATCGATATCAAGGTTGCTATCAATATCAAGAGACATTCTTTCAGTGTCAAGGTGCCGATTTAGGATAAGGGCTCCTTTAAAAATCAAGATCTCCCTGATCTCGTTGTTTTCAGCTAGTGCTGATAAAACGTGCAGTAGAGCGTTTTTTTTCCAAAAATTTAACTGACTTTTATTCATTGAGGTCCTTAACTTGTAAATACTTTCCAGTCTGTATTGGTGTTAGAATATTGAATTCCTCGAAATAGTGGAATCCCACTGATTTCTGAGGAACTCTGGGCTCTCTGTTTGGATTCCTCTAGAATTTCACATAATTCAATTTGGGGATGATATCCTAAATAATCAAACAATGCTCCTAACCTTCTTGTAAGGTGCGACGAATTGATTTGCTTAATAATCTTCACGAAATTCCCTTCGTCTAAATTTTTCAAAAGTGTATCCCATGCTTCCAAAATAACCTCAGGTCCACCACAATGAAGAGGGTAGTGAAGTGTGTCGAGTAAGGTCTGCTCCTTTGATGTCATTTTAATATTTGTTTTTGGGTTGAGTCTTCTGTTTTTGATGCTTGGGATTGTGCTTCTACTCCTAGTTACTGTATAAAAAGGAGTTTCTTGATAATGGAAAGCTATAGATCCTAGTTTTATTGGGCTCTTTTTTTTCGCGCGAAATTGGCAGGCGGACTTTTCTGATTTAGCCGCTGGCATTCGATCAGTAATTATTGCGATGTGGTGGTGTGTTGGAAATTGAGTTGTTAGCTCGTAGTATGATAGAGCACTAAAAAAACAAATAACGCCATCGGGCTTGTATGCTTGAAGTATCTCTACAGGATCAACATACGGGCTACTAGAAGAGCTAACTCCCAATAGATAGAATTCTTTTGAAGGTGCCGATCCCTCATGTTTGTCTATATCTATTTCAGAGGCTAGTCCCATGGACGATAAGAGTCTCAGGCATTGTAAACCACTTGGGAACGTAGATGGCAAAGATAGGTTTTTAATAATCTTACCATGTAGAGATGTAAACGTTTTCCTGGTTAAGCATCTTGTTGAAGGGATCTCGGCGGAGGGCTTTGATAACTGCTCAAAGAGTTCCTTGAGGTAGATTTCCCAGTAAGGATGGAGAGTTTTTGATAAAGGCATAGTGATAAATGCTTCATAAGTGTGATTACTTGCTTTATGCTTGCTACGCAAGCATAAAGCAAGTAATCACACTTGTCAAACACTCTTAAGACTTACAGATCACAACACCACTTTAACAGTCATCCCTTGTTATGCTTGCTGCGCAAGCATAACAAGGGATGACTGTTAAGTCAACAAGACAAATCTACTTTCTGCATCCTTCTCCTCTAAAACAATAGAGTGACCTTAAATAATCCTGGGTATTTCGCCTAAATGCTCCGAGATTTTAAAACCCTATATACAGAAGCAACACCTATCTTAAACTCTCTGGCAATTTGCGCCTTCGGTCTCCCCTGCTGCAACATCTGGTAAATCTGTTCGGTCTTGTTCTTGATAACTGAATGACCCATTGAATCGCCCCGCCCTTTTAGCCATGGCGATCCCTTCAGCCTGGCGCTCCAGCATCATTCCCCGCTCGAACTGTGCAATACCAGCAAGCATGGTTAGCATCAACTTTCCGGTGGGTGTTCCCGCGTAAGATTAATATTCAAACCCCTAAGGCAACGCCCTACTCTTCCAGATGCTCCACTATCTCCAACGGGTGTCTGGTACTCCGGGCAATGCGATCCAGCTTGTAGCAAACCACGGAATCACCGTCGCGTATAAAATCGAATGTGGCTTCGAGTTCCGGGCGTTCCTTCTTTGCCCTAGCTGCTCAATCTGAGTCTCAAGGTGGTGGATACCCTGGCATAACCGACAATCATTGCATAAACTCCTTAACTTTTTGATAAAAGCCTATCAAAACAATGGGGACAACCTTTTGAGAGGGTAATACCCTATGTTTTACTCCCTATCATTTGACCGTAGCTTTTGAGAAATCAAGTTTACTTCGCAATCTCTTTATTCGGATACAATTCCGGAAAAATCCATACAGCCATGCTGGTTGGCAGGCCGAACCGCACAGGACTTTTGGGCATATCCGATATAAGAATCTTTTCGTCAACCAACTGCTTGAGGATATCCCGTCCGGCTCTTTTTAAACCCGAATATGCTGCAGCCTCTCCCCTGCCCAATTCGCCCTGCAGGATTACCTCTTTTATGATGGGTGCAGCCTCTTTTTTTAAGCCCTGGTAGCGTTGGGGCAAGGGATCGGGAATAATGTGCTTATTGCGTAAGTTAACGTAAGAATCTACGCGTTTGAGAAGTCCATCCAGGTCGAGCAATCCGGACATGTAGTTTATCTGGTCAACGCAGATATCAAGGAAGTATTCGCAGAACTCGGTAAGATGTCTAGAGGACAGATATCCGCGCCCATCATAATTTCCCTGGCGTGTTTTATCCGCGACAGCCAGCATTGACTTGTAGTTATCCCGATCACGAGCCAGGCCGCGACTTACATTCCAGATGCCGTATCCCGGTAGCGGGATGGTTTTGAAATAGGCGTCAGTAAACAACCTTGCGACCCTGCCATTGCCGTCAAGAAACGGATGCACCCACATCAGTCTATGGTGGGCTGCAGCAGCAGCGATAATCTTATTGGCTCCATGAACCCTGCCGCCGTATTCTTTGGCAAAAATATCCAGCAGACCTGGAACCAGGGAACTCTCAGGAGGAACGTGACGTCCGACCTTTACACTGCGCTCTCTGAATTTACCCCCATAAACAAACAACCTCTCCTGCGTTTCGCTATGCGTAACATACTGCATAGCATCCGGCATCCGGTCGTAGAAGGTTTTATGGATCCAGCGCAGAAAATCCGGAGTGGTAACATTCAGAGGGGTATTCTCTTTTATGCATCCATCTATCTTTTTTTGGCAGTATATATGGGCCTTGCTTTCAAGTTGCAGTTCTCTATTCGCAGGATCGGTGTCCAGGTCACCACGAGTTGCGCGTTCTATGTCGCTGGGATGGGTACTATTGCCCTCAATCAAATTGGAGTAGTAGCTGTTTACAATGCGCAACAAATCCTCAACAGCGAGGCTGGTTTTAGGATGGAGCTTACCCGCAATCTCTCCGGACCTGGTAGCTACAGTCAATGCGAGGTCCTGAAGAGTCTTTGTGTTTTCCGGCATCAGCGGATGTATTGAAAAAATGTCCATACGTCAATATTAGCGACAAACTAATTTTTTTGCAAGTTATCTATTTTACATAATAAAAGGGGGGGGATAATATCCTAAGATCTCTATTTACTGCCATTATAAGCTAATTTATGCCTTTGCAAGCACTCTGCTTACAAACATATACGTAAAGCCCCCAGTCGCACTGATTCAGAAACGTAGATGCCACCATGCTGAAAAGGCTCATGACCAAGCTTAGATACCTTGATCTATTCTGGGCCTGAACCAGCGCTGCCCTTTTTCTGTATCATGTTCCTGGTAACTGAGGTCAAACAGGGTTGAGAGGTCGGTCGTGGACAGCTGATCGGTTGGAATGTGCCGCAACAGCTCCCCTTTGTGGAGCAGCAGTACCTGGTCAGCCCACTGCAGGGCGAGATTGACATCGTGCATACTGAAAATCACCGTGGTGCCATGCTCCTGGCTGGCACCACGGAGTTTATCCATCAGCAGAACCTGATGTCTGGGATCGAGGTTGCTGGTGGGTTCGTCGAGAAGGAGGATGGCGGGTTGCTGGGCCAGAGCGCGGGCAAGCACTGCCATCTGAATCTGACCTCCACTAAGCCTGGTCATGGATCTGTCAGCCAGAGAGGTGAGTTCCATGTGTTCCAGGCTCTGTTCCACCACATCCAGATCGTACGACGACGCTCTGGCCGAAAAACCGTGCTGATGAGGCAGACGTCCAAGGAGTACGTAGTCAAATACTGACAAAACCGAGGGATGGGTGTTCTGGGCGACATAGGCACAGTAGCGTGCGATGTGCCTGGGGCCAAGCTGCCTAAGGGAGCGCTTTAACGGGGCGCCAAGAACGATGTCGCCGCGCCCGGGTTTAAGGATGCCGGCTATCAGCTTGAGCAGGGTGGATTTACCCGACCCGTTGACTCCGAGTAGAGCGGTAAGCTCACCATCGGCCAAAGAGGTGTCGAGCGCGTGGAGGAGCTGCGGAGAGCCGCGATAGGCAAAACTGAGTTGCTTCAGGGTCAGGTTCATGGCTGCTCCCGGGAAAACAACAGCGCAAGAAACAGCGGCGCGCCGAGAAACGCGGTCACCACCCCGGCGGGGAAGGTTAGCGGTGCCATTAGGGTGCGCCCGCTTAGATCGGCGAGCAGGAGTAAAATAGCGCCACACAGAGCGCATAACGGCAGGCGCGCCACTACACTGTCCCCGACGAGGAGACGCACTAGATGGGGGGCAACCAAACCGATGAAACTGATAACCCCAAGGATGGTGACGGTGGTGGCGGTCATTAGAGCCACCAATGCAACACCGCCCAGGCGCAGACGGGTAACATGCAAGCCGAGGGTGGTGGCAGTGTCATGCCCGCACATTAGGGCATTGAACGCACGGCGCTGACTCCACAATGCTACCAGGCCGACAAAGGTAATCCCGGAAAGTATCCGGATATCCTTCCAGCCGGCGCGCCCGACATCGCCAAAACTCCAGTGGACAATGGCAGCTAGCTGGGTATCGTCAGCCAGGTACTGCAGCAGGGTGGTAGCGGCGACAAACAAGGCGCTCAACGCCACTCCGGCGAGAATAATGGTCTCACGCCCACAATTGCGCCACAGACTCAAAGCAAGAATCAGCAAAGTGGTGGTCATGGCTCCGGCAAAGGCCAGACCAGTTACCAGCCAGGGGGTTGCGGACAGATCCGCAGAGGAGGACAGCAGCCAGATACCGCACGCCGCGCCAAAGGATGCACCTTGGGAGATGCCAAGGGTGGAGGGAGAGGCCAGTGGATTGTTAAGCAATACCTGTAGGATGAGCCCTGCCGTAGCCAGGGCCGCGCCGCCGAGGATGGCGCTACAGGCGCGTGGCAGTCTAATATGCACCAATACCCGCTGAGAGGCGCTGAGGCCATGATCTGTACCGGAGAATATTCCTCCCCAGTCGATATCCATCGCTCCGCTACTCAGAGCGAACAAAGTGAGCACCCCTAGAGCCAGCAGGGTTAGAACCCAGCCTGCAGTAAGGCGGCGCTGACGTTGATAATAGGTCCGGCGCACACTCATGACGACGGGCCATCCGCATCGTTTGTATTTAGAGCGCCAAAAGGTCCAAAAGTTTCGGACATCTGCGCGTAGAGAGGCGTGCCGACGAAAAAGCGGTAAAGGCGATCGGCCGTAGCTGCAATATCCACATCGTCAAAGACCTCGGGATACAGAACTGTCCCTATGTAATAGGTCTCCGCCAGCACTGTATCGGGGCTGGGTGCGTAGTAGTGAGGGATAATACGGTACAGTTGCTTGCGGCGCACCCCACCCAAGGCGGCAAAAGCCGGATGCTTCAGGTCATCACGCACCATGTCCTCACCGCTGGCACAAATGAATATTACTTCAGGATCGGCTTTGATCAAACTTTCTGCATCAATGGAAAAGCGCCCTTTCACCAGGTTGTCCGGCGGGGAGATGTGTTCAGCGATATTGTCGGCCTGCAGTAGATCAAAAGGCGGATAATTACGACTGGTACCCAGCAGACCGTGGGCAACGCGAAAGTTGAGTCCGCCGATGTACACCGTGGGGGACCCTGTGGCTTCTTCCACGCGCTGACGCAGATCCTTCAGGGTGTTGTCAATAAATGTTTTGATCTCCGCAGCACGCCCGCAGCGTTCACACACCGAAGCGATCAGATCGAGGGATTGCTCAAACAGATGGCGCTGTTCGGTGAGATTACCGTTGTGCACCATCAGTACCGGAATCCCGGTCTGCTGTTGCAGTCGTTCGGCGGCACGCGGCGAACCCCAGCCCATAAAGATCACATCGGGTTGGAGCGCCACCAGGGCCTCGGCATCTATCTGACGCCGTGTGCCGATGGAGGGCAGCTCACCGAGATGCGGATTGGCGAGGCGATAGGAACGCCCGGTGCCTCCCACCCACTGGCGCGGGTCTTTCTCCTCATGCTCCACCCCCACCACCTTCGGGGCCAGATCCATGTAACACAGCAGACTTAAGGCAGAATGGATTCCCACCAGACGTTTGGCCGGAGTCGATATTTCAACTTCACGTCCGGCCAGGTCGGTTACCATGCGCGAGCCACCCGGATCTGTCTCTGCACAGGCGAACGAACATGTGATTAGTCCCAATAACAGTCCGACCATAAGGAATATGGCGAGATGGCGTATATCTATAATCAAAGTCTTATCCGCTAAAAGAGACATTTCAGACCCACTACCAGATTGCGCCCCGGTTCGTAAAGCCAGGTTTTCTGGCTCGAGCGCAGATGGCTGCGATAGCCCCGGTCAAAAAGGTTTTTAAGACTCACATTCAGATCTATCTCCTCAAACATACCCCGGGCACCGAGATTGAATCCGGCATGGAGATCAACAGTGGCGTAGCCGGGAGTCTCCTCTTCGCTTGCGGATACATTGCGCTGACGATCATACAAGGTGGTCTGGGCGCGCAGGGTGTAGCTCATCCCATTTACCAAAGGTGCGGCGTAGCGCAGGCCGATACGCCCGTTGAGCGGGGCGATGGCGCTGATATGCTCACGGGTATCGCGGTTCTTGCCTTCTACCCAGGCGATGGCGCCCTCCAGATCGAGACGCGGGCTAAGGTGGATGGTGGCCTCTGCATCAAAACCGTAAAGTTCTGCATCCTCCACATTGACGTAAGCATAGGTTGGAATGGAACCAAGAAACGAGCTGTCCTGTTTTACCAAGTCAATGTAATTATCGATACGGTTGTAGAACACGCTTACATATCCACGGGCAAGGCTTGACTGATATTTGAGCCCCAGGTCGGCGTTGTAGGTGTATTCGGCGTCGAGATCCGGATTGCCTATGATCACCTGGCTGCCACCGCCCCGGGTTGAATAGCGTTCAAACAGATCCGGAGCACGGAACGCCGTGCCCAGATTGGTGCTCAGGTGCAGGGTGTTGCTCAACGCGTAGAGGGAACCAAGACTGAAAGTTACGGCCTGATTCGTCTCGCGGGAAAATTCATTGACTGACTGGGCAGTCTTGACGCCGTCAGCGCTGTAACTGCTCTGGCTCATGGTGACATTATCCGCATCGGCGGCAAAGTAATCGTAACGCCCGCCGAGGGTCAGGTTCCAGCGCTCATTTACTCTGATCTCATTCTGGGTAAACACCCCCAGGTGGTCGCGCTCGCCGTCGGGCACGGGCTGGAAAGTAAGTAGTTTTTTCAGCGCCTCATTGGTGGTACTGAAAATCTGCTGGCTTTCGGCGGAGTCCGTAGTTTCGTGGACGATCTCCAGTCCGGTGATCCACTGCTGATGCTGCCCCGGTGCAAAGGTCGCCTGCAGCGAACCGCCCGTGGCCGTGGTGTCGATGGTGTTCTGTTTAAGATTGTGAACCTGCTTGGCCGTGTTGGGGAAATCACCCACAAAGCGCCGTTTCTGATCTACATGAAACATGCGGGTTTTCAGATGCTGCACCATGCCCAGATCAGTGCCGTCATAGCCGAGTTTGTAGGTGCGGGTGTTGTACAGGGTAAAGTGAGATTCCGGAGCATCCGGATCTTTCTGTGCCACACCCATGTCGTTGATATCGTTGATGCGCAGTTCGGCTCTGACGCTATGATGGTCGTTGATGTTGTAGAGGGTTTTCAGATTGAGGGTCTTGTTCTCAAACTGGGTATGGGGCAGATCATCGCCATCGCCCACTTCGTAGTCGTCATGATCCTCAGCCGCCACCTTGAGGCGTATGCCGAAGCCGTGACCACCGGCGTTAAGGGTGTAGTTGCCGACCAGACCCTCATCCACAGAGGAATAGCGCGTGCCGATGCGGTGCTGCATCTGCCAGGTGTTGCTGTCTGCCAGTACCACCTCTTTGGTGATAATGTTGACTACCCCGCCGAGAGCGTCGCTGCCGTAGAGCACTGAGGAAGGGCCCTTGACCACTTCGATCCGCTCGATATCGCTGCTGTCAATAAACGGAGTCAGTGGTGCGCGCCCCGCCCACAGATTGGTCTCACGGTCCCCGTCAAAGAGCACCAGCACCCGATTGGTGCCCATGCCGCGAATGGTCGGCGTGGTCTCCCACGGCCCGGCACCGCTCAGGGTGACACCAGCGACTCCATTGATCAGATCGGTGAAGGTGACAGAGTTCTGTTCCTCCATCTGTTTTTTGTTCACCACGCTGATGGTCACCGGGGTCGCAAAAGAGGACTTTTCCGCACGGGTAGCCGTGACCACGGTGTCATCGAGAACTGTATGTGCAGGATCTACAGAAGTGCTGGCGACAGAAGCCCCCGGAAGGGCCATTGCCATAACGCTCAGGCACACAAAAAGGATATAATTGAAATTAGGGTATTTTACCATACTGAAAGCTCCCGCATTAAGTGCGCAACAACAAGACAACATCGGGGTGGCTTCAGACAAATTAAGGCGTGGTGGACAGCAAAAAGCCCGTAACCAAACGGCTACGGGCTCCCATTGTGACCCTGGACCTTGCGCATGTCGACCGAATCATCCCCTTCGGTATAAATGACTGCAAAACCACGAGAGCAGGTCTTCTGACTTCCGGATCATCCTTCAGGTGCGCCTTCCCGAACCTAAGTTCAGTGGCATTGTGCACCTGTCGTACCCGGTTACAGCGGTGGGTCCGTTCCCGATTTGCACGGGATTCCCTTTTAATCAACCGCAAGGGCTGAACACTGTCGTGGTGGATTATTAAGTTTTAGGTGGCCGGGCAGCCCGGCTCCGATTATGTGCAGCAGCCGCAAAAGCCGCATTGTTACTGAGGACAGGTATAATCCATTCGTCCCTGCGTTTGCAACTTATTTTTGTACCCCTGATTGCCGCAAAAGCTTTATACACTGTGCTCGATTTCTGGCACAGAGTTCCACAGACGAATATTCTTCAACTGTTCCTCAAGGCAGCACGCTCAAAGTGAACAAAGCTCCGGACGCGCCACATGTTTACCAACTTCTCGGTATCCTTACACCTGAACGAAATGATCATGTCTCAACAAGGATGCATCTTGTTAATAACGTAAAACGTTACTAGCTGCGCGATCTTTGTAAGGCAGAAACAAAACTATCCAACACGTGGGAGTTTGAGGCCAGATGTAGATGGATATAGCTTGCCAAAACATTTCCATAGCAATATCCCTCGGCATGGAAGGATCCATCCCGGTTGATTCGCACCTGATAAGCCGTGCTCCACTCGGGTTTCTGCAGTGGATCAGTGCAGAGTTCAGAATAATGAAACTCATGTCCACGTACTTGAGTGTCCTTAACACCGAGTAAAGTGGAACGCTGTAACGTCACGTCTATATATCCAAGACGTTTGCGGCGTGAGCGCATTCGGGTCCAGCATGGCAGTATGCCGACAAAGGGCCAGCTTCTCTCTTTTTCCTGCAATCCCTGGCTGAGATAGATCAACCCACCGCACTCGGCATACACTGGGTGTCCACTGTTGCAGAAGTCGCTAATGCTGTTAAGCATGGAGTGATTAGTTGACAGCTGTTCGGAATGTTCTTCCGGATACCCCCCGCCGAGATAGAGACCGTTACATTCGGCGGGGAGTTCTGTCTCATTCAGGGGAGAGAAAAACCGGAACTCAACGCCGCTATTCTCCAGCGCATCAAATAGATCCTGATAGTAAAATTGAAAGGCTGCATCACGGGCAATCGCCAGACGCACTGTGCCGTCGGCGATGGTCTTGATCGGGGGTAATGGCGCTATGTAGGGCAGTACTGGTGCGTTTTGTGCCTGTTGCAGCAGAAGATCGATGTTGAGATATTCTTCAGCGGCTGTGGCGAGTCGGCGGATTATGCTGTCACTCCACTGTGTTTCTGTGGCGGGAATCAGACCGAGGTGGCGGCTGGGCATATCCGGCAGTGCATTGCGACGCATCGCACCGAGCAGTGGTGGCAGGTTGGCGGCCTGTAGCGCTTTGTCCAGCAACGTGGCGTGGGATTCGGAGCCGCAGAAATTGGCGATTACACCTCCCAGGGTGATGCTTGTTTCGAAGCTGGCATAGCCATGCACCATGGCGGCGAGGCTGCGGGCCATGCCGTGGCTGTTGATCACCAGGGCTACAGGAGCCTGAAGCCAGGCGGCGATCTGGGCAGTGCTGCCGTCGAGACTGGTTGCGCTGCTGCCATCGTATAGGCCCATCACCCCTTCAATTATGGCGATGTCGGCAGAGGCACTGCGCTCGGCAAACAGGCGCGTTACGTAGTCGTGGCCGCACATCCAGCCATCAAGATTGTAACACGGGCGCCCCGACACACGGGAGAGATGGCCGGGGTCAAGATAGTCGGGTCCGACTTTGAAGGTCTGTACCTTAAGGCCGCGTTGGCGTAGGGCCGCCACCAGGGCCAGGGTCAGGGAGGATTTGCCCACCCCGCTGTGGCTGCCGGCAATTACCAGACGTGGACAGTTTCTCAAAATTCAACCCCTTTGCGCGCCGGTATCCCCTGCTTTAGGGCGTGCTTTACTGGCTGTATTTCACTGACTGTATCTGCTGCTTCAATCAATGCATCAGATGCATAGCGACCGGTAAGGACCAGATTTACACCCGCCGGGGGACGGTATAACAGATCGGTTACTCTATCCTCACTTATTAGCCCCTTTGCCACAGTGCCGCAGAGTTCGTCAAGAATAATCAGGTCATATTTGCCGCTGAAGATAGCGGATTCGGCGCGATCCAGCCCCCGCTCGGCAGCTTTGCAATGATCCGCAAAAAGAGGATGATCCGGCTTGGGTACAAAACCGAGGCCGCATTGCTCAACAGGCACGCCAAGTCGTTCCAACGCCGTCAGCTCACCGACATCGGTGGCGTTCTTCATGAACTGGAGAACGCGCACCCGCTGACCGTGACCGATGGCACGTAATGCCATGCCGAAGGCGGCGGTGGATTTGCCCTTGCCGTTGCCGGTGAAGATGAGGATGTTGTTTCGGGTGCTTTCAGTTTCCTCTGTTGCTTCAGCCACTTCAGGTTTTGTATTCTCTGGTGATTCTTCGCCCATAGTCAAGCTGCGCTGAAACCAGTCAAGCCGCTCATGCAGGCGCACCACATCGCCGACCAGTATTACCGCTGGGGTAGTGACGCCTTGCTGTTCCACCTGCTGCGGCGCATCAGCCAGGGTGGCTATGAGGGTACGCTGTTGGGGGGTTGAGGCATGACTGACCACAGCCACCGGAGTGTCTTCAGCGCGGCCATGGTGAATCAATTCGGCACAGATGGTGGCGATGTTCGTCAGACCCATGTAAAACACCAGGGTTCCATGACCCCTCCCAAGAGTGGTCCAGTCGATATCGCGCTGGTGGTCTTTGCGGGTGTTGAGATGGCCGGTGACCAGGGTTACGCTGGTGGTAAAGTCGCGATGGGTCAGGGGAATACCCGCGTAGGCTCCGGCGGCGAATCCGGCAGTGACGCCGGGCACTACTTCAAAAGGAATGCCCGCCTCGGCAAGGGTGTCAATCTCCTCGCCACCACGACCGAATACAAACGGATCGCCGCCCTTGAGGCGCACTACCACCCTACCCTCACGCGCTTTCTCCACCAGCAATGCATTAATATGCTCCTGGGGTAGAGCGTGATGCCCCATATTTTTGCCAACGTAGATCTGTTCGGCAGTCGGGGGCACGTCCTCAAGCAGCACTGGATTGCACAGGCGGTCGTAGAGCACCACATCGGCGCTCTGCAGGCAGCGCTTGCCTTTTACCGTGATCAGGCCGCTATCACCGGGACCTGCACCTACCAGATAAACCCGTGTGGTTTCGTTCACATTGTTTCTCCTGTATTTGACAGCTGGTTGCAACCCTGTAGCAGCGCTGCAACCAGCTGGTCCATGGCGTAAAAAGTATTATCCATTGTTTCGTCAGGGCGTTGCACCACGATGACCCGACACTGTTCCAGGCGGGCAGCTTCGAGCTTTTCCACCACGCCTCCGGCGTGGCCGCTGTCTTTGGTGACCAGCACACCGATGTTGTGCCGGCGGATCAGTGCGCGGTTTTGCTCTAGGCTGAATGGCCCGCGATCGAAGATGCGCCCCGCTTCGGGCAATCCGGCCTGCGCGCAGGCAGCCACAGTCTCGGGATGATCGAGCATCCTTGCAAACAGAGCAACCTGGTTTCGATTAGCCTGTGCTACATAGGGTGAGAGATGACGCGAGCCGGTAGTGAGCAGCACCGGTCGACCGTCGGCGCAGGCCAACCTAGCGGCCTCGTCGTGATCTAGTGCTGTTAAACATTCGCCAAACACATCCAACAAAGCCGGGCGCTGGTAACGTAAATAGGGGCAGTGACTGTACTCGGCCGCAACACGTGCCGCCTGATGGACATCGTGGGCATATGGATGAGTAGCGTCAATGACAGCCGCCATCTGCTCCTGTTGGATCAGCGCGAAGATCTGATCCTGGTTCAGGCGCCCACAACGACGGCGTATAGCGGGATGCTCACCTACGTCGAGACCGGCATCCGTAGCTGTAGATACCAGCACCTGATAGCCCGCCGTGGCCAGTTTGACGGCCAGAGGTGCGGTTTCGCTGGTACCGCCGAGGAGCAGAATCTGTGGTCCACCATTCATGTTTTACGCCTTTCCGCGGTAATAGCCGCGAGGCGTGACCATGCGCCCGTCCAACACACAGGTGGTGGAATTGCCGATGATAACCACCGAACGCATCCCCACCTCCTGATCCAGCAGATGGTCGAGGTCGGTGAGCACCACCTGCTCTTCGGTGCTGCCCACGGCTGTGGCGATGCCAACGGGCGTGGTGCCGGAACGCCGGGCGCGGAAAATGCGCGTCGCTTCTTCAAGCTGCATCACCCGCTTCTTGCTGCGCGGATTGTATAGTGACACCACCAGATCGGCGGCAGCCACGGCTTCAAGGCGGGTGACAATCATCTCCCACGGCACCAGCAGATCACTAAGGCTGATGGTGGCGCTGTCGAGCATCAGTGGTGCGCCGAGTAAAGCCGCAGCCGAGTTCGCCGCAGTGACCCCGGGGATCACCTCCACGGGTATGTGGTAGCCGGCAGCCGCGGCCATCTCCATAGCCAGTCCGGCCATGCCGTACATACCTGCATCCCCTGATGAGATCAACACCACGTTTTTTCCTGCGTTCGCTTCATCCAGTGCAGATCGGCAGCGTTCGACCTCTTTCATCATTCCTGAGATGATCACCTGCTGATCTGTGATCAGATCGTCGATGCTGTCCACATAGGGCCCATAGCCAACGATCACTTCACTGGCACAGATAGCTTGAGTGGCACGGGCGGTGCGGTCGGCAATGCTGCCGGGGCCTAAACCAACGAGAAACAGTTTTCCCGTGCGATCGCAATGGTGATGCCTTTGAAGGCGGTTTTCTGAAGTAGTAATGACGTCCTCCGTCCTGCGAGCAGGGCCGCGGGTTCACTCACCGCGGGCAGTTGTACGTGACTGGCGACAAACTCCGAATGACCGAACGGCCGCGTACTTTGGCGGATCAGATCGGAATCGATCACACGTAAGGGGATGTTGAGACGGGTGGCTGCCTTCAGCACCCCGGCCTCCTGGGCCTTGACATCTGCGGTGGCGAGAAAGCGCACTCTCTCAAGCGGCATATCAAGGCCGGACAGACTCGTGGTGACGGCGCTACAGATATCCGCAGCGCTTTTACCTTTGCGACAGCCGATGCCGATTATCAGGTCTTTGACTGCCTCGGTGGTAGTGGAGATTACCGGTTCAGCGCCGGTAATATTGGCAACGGAGATGGCCAGATCATTAGCGCCACCCTCATGGCCACTCAATACGCTCATTGCGTGACGCGCACCGACATCAAGACACACTACGGCCGGGTCACGCAGCTTGCTGTCGACAAGCGGAGCAATGGCGCGTATCGCCACACCGCATGGCGCCACATAAACCAGACCAGCATAGCGGTTGAAAATCTCGTCAGTAAGCTCGACAACCCGTTCAAACGATGTCACGCCAGGTGGAGCAGCAATGGACTGGTGCAGATATTGGTCTACCTCTATATGGAGGCCAATCAGTTGCATCACCTTGAGACCTTGCGGTGAAAAGGTGATCACGGCCGTAGTCATGAATCTGCTCCGTCGCTGCTCTCATCGTTGGCTTCGGCGTTGCGATAGCCGTGGCTGAAGTGGCGGTGATACAGTTTGGACACCGGGATGTCATGTGCCCGGTCTGATCCAATCGCGGGACCGACTACGATCATGGCCGTTTTGGTAATACCTGCTGCAGCCACCTTGGGCGCGATATCCGCCAGGGTTCCCTGAATTACCACCTCGTCAGGCCAACTGGCGCGGAAGACCACACCGATGGGGCAATCGACGCCGTAATAGGGTATCAGTTCGCCAACCACCGTGCCCAGCTTGTGCACCGACAGGAACAGGCACAAAGTCGATTCAGTGCCTGCCAGTTCAGCCAAATCCTGCTTTGCAGGCATGGGTGTGCGCCCCGATGTGCGGCTGAGGATTATGGTCTGGGCGATCTCCGGCGCGGTCAGCTCAGTCTTGAGCACGGCGGCCGAAGCCTGAAAGGAGCTGATGCCCGGTACCACCTCGTAGTCAATGCCGAGACGGTCAAGGATGTTCATCTGCTCGCGGATCGCACCGTATATGGCCGGATCCCCGGTGTGCAAGCGGATGACGTCAATGTCCTGCTGCTGAGCGCTGACGAACACCGCCTCGATCTGCTCCAGGGTCATGGCGGCGGAGTCGTGCAGCTCGGCGTTCTCCGGGACCAGATCCACCACCTCTGGACTGACCAGAGACCCTGCATACACGCAGATGTGGCACTGGCGCAGCAGGCGTCTGGCCTTGACGGTGAGCAGGTCGGGGTCACCAGGGCCGGCACCGACGAATATGACTTTCATAATAAAACCCTATCGTTAAAGTTATTAATTTCTGCTTCTCCATTTTATTGATTCTTACCTATCGCACTTCGGTGCTACCAGAATCACCGCCAAATTCCCGATATCCGCTGGCGCATTGCAGAGTTGGACTAAATCCAGCTCTATTCGTTGCTCCGGCAACCCGGCGCGGGCGACAAACACGCTGCGCTCCAGGGCGTGGCACTGGTCGAGCAATTTGATCAGTTGCGGCAGGCGGTGGCCGATTTTCATGATGGCCACGCCGCTGCCGGATGTTATCAAGTCGCGAAGCTTTTTCACATCATTGGCTGCCGGGATAATGCTCAGCGGTTGCTCCCCTTCACCGAGCGGGTATTGGGTGAGAGCGGCGGCGGTACTTACAGCGCTGATGCCCGGCACGGTTTCCACTTTGGCCTTTGGAAAAACCGCATACAGGGCGCGCAGCAGGTAGATGTGGGTGGAGTAGAGCAGTGCATCACCCAGGGTGACCAGGGTCACATCCTGCCCGACCTGCAAGCGGCCGGCAATCTCCTGCGCGGTCTCATGCCAGTGCTGCTGACGTGTGACAGTGTGACCGCCCAGAGAGAAGCTCACCCGTACCACTTCGCACTCTGCGCTCGCATAGGCGGCGGCGATATCGGCGACATGGTTCTGGCGGCTTAGCCGCGACACCGGCACGTAGATGGCGTCACTGTGGCGCAACACGCGCACCGCCTTGAGGGTAAGCAGCTCCGGGTCGCCGGGGCCGACGCCAACTCCGTAAAACGTTCCCTGTTGCGGCTGGGTCATGCCGTCACCTCCTGATGGAGCAGAACAATGATAGTGCGCGATGCCAAGGTTTTTTGACGTAATGTCCTGGCATCACAAGTCTGAATCTTCTCTTCGGGCAAGGTGAGGTTCTCACACACGGTGGCTCGATACTTTTCTCCCAACTGCTCCAGCAGGTCGGCGGCCCATTCGTTGGCAGCGCTGGTTCCGGCGAGGATGACGATCTTGCGCCAGGCTTGCAGTTCATCAATGGTTGCTTCAGGGGTTCGACCGTGGGCGCTGATAATACGCAGGTCGTGCCAGTCGATGCCCAACCGGGCGCAGGTCACCTGCACTGAGCTTATGCCGGGGATCATGCGGCAATGTTCATGCCCGAAGTGCTGTTGGACACGGCGTGCCAGACTGAACAAACCGCTGTCGCCCGAGACGAGCACCACCATATACCGATCGCGGTAGTTTTCCATCTCTGCGAGTACGGCCGCAATATCGGTATCAACGGTCAGACGCACGGCGTTGTCGGCGGGAAACAGTGACAGCAGATGGCGTGCGCCGACCAGTACTTCGGCGGAATTCACGGCGTTATGCACCGCCGTTGTAAGGTAGTCGGGATGACCTGGCCCACACCCGGCAATGGTAATGGGAGACGTCATAGCGAGTCCTCCTCGGGATGAGGCAGCCAGGGGTGCAAATCACCGGCGCTGCCGAGGATCTCACCCTTGAGATTGATCAGCACCACCTGCCCTTGCCAGGAGGCGGGAAACGTCTCGGCGGTTTTGTGTTGAATAGCCTCGGCAAGACGATTCGCGACCCTATGGCGTTGTGTTGAAGTGAGATGTTGCATAAACAGTCCTTCGACAGTGGTGCTGTCGGAAATGTTTTGTTTTATCATCTGAGACGCCAGGGCAGCGACAAAGGGTACGGCACTCGGTGACTGGCTGGAGTGAGTATTCCACTGCCCCATGGCCAGTTTGGCCAGCTTGCCGGGGTGGCCGAGCAGCAACAGCTTCTCAAACGCCTGCTCTTGCGCCAGTTCCAGCATGTAACCCCACTCATTGCTCACTTCCACCACCTGTCGGCTTTTGAGCTGGAAGGCATGTAGAGCGGCGGTGCGTCCCATGTTACCCGGCACAAACACAGGGGCAGTGGTGTGGCTGGCGATGCAGATATCCAGGGCACATTTGAGCGACTCCTGCAGGGCCGAAGCGCTGAATGGACGCACCCGACCGCTGGTACCAATGATGGAAATACCACCCTCAATACCGAGTTTGGGGTTAAAGGTTTTTGCCGCCAATTCTTCGCCGCCGTCCACGGTCACGGTGACCATGATGCCGTGGTTGGTAACTTCGCGAATAGCTGCGGTGATCATGGCGCGCGGCACCGGGTTGATGGCTGCTTCGCCTACACTCAGAGCCAGGCCGGGCTGGGTGACAATGCCAACGCCTGATCCAGCGCGAAAGTTGACATCTGTGCCACGAGATGGAGTGACCCTCACGCGAATCCGGGCACCGTGCGTTACATCGGGATCGTCCCCGGCATCCTTGATGATGCTCGCTTCGGCGCCGGCATCGCAGCGTTTCAGTGACTCCACAGCCCACGTCAGACGGCTGTGGTCCGGCAGCGCAATCTCCACCTGCTCCACCCGTTGATGGCGAAACAGCAACAGCGCCGCGGCCTTGGCGGCCAAAGCAGCGCAAGTACCGGTGGTGATGCCATGCCTCAACCCCGCGTTCATGCCGTGGCATCCTCCTGCCAGCCGCGTTGCCCTATCCTGACTATCAGCGTGGTCATGTAGCTCAATGGTTTCATGGGCCATTGACTCAAATCCTTGACCAGCAGTTCGTGATCCCCCTGCTCACCGCAACTCACCAGGCGTGCTTGGCTGAGCAGGTTGCGTCGACGCAGCAGAGCCATCAGGGCTTCAATGCATCCGCCAGCTTTGTACAGCACCAGGGTTTCGCAATGGTCTAGGGCCTGGTCTACCGCGTCGAGATTGGTGGCAGACATCAGGGTTAGACGGTCCTCCTGCAGCGTCAGCACTTCGGCAAAGCGGCTGGCCGAGGTCTGGAAAGCGCTGATCCCCGGCACCACGTGCAGGTGGTCGGCGGGCATATGATCGGCAAGGGACTGCAACAGGTAAGAGCTGGTGGCAAAGATCAGTGGATCGCCGAGGGTCACCTGGACTACAGATTGACCGGCAGCGCAATGATTTACCACATCGTTAGCCAGGTTCTGCCAGCGCTGGCGGGTGTTGCGCTCGTTGCGCTCCATGGGGTAGTTAAGTATGGTAATTTCCTGATCGCTAAGAAATGGTCGCACCGCTTCAATGGCGAGACTCTTGGCAGAGTTTTTGGCCTGGGGTGCCAGAATCACATCACATTTCTCCACCAGTTTTGCAGCACGGATAGTAAGAAGGTCAGGAGAACCTGGACCAATACCTACGGCGTAAAAGTGTCCTGCCCTGGGAGACATGCCTGTGATGTTATCCCCTGCATCAGCCTTGTATATTTCTGCCTTCGTCATGACTGTACCGATTTTTCCTCCAGGCTGTTCAAAGCCTGATCGAGATGTTCAAAGTAGATCTCCAGAATGGCCGGATTCCAACCCAGAGATCGGCTGCATGTGTTCATCGGAGCCTGAATAATGTTTTTCCAGCTCTCCTCTTCGTCACCGAGGACATCATTCAGGATATGGTCTCCGGCTACGATCATCAGGGGGATAAAATGAACCTGGCGCGGCTGCCTGGCTTTGATGGCTTCCAGCCCTCTGGTTCCCGGTGTGCCTTCGACACTCGCAACATTCAGGTTGGGATAGCGTTCTTCAATTGCATGGGCAAATGTTTCCACCTGGACATTGAATTCGGGATGTTTATTGTTACCGTGGGCGACAACCACCGTGGCCGCTTCTGGATCAATTTCCGGGGCCAGGGCATCAATGGTCACCTCTATATCAGCCTCATTGGTCAGCAGAGGTGCACCAAAAGCCACTTCTAACCCCCTGGTGTCGGTAGCGGGGATGATGTGATATTCCTGCCCCGGTACCACATGCAGACTTTGAATCGCAACCTGCCTAACCCCACGCGTCCGTAGCCCGGCGATCACTTCAGCGACAGTACGGGTGACTATCCCGCGCCGTTTGAGTTTGTTTATAATGAATTGCGAGGTGAAGGCCCATTCAATCTCGTGGTCGGGATAGCGCTGGCGTGCGCGGGTGTCGATGAAATCAAATACCTGACGGGCTTCATCCACCGAGGTACCGAAGGCGACCAGGACGATGACCGGACGTTGTTTGCTGTTGGTTGCGTTGGCAGATGCGCTCGACATGATGCCTCCAATCTAAGAAAAAACGGGTTTTATACAGTCAGGGGATAATCCTGTTTCTGCGTCAGAGCGCAGAGTGCGTGCAGACAGGCTACAGCCAGCGGGCTTCCGCCACGCCGTCCATTAATCACAATATAGGGCACTCCGGTGTTCTTGAGTTCTTCCTTGCTTTCCTGCACATGGACGAACCCCACGGGCATGCCGATCACCAGCGCCGGGCGCACCCCCTCCTCCAGAATCAGGCGGTTGAGCTCCAGGAGCGCCACCGGAGCATTCCCGATGAGAATAATGCCACCATCGAGGTGGGGCGCGGCCTTGCGCACGGCAAAGAGTGAACGCGGCAGGCCGCTATTTCTTGCCTGGCTGGCTACATCGGCATCAGCAACATGGCACAGGATGCTCTCGCGCTCGTAACCGGGAGAAATCTGCTGCAGGCGCGCCACCGAAAGCCCGGAGCGGATCATGTTGCTGTCGGCGTACAGCGTGTCCTCACGTTGCAAGGCTGCGGCGCAGGAGCTGAAAGCGTCATCACTGAAGCGAATCTGCTCGGCAAGACTGAAATCTGCTGTGGTATGGATGAGTCGGCGCACAACCTGCCATTGCGCGTCAGTGAAACCGCTGCAATCGGCCTCGGCGTCGATGGCGGCAAACGAGCGACGTTCGATCTCCACGCCACTGACTGGTTGAGCATAGAGATCGTAGACCAATGGTCGTGCTGTGGATGGCGGATTTTGAGATGAGGTCATGGGGTGAAACTTCCGCTGCAAAAGGCTGTAAACAGAGATCTTCCGACTAGGCCGAACACGGTGATCAGGACAGTAGTCCAGATCATCAGACGCAGGGCTGCACTGATGTGCCACGCGCTCAGCGTCTGATCGGCATCGCCGAGATAAGGGCGAAAAGATGGACGGCCGAAATAGTGGTTTTCGCCGCCGAGGCGCACATGCAGTGCCCCGGAAAAGGCGGACTCAATCTGTCCGCCATTGGGGCTTGGGTGGTTGTGGCGGTCGCGCCGAAAAATGCGCCAAGCATTGCGTGCATCAAGCCCCGCCAAAGCCGCCGCCGGAATGGAGATAAGCGCGGTGAGACGCGCCGGAATAAAATTGGCCGCGTCGTCGAGGCGTGCGGCGGCACGCCCGAAATGCACATAGCGCTCGTTCTTGTAGCCGAAGGTGGAATCTAGGGTGTTAATCGCCTTGTAGACCATGGCTGCCACCGGCCCTCCAACCACGGCAAACAGCAGTGGTGCTGTGACACCGTCCACGGTATTTTCGGCCACACTCTCTACAGTGGCGCGACTGATCTCGGCTTCGCCCAGCTGGTCCGTATCGCGGCCCACCAGACGGGCAATCTGGACGCGGGCCGCAGGCAGATCGCGCTGCAGTAGTGGTTGCTGCACGGCACGGGCGTGATCGCTGAGGCTGCGCCCTGCGAAGGTAGTGTAGAGGATAATGATCGCGAGCCCATCGCCGAGAAGCGGATGAATGGCTGCCGCTCCGTGGATCAGCCCGGCTATGACCAAGGCGCTACCGCCGACAATCACCACCACCGTGACCAGCCCGGCGCGAAAATCATCGTCCAAATGACGCCGCAGTGGGACTTCCAGCCTCTGGGCAGTGTGCCCGATTGCCTGCACCGGATGGGGCCAGCGCCGAGGATCGCCGCACATGGCATCAAGGATCAGGGCAGCGAGTATATGTATCCACAGCGGCATCACAGACCGATCCTCCGGTATATGCTTTCCATGTCGAGGGCGGCGCGTACCGTGTCGGCAAGGCGATCAAAAGCAGGCTCCAGATCATAACAGGCGCGGATGCGACCATCACACAGCCAGCCGCGGCGCTGGCGCAATTTGTCGATAAACCAGCGCCGGAACGGATCGGCATCGAACATCCCGTGCAGATAGGTGCCCCACACACGACCCCCGCGCATGGCTCCGCCGATTAACTCTCCCTTTGCATTGCGCGCCACCGGCTGCATCCCGGTCGTTGTGGTGCGCCCGTGGTGGATCTCATAGCCGATCAGGTCATGTCCTGAAGGGAGATGACGGCAGCGGGTCTGCACCGTGGTTTTGTCCGGTTCCAGACAGGTATCAAGGGGAAGAAGGCCAAGGCCCGCCATGGATGTATTGGTTCCTTCAATGGCGTGGGGGTCACGCAGGGTAGTGCCGAGCATCTGGAAGCCGCCGCAGATGCCGATGATCTCACAGTGGTCATCATCGGCGAGCTGGTGCAATTTATTCTCGATCCCGGAACTGCGCAGATGGAGCATATCCGCAGCGACATTCTTGCTGCCGGGGATTATTATCGCGTCAGGGCGGTCCAACTGGTCGGCACGTCGGACTATTCGCACCCGCACATCCGGCTCGATGCTCAGCGGGTCGACATCGGTAAAGTTGGAGATATGCGGCAGATCGATGACGGCGATATCGAGGCAATCGCCGCTGATCGGATCATCTGCAGCATGAAGCGTTCCCTGTTTGAATGACACCGAATCCTCCTCCGGTAGGCCGAGACGCTCCAGATAGGGAACCACCCCGAGTACCGGGCGCCCGGTGTGGCCCAAGGTCGCGTCGAAAGCGCTGCCGAGCAGGGAGGCGTCGCCGCGAAAACGGTTGATGACAAATCCGGCCACCTGATTGCGCTCCGTTTCGTTGAGCAGTTCCATGGTGCCAACGAACGAGGCGAATACGCCGCCGCGGTCGATATCTCCCACCAGAAGTACCGGCGCCTCGGCATAGCGCGCCATGTTCATGTTGACGATATCCCCGGATTTGAGATTGATCTCCGCCGGGCTCCCCGCACCTTCGAGCACTATCACCTGGTGTTCCGCAGCCAGACTGGTGTAGCTGCGCTTGACCTGCTCGAAGACATCGCGCTTCTGCTCGGCATAGGCACGAAAATGCAGTGACCCGACCGCTTTGCCGTGGATGATGATCTGCGATCCGGTGTCGCTGTTGGGTTTGAGCAGTACCGGGTTCATGCGTACATCCGGGTCGAGGCGGCAGGCCTGCGCCTGCATCACCTGGGCGCGCCCCATCTCGCCGCCGCTACATGTGACAAAGGAGTTAAGCGACATGTTCTGCGCCTTGAACGGTGCCACATCGTAGCCATCCTGATGAAGGATACGGCACAGGGCGGCGGTGAGCACGCTTTTGCCGGCATTGGAGCCGGTGCCCTGGAACATGATAGCTGGTGTTTTGCATTTTTTTGCTATAGCCCGACGCGGGGCAAGCAGAGTGCTGAGCATCTGTTCCAGCTGCAGTTGTTCCGCGGCTGGACGCACGGCAACGCGGAAGAAGCGATCATCGAGTCCGGCAAAGTTATCGCAGGCACGCAGGGCAATACCCTGGCGCAGGGCCTTATCCGTCAACTGCACGGCATTGAGCTGGGGATGCTCGAGGCGGCAGAGGAGGAAATTGGCGCTACCGGGAAACACGGTGATGGCCGGCAGTTTCTCCAATAGTTCATGTAACGCCTGGCGCTGGTCACGCACAAAGGCGCGGCTGCGTTGGCGGTATTCGTCATCAGCCAGAGCGGCCCGGCCCACCTTTTGTGCCAGGGTATTGACGCTCCACAATGGTTGCAGGCAACGACAGTGTGCCATGAGTTCGGCAGCGCCGAGAGCCATGCCGAGGCGCAGTCCGGGGATGGCATAGGTTTTGGTAAGCGACTGCATGACTATGACGTTATCCGGCCGCTCATGACCGAGGCTGGTAGGCGCATCGCTGAGATCGAGGAATGATTCGTCGATGAGAAACGAGGTTTGCGGATGACGCCGGGCTAAACCGCGCACATCATTCACGTCCAGCTGTGTTCCGGTGGGGTTGTTTGGCTGACCCAGGATCACCAGGGTATCGGCGACATGGTCTTCATCTAAACACGCTTCGAGGAGATCCATCTGCAGGGCAAAGCCGTTGCTTTCATTTAAAGCAACGGGCTCGACGTGCATGCCATAGAGACGCGCCACTTCAGCGTAATCGGCATAGCTGGGCACCGGTACCACCAGGCGTGTCCTGGACAGCCCGCGTATCAGCAGATGGAGCAATTCGCTGGCTCCGTTGCCGATCAGTACTTGGGCCGGGTCGGTGCCAAAACGCTCAGCCACCGTTTGGGTCAGCGCAGTACAGTGCGGATCAGGATAGTGGGCGAGGTCGCTGATGTTGGCGCTGATCAGTGGCCGCAGCCACTCCGGTGGCCCTAGCGGGTTGAGGTTGGCAGAAAAATCCACCAGTTCGTCGGCCTCCAGGCCACTGCGTTGACTGAGGGCGGTAAGGTTGCCGCCGTGCTGATGGCGGGGCTGATTCGGCGTCATGATAGTCCTCCATGAGAGAGTACCAGCAACGCCGCGATAATGGTAACCAGTTCGGCCAATTCACAGGTGGCGCCGAGGGTATCGCCGGTAAAACCGCCGATCTTGCCGCGGCAGTAACGGCCGAACAGCAGCGTGGCCACTAAAACCATGGCGGCGATGATAAGGCCGCTACCGTGCAGCGCCACTAGGGCTGTCACTGCCAACAGTGAGGAAGCGAGCCAGGCATGGCGTGGTGTGGCCTGCTCGTGAGTTATGGATGCCAGCCCTCCAGGACGGGCGTAGGGCTGATTGACCAAGGGGAGCACCAGAGCAACACGTCCAGCCAGCGGGGTGAGCAGGATCACCGCCGAACGGGCATCACCGGCCAGCGAAGCGAGGGCGGTAAATTTGAGCAGTAGCAGACCCGCACTAGTCAGCGCGCCCATGGCGCCGACACGGCTGTCCTTCATGATAGTCAACATGGTGTCACGATCACGCGAGCTCATAAAGGCGTCGGCGCTGTCGGCTACCCCGTCTATATGTAGGCCACCGCTGACGCCGATCAGCGCTACCACCAGCAGGGCGCTGGGCAGCAGAGTCCCAGGCAACAATGCACAAAGTACATGATCAAGCAGTGCCATAGTCAGACCGATGAGCAGTCCGATCACCGCATACCAGTTAAGGCTGCGGGACAGTGCGGCATCATCTTCGCACCAGGCGTAAGGTACACGCACAATGGTGAGAAAGCTGAGGGCGGCAAAGAATGGTTTCA
Organism: Desulfuromonadaceae bacterium; assembly: GCA_034006915.1. Lineage (GTDB taxonomy): Bacteria > Desulfobacterota > Desulfuromonadia > Desulfuromonadales > Desulfuromonadaceae > JAIVHC01. The sequence continues at coordinate 28,428 of JAVERW010000004.1, read as the reverse complement.
TGCTTGATGCTCTCTATTCGTTGGTTTTCCCGGCCTGGGATACGCAGGCTTCCTCAAAGGTAGCGATTTCGGTGAGCACCGCTACGGCCGCTTCGACCAGGTTCATGGCCAGGGCCGCGCCGGTCCCTTCGCCGAGGCGCATCTGCAGGTCAAGCAATGGTTTCTTTTTCAGGTGTTCCAAAGCGATGCGGTGCCCCGGTTCCACACTACAGTGGCCGGCGATCATGTAATCACGGCTTGCCGGAGATATGCTGGCGGCTACCAGCGCTGCGGCGGTGGAGATGATGCCGTCGATCACCACGGGCTTGCGCTGTGCTGCGGCACCAAGAATCAACCCGGCAATGGCACCGATCTCAAATCCCCCAACCTTCGCGAGCACGTCAAGGCCGTCATCGGGGTCTGGCTGATTCAGGGCCAGGGCCCTGTCGAGCACGGCGATTTTATTATTCAGCGCCTCATCATCCAGGCCGGTGCCGCGGCCAGTGGCTGTAGCTATATCGCAGCCGCACAGAGTGGCGATGATGGCGCTGGAGGGGCTGGTGTTGCCGATACCCATGTCGCCGGTAGCGTAGAGATCCGTGGTATCCGCGAGATGATTGGCAATCTCAATGCCGACTTCGATAGACTGGATCGCCTGATCTCTGCTCATGGACGGGCCCTGAGAAAAATCGGCCGTGCCCTCAGCTACTTTACGGTTCCATAGACCTTTATGCTGATACAACTCCGTCAGATCTCCGGCAACTCCGGCGTCGACCACCACAAGATCTGCACCGACGTGACGGGCGAAGGCGTTAATACTCGCGTTGCCGTTAAGAAAATTGCGAACCATCTCCACGGTCACAGCCTGGGGAAACCTGCTTACCCCGGCGGCGACAATGCCGTGGTCTCCAGCCATAACCGCGATGGACTTGCGCTTAACCGTTGGCTTCATGGAACGGGTCAGAGCGGCAAGGTCTTCAGCTATATCCATCAACTGACCCAGAGACCAGTGAGGGATGGCAAGTTCTTCAAGGCGGGCGCGCGCCTGTTGGCGCACCCCGTTGTCAGCCGGAGTGATCGCTTGTAGGGTGGTGTCGATTAACACCTTGGAAACTGAGGGCATATGTCTTCCTTTATGGCTTTTTTAAGTGTTAAAGGCAGCCCGGAAACCATAAAAACAGCTTCATCCGCATGGGCGGCCAGAACCTGGTTGCAGCGCCCCACTAGATCGCGGTAATTGCGCGAGAGGGCATCTGCCGGGACAATGCCCATGCCTAGTTCGTTGGAAACGAAAATCACAGTGCGTTTCCCACGACGGGCGGCATCAATGAGGTTTTCTGTGGTGGTCTGCATCCAGTCTTCGGACAGTGATTTACTGTTTATATCCGCCTGATACAGCAGATTGTTGATCCACAGGGTGATGCAGTCCACCAGGACTACACCGCCGTCCTGGATGGTACTCAGAGCTGCTGCCAAATTTGTGGGCTCTTCAACGGTATGCCAACCATCTCCGGCACGGCGCTGACGGTGGAGTTCAATGCGCGCAACCATCTCATCATCAAGGACAGGACAGGTGGCGACATATGTATGTGGACCCGCAAGGGACAAGGCGCGCTTCTCGGCATAGCTGCTTTTGCCGCTGCGTGCACCGCCACTTATGTACAGCAGATGGTTGCTTAAGCTTTTATTTGCCATGGTTGTACAATCCCGTGAGGACAGCGTGGGGACCATCTGTTTCCAGGGTGGCATAGCCGGCGCGCCTGAGGGTGAATTTAAGATGATCGTGCAGTGGCCAGTGAAGCAGAGCACAGATCAGTCCGCGCAGCACTCCACCATGGCTGACAATGGTCAGATGACTGCATTTTTCGTCATGGATAGCTGCAGCGACAGATTTAACCCGCTGATGAAAATGCGCCAGTGACTCACCTCCCGGAAAGGAAAATCCGGGTGCAAATTCCGCCCATTGATCAACCTTGCGCGGATCCTTTTCAAGTATCTGCGCGAAGGTAAGACCTTCCCATGCGCCAAAATCAATTTCATGCAGCTGTGGATCGATACTGACTGCACATCCAAGGTGTTCGCACAAGGGATGCGCGGTTTGGAGCGCACGCTGTGCCGGGCTGCACCAGACGCGGTCAATGGCAGGCGCGGCAGATTGTGACATTCTTTGTATCAACTCTTCAGCCTGGTTCAGACCCGCGGCACTCAGGGGGACATCACTGCGACCGATGTAGAGTGCGTCCAGTTTTGCGGCGATGGCGCCATGTCTGATCAGGGTGATGTGCTTATTCATCCGGCTGTATCTTTCACAAACATAAAAAAATCCCCGCAACCAATAGACAATAGAGGTTGCGGGGATTCCGTATTTAATCCACGTATCTGGTTCTGCCGTCTCATAACCACGAAGACGGGACGAACAAATGAATCGGTCGTGTGTCTGACTGACGACGTATGAACGCCGAACACAGTGGCGGGTCCGCGACGGATTTTCACCGTCTTCCACAATTCCGATTATTTTATATGTAATGCAACAACGACATTAACAAAAAACATAATGGGTGTCATCATCTATTGTCATCAGTTGCAATATAAGGCTATATGTGGTGAATATCGCCTCATCGAAAAAACTGTTTACTGCCAGGGCACTATGGACTCAACTGTTGGTATGAGTTTAATAACGATAGAGAACCTTCAGCTTAAGATGTTCTTCGACTCTACACATTTAAAGAATGGTAATAAAGTTTTTCAGACTCTGATTCCCGCTGGGACTGAGCATGCGCCAAATACTCTTCTCGTCCTTCTGGAGCAGATCTGCTACAGCGGCAAATGACTGCGTAACATTTAGGTAGGCTCTGATAAGGCTCTTGCTGAAATCAATATCTCCGGGTAGAAGGTTTCGCTTTTCATATTTTAATATCTCGGGTAGCTGCAGGGCTATTCCACCCGGCGCACGGGCATGGGAGGCGGTTCTTCATCTCTTCTACACAGCCTCAGGCGAATATGCCAGTAGTGCCATTGGCGTTCATCAAACTCGCCAATCTCGGCTTCTGATATTGCCTCGCGCAGAACGTCATCACCTACGGCTGCGGCCAATGACTCCATATCTTCCCGCACGCCCAGGTTCATCTCCTGCGAGATTACACGCCGTGGGAATTCTACTGCCTCTTCCGGTGTTTTCCACCACATATATTTCTTCGCGTAGTGCTTGAGAAAATCAGGGTCTACCTTTGAAATACATGTCATAGCTCTGAATCCATCGGAAGTACAGACTTGAAGAAGGGGCTGCTGTAACCTATAAAAATGTCATACATCTGGTGCCTGGTGCTTCCGGCAAAGAGATAGGGGATGTCAGGCTGATGCTGGATGTAGGATCTCAACAGGGCAAGCAGGCGGTCGCTGTCCTGACAGTTAAGCACATCCTGGAACTCGTCAAGGAAAACAACCAGGGGGCTTTCCTGGTGTGCCCTTTCGATGTGGGCGAATACCTCATACATCGAATCCTGCCAATCCTGCTTTGCTCCGGCAGGCAAAAGCATACGAAAAAAGAAAAAAGCGCCGCACAGCCTCTTTGGGGCGCTTTCTCACAGGGATGCGTTTCAAGGCTCCTGAAATCCTGGAAACAACTTCATCGCCTTTCCGTACATTGCTGAGATCAACAACTACCGCATCGTGGCTATCCGAAACGAGGCGAAGGGCCTCAGACACCAGAGTCGTTTTCTCTGCGCTCTTCTCTCCATACAGAACCACATTCTGCCCGGACAGTATATATTCTCTAAGGTTCTCAACCTGTTTCATGCCTGCCAATATCTCTTCGTAAGCACATCGCAAGCAGTGAGTTTTCTGTTATACCCTGCTCCGGTATCCAGATTGTAGCGCATCTCTTCAAAGTATGGTTCTGAGTCGGGACAGGGCTCATGACCTACAACATGGATCTCGTTTATCCCCGGTGGAGCGTGGCGTTCCCACAAAATCGTTTCCATCTGTTCATCGAGGGGCAGGGTTTCAACTGCTCCGGCATGGACAAACAGGAAACCTCCCTGGCGGTAATAAAGTTCGGTCTGCGCAATAAAGGCAATATGCTCGGAAGGTACGAAGTCCCAGCAGCCAGGCAGATTGGTCAGTTCTTCTCTTTTGACCCCGTAGCTTTCAAGACACTTCCAGCCGCCGTTCTGAGCCCAAAGCTCGAAGTTGCCCCAATTCCTATATATGCCACTCTCCGAGGGATTCCAGGTGGGTTGAAAACCTTCAGGGAAGTACTGTGGACAGTGCTCTTCCAGAGCATCGAGCATGAGTTGCTCGTGATTTCCGCGCAGTAATACGCTACGCCCAAATTCAGCCTTAAATTCAATGAGGGTATCAATCACGCCCTTGCTGTCCGGCCCACGATCTATATAGTCGCCCAGAAAAACGAACTGGTCTGACTGCTGCGGATCTATCTGCTCCAGGATGGACTTCAGTTTGTCGTTGTGGCCGTGGATGTCACCTATTGCTATGAGTCGCATGGCGGTGTCCCTTTGATTCATGGACAAGGGGAAAGAAGATCATTTAACCCTTTTGTGAGCGCCACATCTGCCCCGAGAATATATCCATGGCGCTCAGGGGTCCGCCATAGGCAGCACCGGTGTCGAGTCTTATAACTCCCGAAGAAATATCCGGGGTATAACCTTCTTCGGTTGGCGTGTGTCCGGCAATCAGGGTTTTCCCTTCCCGGTATTGAGTGGGACGATCCCACAGAAATGCAAAAGGGTCGTTCTCTTCCAGGGGGTTGAGGGGGTCTGTGTTGGCGTGGACAAAAAGAAAATCCCCGTATTCATAATAGAGTTTTGTGTCTGTCAAAAAATCTATGTGACTTTGGGGTAACGTGCCGATCAGGGTATGTTTAAAGCCATCCCTGACAACCTCTGCATCGTAGTTTTTCAGGGTTTTGTCACCACCATTTTTCACAAACAGCATGGCATCGGTTTCATATTTTACGTCCTTTCTCCACTCTGGTGATATTTTGTGAAGTGGTGTTCCTTCAATGACCCGGCAGCTGATCAGGGTGTCGATCAAGAGCTGTTCGTGGTTGCCGCGCAGGAATATTGTTTTGGGGTATAAAAGCCTGAAGTCTATCAGATCCTCTATCACGCCTCTGCTATCCGGACCTCTATCTATGTAGTCGCCTAAAAAGACGAACCTGTCCTCTTCGCGCGGCTGTATCTGGTGCAGGAGATTATCAAGCTTTTCTCTGTGCCCGTGGATGTCGCCAATGGCTATGAGTCGCACGTGTTTGTTCTTCTTGCGGGGCGCTCGTTTGGCTTGATGCAGGGCATTGTCCTGAATACTCCTGCCCAGCTTATCTTCTTTGGCAATCAGGGACAGGTCGGATGCCAGACCTAAAACGCGCAGGACCTCAACCAGGTGCCCGAAACACACCGAGGCGTCCCCATTCGGATTCTCAATCTTGCTCAGGGTGGGTCGGGAGATTCCTGCGTTTTCACACACCCTTTTCATGGAGAAACGCCGGCGTAAACGGGCCTCCTTGATTCTTTTCCCGAGCGCGTTTACCTCCCTTTCGTGGGGATCAAATAATACCCGTTTTATTTTCATGCTTTGAATACTCCGGAGCTTTTCAGGGTCGCAGTCTGCTTTTCGGATTCAGCATAACGTAAAATGAATTTTCCTAAAAGTCTAAATCTGCAAATTTTATTTTACATTAACTGGTTCCGGCTCCAGGTCATATATACTCAACTTCGTTTAGAATCTGCTCCCCGATAATCGGCTTTAGTGCTGCAGGTGTTACCAGATCCACTTTAGTGCCGAGTAAATCGGATAGATGGTTTTTGAGATGAACGAATCGGAACAAGCCAATCGGTCTGTTGCTGGCAAACTCCACCAGCAAATCAATGTCACTATCCGGGCGTTGCTCATTCCGGACGTAGGAACCGAACAGCCCTATCCTCTCAACCCCGTATTCCCTGGACAAATACGCCATATCGGCAGCGAGGATTTCCTTTATTTCCCCTTTGTCCATGGGATGTTTACTTTCTTTTCCGCTCATACCTCAATCAGCATATCGGTCTTGAATCCGGTGGTTTCAAACGGGTAGCCCCTGGAGTTGCAGACCACCCGCGTATTACCTATGTGATAGTCGAAGAATCCATGCGAATGTCCATGAATCCATAGTGCTGCGCCCGACTCTGCTACCAGATCATCTAAGTGTGAGGCATACGCGGCTGAATACACGCTCTGCTGGTAGGTGTCGGCAACGGAGCGGATAGATGGGGCATGGTGCGTTACCACAACCACCTTGCGCTCCTGATATTTCTCGAACTGCTCGCGCAGCCACCTTACTGAATCCAGATGAACCTTGATAAAGTCCTGCGGTACCAGCTCTCTTTTGTCGAACCGGTCTTTATAGTAGATCTTGCGGTAGTCGTTCATGGCACTGTACACATCGGCAACGGTTTCCTTGAATCCGTATAGTCCTTTATATGGGCCGCTTTCCCAGAGTTTGCAGTCAGTCCATAGAGAACAGCCGAGGAACACCACATCGTCTATCTCAACGGCCTGGTTTTCCAGAAAGTGGATGCCATGTTCCTCTGCCTTGTGTTTGAGTCTGGAGGTATGTACCGGGTATCCCTGGCCGTAATATTCGTGATTCCCGGCCACCATCACAACCTGTTTGCCGGGGAACATCTTAGAGGCAATTTCGGGTCCCCGGCCTTTGGTATAGGTATCCCCGGCAAGGATAACCACATCGGCCTGGCGGCCGGCGGCACTCATGGCGTTCTGTTCTTCGAGGGTGGTTGGCGTGGCGGTATCCAGTGAGGCACTGAACTCTATGTGCAGGTCTGCATAGGGGAGGATTTTCATGTTTCTAGCCTTCTGCTGATAGAACGATGAGAAAAGATTTACTAGTTTATCGTGTTTTAGGTTTCTAGTTTATTATGTCAAGGCACTGTTATTACACATGTATTCAGTCACGCAATCGAAGGGGTGTAGTCACCTCGTATTGCCCCTGGTGGTCTCTCTCCATCACAATCACTTCAGCATTTCCGGGGTTCTGCACCCGCTCAAAATACTCAACGGTCCAATGGAACCAGCGCATAAGGAAGATCCTCAAGGTCATGCCATGGGTGACAATCAGTGCATTATCCGGGAAATCCTCTTTTTCAAAATCACGGTGCAGGGTTTCCATAAAAGTGCTGACCCGATCATATACATCCGCGCCTGATTCTCCATCGGGTAGACGGTAGTAAAACGGGCTATAGGCAATCCGCTCTTTGGATAGCGCGTGTGTTTCATCGGCGCTACGCAGATGTCCCCACTCCTGTTCTCTAATGCGGGGATCTTCCAGAGTTCTGACTACACGTTCGCCGAGCACATCCTCTATTTCCTCAAAGGTCTGCCTGGTGCGGTACCAGGGGGATACATAGGCACGCACGCTTTCGTTACCTACCAGATCAAGGATGGTTTTCCCGGTCATGTGCGCCTGCTGCCTGCCTGTCTCGGTTAAGTGCATAGCATAATCGGGGGTAAACTCGTGATGGTCCGGATCAGCGTTAGCCTGTGACTCTCCGTGGCGCACAAGAATTATTCTTTTCGGTTTCATTGGTTGTCACCTCCAGGCCAAACTCTACGTTCAGGTACTGGCTTCTGCTCAGATAGGCAATGAAGTTTCTGTATCGCTTTTTCGCCTCTCAGGATTTGCCTTGATTCCAGGTCGAAAAAGCGAAAAGCAATGTCCGGGAATTCATCCAATATTCGCATTGTTGTTTTTATTGCCCCTTTAAGTTTTGCCTCAAACACATCTTCAGGTACTACGCGGCCTTCGATTCTTTCACGAGCAAGGGTGTAATCTCTGGCAACTTGCTTATCTCTGTGGACAAACAGGATCTCTATGTTATAGCCACAACTGGCAGCTCTTGAGACGTTTTCTTTTTGCAGGCGGTAGTCAGAAAAGTTGCCATCCAAAATGAAAGACACTTTATTCTTGAAGGCGAAATCAAGAAGGTATGACACTCCCTTTGATGCAGCTCCTTGGAACAGGTTTGAGTTTGCACCGCTGTAGAATGGACAAATTTTTCTCAACGCGTCTGTACCAATAATATCCACTCTCTCCACCCTGCCAATATTTACTGCGGTTTCACTTTTGCCGGCACCCGGGCCTCCTGCCATGAAAAAAGCTTTTTTGTCCAGATTTTGCCGCACAAAAAATCTTGCGGGTAGTAAATGCTTCTGACCTTTGATGTAGGCAAGGGCATTTTCCTTGATTTCTTCTTCTGAGGCGCTACCGCCTGAATGTAGAAGCTGTTCAATTGCTTCTATTAGTTCTGCGTCACTCAAATGTTTTGGTTTCATCTTAACCCTCTGCGTTCAGGCAATGGCGGCACCTGGTCTATCTCGCACAGTTCAAGGCGGTAATGCCAATAAGACCAGGAAGTCCCATTGAATTGTCCGACCTCGGCTTGTTCTATGACCATGCGCAACACATCATTACCCACAAGGTCGGCAAGCTCCTGGGTATCCTCAAAAGTACCAATATTCATCACCTGCGCTATTACGCGCTGCGGGTACTCCACCGCTTCTTCCGGTGTTTTCCACCAGATATATTTCTTCGCGTAGGGCTTGAGAGATTCTTTGTCAACGGCATCTTTTAATTGTTGCGCGGTTGCTCCGCGCTGGTTCATAACCTCTGCAACTTTCTCGATGCTCACGGGTCTGTAGTCGTTGGCATCCACGCCTACATCCATGCTCAGCCCTACCCCTTGCATGGAACCATGCACATGCCCGAACAAGTGCCAACTTCCATAATGGCTCTGCGGCCATACGAGATGGGGATAGTGGCTGAGCCACAGAACCTTGCCCTGCCATTTTAGGCGCATTACCTGATGGACTTCCAGCCAACCCTCCTTGGTGTTTTTAAGGCGGTCGTGGTTACCCAGGATGAGGATATGCTTGCCCTTGAGCCGGCTTAGGTATTTTCCGTGGTTCCAGAACGAAAAGTCCCCTAAGTGATACACGGTATCTTTCGGGCGTACCACGGCATTGTGGCGCTCGATGATTGTCTGGTCCATCTCTTCGATGGAATCGAAGGGGCGCTTGCAATACTGCATGATTTTTGTATGGCCGAAATGCTCATCGGCGGTGAAATAGATAGCCATAGCTCTAAAGTGATACTCCTTTGAATACCATTACAGCAACCCTGCTTTAACTCCTGCCCAGGCGATGGTGAAGAACAGCGTACCGACTGCAATATAGGATACGCAGTTTCGGCGATACTCTTTTCTCAACCTCAGGATCTCCTCCTGAACGCTTTTCCGAATCGATCTCTGGGCATTGATCTTCAGTTTGTGATGATAATTATCCAGATCCAGATATATGTTTTGGGCGTGGACGAATAATGAATCGGTTTCCGATTCTGCAAGTTTTTTTACCTTGCTAATAGTCTCCGCGATATTTGTTGATATCTGATCACTGATGCGTTCGGGAATCTCTTTGTACAAAGTCAAATAGTACTCCAGTCCCACCAGTATCACCCACAGAGTATCATCATCTTCAAGGTCAAAATTGCGCTGCAGATCGTGGAACACCTCCCGCTCCTGGGCAGTTGGTTCCCGCCCCATCCAGTCTTCAAATTTTTGCAGCGGGGTCCTGGTATTGCTATTGTACATGTAAGCATGGTTTTCTACGTACGCTGTTTCATCCACGTATTCTTCTTCAAAATCGACATCATCAAGCTCGTCGAAGATGTCGATCTCTGCCTGCCTGCTTGATCCAACTGCATGATTACTCATATATCCTCCTGTTTCACAGCCAAAACTCATTCCTCAATACACAATCTGATAAGCCCTGCGTAGCCAGCGCTCCAGCTCGACGCGCACGGAATATTGCAAGCCCTTGCACATGGTATACGGCTCGCGGATCACATCCACGACCCGGTGATGCAATTCGGGGAGAAACACCTCCCTGCCGTTATATTGTTCCAGAAGTTGCTGGCGGGTATTGCTTTTGTTCCAGAGCTGAAACTGCTCCTGCTTACCGAAGAATCCGTTCAATACGACAGTAAGATCTGCTCTCTGGCCCAGGGGCGATTCCATAAATTCTTTCAGGAGAATTATTGAATCCTTGTTACGGTTGATCGGCCAGTACACCTTCAATTCATGCCCCAGATCTGCGAGCAAATCAGACAGATACTGCCCTTCGGTTTCTATGTGATTGCCAACCCCGGCCGGAAGGGAAACAACCACATTTTTGTCGCGATTCTGCTCCAGCAGATCTGCCAGTTCCATCCACCCGTCGTGGCTTTTTAGGTTGATTTCCTCAACCTGGATATATTTGCCAAACAGCCTGGAAACGTCCGGATTTCTGGTATCAGATTCCACCAGAATTGTGCTTTGTTCCTGACTGCTTGCGATCCGATAATCCAGCAGTACCTGCGCCACCATGGACTTGCCTACGCCGCCCTTATCTCCGTGTATCATTGTGAGCATGCCATTTCTCCTTTCACTTTTTTTAAAGTTCTTCGTCCCGGATATCGCGCACAAAGTCATTTTCCTTTTTGGTGCTTACCGGATTGTTTTTTTGTCCCGTATCAGTGCCATTTTCTCGTTTGCTAATTTTGACGTTAATCCGCCCCAGCACATCGGATAATTCTGAAATCTTTTCTCTGAATTGCGGATAATCCTGGAAGATCTGATGCTCTGGATCTTCCCTAAATATCGCCACCCCTATCTCACCTGCTGCGCGGGTGGCATCTGCGATTACTCCTTTTTCAAAAAATCTCAATTCGTTGCGGATATCTTTGAGTGTCTTGTTTTTGATTCTGCTCTCGATGCTCTTTTTTCTGCTCATCTTCAGTGTCCTTTCGATTCTCTCCTGGTCTATTCTCAAAACCGCCTTCCCTCCCGTCTATATTTGTTTTTGTGCGTTGATATTTAATATTGACTGTGTATATTCTTGATCAACGCATTGATAATGTCAACACGAAAAAACCACTTTTTGTTAAGCAGGCAGAATTTAAAGAGTGCTGTCCAACGAGACATTGAGGTGAATGCCACACAGAAGAGCATGGATATGGCGTTCGCCTGCGCTCACTTTATTGAGCACGGCTGCGGTCCACTTTGTGAACCTTTGCCCTGCTCCACACATCTGAACCCGGCGGGCGCTCCTAAAGATGGCAAACACCTGAAATGCTATGGCTTTCAGAAATGTCTGTGACGCAGGATTGCGGTATTCACGCGCTTTGGAACGGGTACAGTTTTTTCACCACATAGGGAGATAAATATGGTCAGCGGGATCACGGTTAAGGCAGGCAGGATTGAGAGTTATTACGCCAGGGATGATTACTATTTTCCTGTGGAGCAGGACACTATTGAGGTGTTGGGAAACGGGAATAAACTCTTCGGTTTTGAGCATCTGAATGTGTCCAAACGCGAAGCTTTTTCGCACTTGGTTAAGGACCGGGAAGTGAAAGCCTTTGACCTGACCTTCAGCGCACCCAAGAGTGTTTCAATTTTGTTTGCCGTAGGGGATAAACAGATCAGTGATGCTGCGGTAAGTGCACACCGCAATGCGTGCAATGCGGTACTCAAATACATTGAAGATAACGCCTTCTTTCGGGGGGTAAAAAAGGAACGCGGGGTTACCCATTCTTATCAGGCAAAGGGGATGATTGCCCTTCCCATTCTCCACTCACTTAGTCGATCCAATGATCCCCTCTTGCACAGTCATTGTCTGATAGCCAATGCGTGCATTATTGACGGAGAAGAGCAGGTGCGCGCAGTGGATTTTCGCTACTTCTATCGGAATCAAAAGCACTTTGATCTGGTGTACAAAGCTGCGCTTAGATCAGAGCTGGAACAGCGGGGAATCCGAACCCGAAATACCGAAGATGGTTTCGAGGTTGGGGCAATCGATCGCGCACAGATTGAGGGGTTCTCGAAACGCTACGCTGAGATCGCTGCCAACCTTGCTGACAGGGGTCTTTGCCGCAAGGATGCCTCAGCAAAACAGCGCCAGGATGCATGCCTTAAAAACCGGAAACGCAAAGTAGACATAGACCCGGAACTGCTGCGTCTAGAGTGGCGAGAAACTGCTCAGGATCTGGGGGTAAAGATATGCATGGAAGAAGCGAGCAGCGGTACACATACCATGGGTAATATCGAGATCAATGCGGACATGGAGAATAAAGTAAAAGAGATTATCCGGGCCGCTCTGGATGAATATCTGGACATAAGTGCGCTTACTACGCGCAAGGAGATGGTTGCGGCAGTTCTTAAATATGCCGGGACTCTTAAACACAACAGTATCTCTACCCCCTGCCCTGTTGTTAACCATGCAGATGTCCTGAAACACCTGCCCTGGTTTTTACAAAAATATGCACTGATCCGCCTTCCCGGTCAGGATAACTTTGAAGGTGACTATCAGCATGAACAGCTTGTGCAGGTAAAGCACCTGCGCGCTGAAACACAGAACCGGGAGTTTCTGCGCCAGGGCAAGGAGTTGTTTCTCCCTGCAGATGAAGATGATGTAGAAGCGCGTCTAATGCACGCAACCAGGAACCTGTTTCCGTTCTCTTTTGAAGGGGAACAGAGAGATGCAGCGCTGGGGATTCTTAAGGCATGTGATTTTATCACCGGGGTGCAGGGCGATCCGGGAACGGGTAAGACCACCATGCTGCTTGCTGTGGCGCAGACTCTGGGACGTGAGCGCATTACAGGTCTTTGTGTAAGCGGGGATGCGGCAAAGAAGCTGGGTGATGAAACGGGCTTGAAGTGCAATACCGTGGCTCAGTTTCTGATTGATGTGCGCAACTATGCGCGAGCCAGAGAAGAAGGTAATAGCAGAACCCTGGCGCGCCTTGCACATATTGGCCGTATTAAACGCGGCGATCTTATTGTGGTGGATGAAGCATCTATGCTCGGTTCTATTCAGGCCAACGAGTTATGTCATGCGGCGAAGTTGTTCGGAGCCCGGATTGTACTGATTGGGGACAGGAATCAGTTGCCGGGGGTGTCTGCAGGCAAGCCGTTTGAAACCTGGCAGGATGAAGGGATGCAGACCTGGACGCTGCAGCAGATACGCAGACAGAGAAATGCTGCTGAGCTGGCAGCAGTGGAGGCTATCACCCGCCACGATGATGTACACAGGGCGGTAGGAATCCTTCAGGAGAGTGAGGCGGTCTCTGCGACCCCCAATGCAGATGAACGCACCCGGAAAGTGGTGGCTGAGTATATGGAGTATTTCAGGGATTCAAACACCCCTGCCCTGCTGATAACCGGAACCAACAAGAGCAAGGACACGTTCAACGACCTGATTCGTGAGCACCTGCTTGATGCCGGGATATTATCATCCGAAGGGGAAACATTCACTGTCTCGAATGCGCGTGGGCATGAGAAGGAGAAGGAGTTTGCCTGCGGGGAGCGGATTGTGTTCCTGAAAAATGAATCCCGCGAGGTTCAGTTTACCGATAGAGACGGCAGGTCTGTCAGCAAAGGAGCGCAGAAGGTATTTAACGGCTCGCAGGCTGTAATCGATGAGATCAGTGAGGATGGAGATATCTTGGCGTGTCTGGTGGATGAGGAAGGGAGAAGAACCGAACGCTATGTGCGCTGGAATGTGACAAGCTATCCGTACTTTGATTACAGCTATGCGCTCTCGACCTATAAAAGCCAGGGACAGTCTGTTGAACGCCTGGTTATGTACCACGCCCCTTCCGATTCTCCTATTTTGAGCAAAAACGAGTTTCTGGTGGGGATCTCCCGGAATAAAAATAATGTCATGGTCTATACCGACAACCGCGACAAGATGCTCACCAGGGCTTCGCAGTGGGCGCATAAGGATAGTCCCCTGCGGCTGTTTAATACGGGGATACAAAAGGAAGTTGGTGCCTCAGACTGGGTACGGGATCTCGGCGCAGTTGTAGAAAAGCGTAATCGGGCTGAAGATGAGATCATGCAGAAGCGCGCAGCACTGGTGCGTGAGTATAGGATGTTTTCCAAGGCGCCTAAGATTGAGCGCAATAAAGTCAATGATGCCCTGAGTTCGATCCGAGAGGTGTTTCATTCGGGGATCCGCCGGTGCAGACAAAATTGCCCCGGCATAAATGCCTTAAGCGAACTGGAGCAGCAGGCGCTGGATGCTGTGGATCGCTGGATGGAACAGTCAGCGCAGGAGAGCATTAAGTTCGGAGGAGATAAAAGCCCGGCGCGTTTTACGAATCACTACCGGCGCCAGAATAAAATCGATGCAGAGTTTGCAGCCCTGATTACAAAAATGCAGGGCAAAAGGGAGTTAAGCAGACAAACAACTCAGGCAGTTACAGACCTTGTTAAAATCAGTCAGACACCCATTTTTGATGCCAGGATAAACAGTGTTCAACGTCACGGTATCCAGCCTGTGCAGACACATACACAGAAAAGAGTAGCTGCGGCGGAACCATTACCGGAACCATTACCGGAACCATTACCGGAACCATTACCGGAACCATTACCGGAACCATTACCGGAACCATTACCGGAACCATTACCGGAACCATTACCGGAACCATTACCGGAACCGTTATCTGAACCGTTATCTGAACCGTTATCTGAACCGTTATCTGAACCGTTATCTGAACCGTTATCTGAACCGTTATCTGAACCGTTATCTGAACCGTTATCTGAACCGTTTAAACAGACAGAAAATTTAAGCGAAGAGCAGGAATCAACTGAATGGGATGACTCTCCTTCTCCGGGGATGTGACGAGGCAGGATGGACTATATGCCATACAGACGTTACCCGGCAGATGCGCTGTATCACAATCAATCAATTCATATTTTCAAGTTTCGGCAAAGCGTATCCATAGATTGATATTGATATTAAATGCACTTGATACTACCCTGCACTATTGTAAATGAAATCATTTGATGCAATGTGAAACTACATTGCATCATTTGAAACCAAATGATGTCATTTTGTCGGTTCACATATCCGGCAGGTGAGAAGGTTTTAGCTACTATAACTTGAGGAATAGGCGGGGATGAGGGGCGAAGATATTATCCAGGAACCTGAATTAAAGCTTTTAATCCGGGAGATTCAGGATCTTAAGCTTACCTTTGAAGAAATACAGGCTCCCCTGCCCGATTCTCCGGAATACGCGGCTATCGCCGCCAATCCTAGTAACTACCCTGGTGCTTTGCCAGAGGGGATTTCAGTTCCTGATAAAATTCGGGGAAAAACAGAGCAGTTTTTATGTGTGGTTGAACGGCCTGGGCAATGGAAGCGGTATCTGGTTACGCAGAAGAAAGTTCTTCGTGTCATGTCTCCCTACGGATGCACGAAGCTGTGCAAGGACCTGGGGTTAAAAGGTGTTATTCTGAGGCTGAATAACCTCCCGTCTTGTTAGCAATTTATTTAAACTCCCATTCTCGAAGCGTTTTTCCGCCAATTTTCGGTTCCGTATTCCATTCAGTCTTTGATTTACGAGAGTATTCCTTCATCTGACGTGCCTGCTTCTGTTGCGCTTGCTGAACAAGCTCACCACCTATTTTTGTCAATCTGTCAAAAAACCCATGTTATTTCTCCTTTACTTGCTAACGCCTCGCATAAACGGCCAACCCACAAGCGTAGCTAGTGGGTTGACCCGACTGGATGCACTTGTTTAGGCGGCACCTGCGAAATACCTCGACTTAAGATACTGGCGGTATGCCTCTGAACCTGAAACCGAATACTCAAATTGATCCAGTAGCGATTGATATGAAATTGCTTGGAACTTCAATTCCGTACCAACGGCCAGTGCAAATTCTCGGATTTCATGCCAATGCACCTCGCCCTCGGGACAGTTGGCATCGAAAAATATGTAGAACAGGCGGAAGTGTGTGCCGACGCCGGTTGCAAGACCAAGCGCATGTTTGAGAAGCTGCGCCACATCAAGATACCGGAAGGTAGTTAAGCCGTCCCTAATCTATTCCGCTAGTGCCTGACACTTCGGCAATGATACCAAGCTCCAGACGCCGGGGTCTTCAGGGAAGTACTTCCCCTTGAATTGATTCTTGCTCTTCGGTTTCGGCGTGAGCCACTCGGTGAACTTACTCTCTATGCCGATGATCTCTCCATCGGGGAGACCAAGCGTGACATCAAGATTGGGCGGATTCCCGGGCAACCCGGTTGGATATTGCGCTTCAAATCTGACCCGGCAACCAGCGGGACTCTGGATGCCCAAGGCTTCAAGGAGCGGGCCATTTGAGTTCGCCACCCACCAATCAAAGAAATTAACTGCCAGCGCCGAGGAGGAATGCAAAGCCCTCATCTTGGCTGGATATCTCGCAGTATCTACCAGCTCCGCCCCACTGCCCTGATCGAACGAGGTTTTTGTTTCAGGATTCATCGACTGAAACAGGTTCGCTTCATAGGTTGGCAAATAACCTTTTTCATCTGACTTAAGACCCACGCTTTTTGCCCAGGCTCGCTGATTTCGGAGGATTTCGGATTTCTTCGACATGCCAGGATTGTACGACCTCTCAGTACCACCTCACGCTACCAATAACCCGCAGCCCAAAGCAGAGCGACTAAGGAGCGTGGCTTTTGGTTGTCAGCGCTGATGGGCTTATTATGGACCATTTATGAACTCGACCATCCTCGCAAAGCCCTTTTCACCAGAATACTCAGCGAGCTCAGCACTTTTTCTCGCCAGCACTATGTATCCAGCTTGATCCTTTCGGCTGGCTGGTTGCTCTGCGTGGTCAAGAAACACGCTGAACGGCATGTACCATTTGGAGTCGGCAAGGATATAAGCTATATAGACGTTCTTTGCGCTGTATGCGGCTATTTCTTTACCTGTGAAAAAGATATTCTGTTCTTTTTCCTTGTATTTCACTTGAACTGGTACTGTCTTCGAGAAATCTTTGCGGGATGCAAGTAGGTCAACCCCGATATCGACCAAGGGAAGTGAAACCACTAGACCGGCCCCCGTCAGTTCGCTTGCTACTTCAAGCTCGTGCTTCACTCCTATCAGGAGATTCTCGCTCATCCTTTCCCCTCCATCGAATAACGCCCTAGATAAGCTGCCGGTGTGGTGCGTAGCGTAGTACCGTTCACTAACAATCTTGATTTTATTGAAATAAAGAAAAAAGCATAACTTTAAAAACATTCAATACTGACCACAATTCAAGACCGTCTCTCATTTCCCCATCTGCTTAATCACCACATACACCGCATCCTGCCATTGCTCGTGGGTAATATCGAACTGAGCACAATGATCTTCGTGCTTGTCAGCATAAACCATCTCTACAACATCTCTGAATTCAAAGTTGTCAATGCAGTACTGCGCAAATCCTCTGGCGTTGGATGGTAGGTCTTTCAGGGTTATAAGCATGATATTGTTTCTCTATTTTATATGCACAGTTAATCCATGATCTGAAAAATCTTAAACCTACACCCAACCCTCTCTTAAGTGCAATAATTCTAATAATAAAACTGATATGTAATGAACTATGTGGAACAGAGGTTTCTCCCTCAAGTCATTTCACGTTCTGCCTTTCTCTGCTTGACTCTGTTCCACTTCTGTTCCTATAGTGTCAGCGTTTCATTATCGTTTCACTTCGCGTTTACCCCTTACCATGGCAACAGAAGGAGAGAATATGGCTTTGACAACCAAGCAGGAGAAGGTGTTTCGCTTTGTAGCGGAATCTATAGAGCAGAAGAACATCAGCCCGTCCATCCGGGACATTGCTGCAGGAATTGGCTCGTCCTCAATTAACGGGGTGCACAAGATGGTGCAGACCCTGATTATCCGAGGATTTCTCGCGCGCAACAAAGATGGACTGTTGGTGCTGGGGGATGCGGCTGAGCAGATGCCATCGACTACCTCCCTGCCTTTGCTCGGCTACATCAGTGCAGGCCTGCCTATGGAAGAATCCGAAGGCGAGGAACACATTGACCTTGGCAACCTGCTTCTGGGACCGGAGCATTATCTGCTCAAGGCAAATGGTGATTCCATGCAGGAAGATGGGATCCTTGATGGTGCTCTGGTGGTGGTCAAACCCGCCAAACAGTTGCGGAATGGAGAATTGGTTGTAGCCCTGGTGGATAACACAGCCACGACCTTGAAGCGCCTGTTCCACGAAAAGGATGGTAAAATACGCCTCCAGCCAGCGAACTCGGACTACCTGCCCCAGTTCTATACTACAGATCGTGTCGTCGTCCAAGGTACGGTTGTAGGCGTGGTGAGTCACCTGCAGGGTGCAGCGTAGGGTAGTCTTTGTATGCCCGTCTTTGCCCTGGTGGACTGCAACAACTTCTATGTCAGCTGTGAGAGACTTTTTCGCCCGGATTTGAGAAGAAGACGCGTAGTGGTGCTGTCGAACAATGATGGCTGCGTCGTTGCCAGATCCCAGGAGGTAAAGGCTCTGGGGATCAAGATGGGCACCCCTGTCTTCCAGATCCGTCATCTCATAGAGCAGCACGGCATTGTCACGTTCTCCTCGAACTATGAGCTGTATGCGGATATTTCCAACCGGGTCATGAGTGTACTGGAGGAGTTCTCGCCCCATGTAGAGATCTACTCCATTGATGAAGCATTTCTCGACTTAAGCGGAATGCAGGATATAGAGGAGTATGGAAGAAGAATAAAAGATACCGTAATGCGCTATCTGCGTATGCCGGTGTGTGTCGGCATTGGACCGACAAAGACCCTTGCCAAGGCAGCCAACTGGGGAGCCAAACATTACCCGGCCGTTAAGGGAGTGGTGGATCTGTCTGATCCAAAGAGACAGAAGCGCCTTCTTAATATCATGCCGGTGGAAGATGTGTGGGGAGTGGGACGCAGACACGCCAAGCGCCTGCACAACATGCAGATCGATACTGCTCTGAAGCTGGCCCAGACCAAACCCAAAACCATTCGCCAGAAGTTCTCCGTGGTGCTGGAGCGCACCGTGTACGAGCTGAACGGTACATCCTGTATCCCCCTGGAAGAGATATCCCCACCGCAAAAGCAGATGGTGTGTTCACGCTCCTTTGCAGAGCGTATTACCGAGTTTGATCACATGCGCGAGGCTGTGTGTGAATTCACCGCCCGGGCTGCAGCCAAGCTCAGATCCCGAAAACAGAAAGCCTCCTCGCTGTGTGTGTTCATCCGCACCAGCCCCTTTGATAAATACCATCCCTACTACAGCAACAGCTCTCAGGGCAGTTTCTTTGAGGCTACCAGTGACACCCTGAAGATGGTAGCCCTAGCGGGCAAGCTCCTAGAGAATGTCTGGAAGGATGATCAGCGCTACGCCAAGGCCGGGGTTATGCTCTCAGACCTGTGTCCGGAAGATGAAGTACAGAAAAACCTCCTCTTCGATGAACAGGACACGGAGAAAAGCCGGAACCTGATGCAGGCCATGGATAAGATCAACCACTCCGGTCTGGGCAAGGTGTATCTGGGCAGCCAGCGCAAAGAAAAAGAGTGGTTTATGAAACGCGAGCTGCTCTCACCGCGCTACACCACTCGCTGGGAGGATATTCCGGTGGTGGAGTGAGTAGGAGGAATTTTCGGCTGGCAGAGCTTTATCGGCCTCCAAATCCAACTATCTATAAAAACTTACTAGGGTCAGAAAACAGGAATTATCCGTCGGGATTTTTGTTTCTCAAGATCTTCTTTTCACTTGAGATGCATCAGCCCTAGTACTTCTGACAAAGCTGATGCATCTCTTTTGCAAAAAAAATTAAATATTAATTGAAACAAACTTACGTTGTAAAATAAATATGGTCAGCTACAGCATCGGCTCCATCAATTAAATGATTTCTCCAGCCATCCAATTCTTCTGCAGATATAATAGATTCTCCATCTTCGTCACAATCGTATATATCACCAGCACCTTCAAAACATTCGGCAATTATACCATCGACTCCAAAACTAGAAAAATTATGCAGAACCGGCCATACCATGAAAGATTCTTCATCCAGGTCCCAGGCAATATTTTTTCTTCCCGCCAACAGCTGATAAAGCTCTCCATTTTCCAAATTATAGACAAACTCTTTATATTTTTTTTCAATACTTTTCTTCATATTAACACAATTTCCTTTTGAAAATAAAAATTTACATTATTTTTAGCGAATAAACCACTCGAAACAATCAATTCGGAACCAATATCACAACACCTCCTTATTTTGAATTTTTCAACCTCTGAACACCCACCAACGAAGCTGCATGAACTGATAAAAGCTGTTATTTTCGCCTATGGCTTTCCCACGTGAACTCGATCACAAACGAAGTCTGACAAAGTCGATCATAAATTCTATTTTCGAGATATTTTCCAAGCTCGTTTGAGTTGAAATTGCTTATTAGAATAGTAGGCTTTAAGTTTTCATATCTGAGGTTGATAAGGTCAAATAAATAACCTTTTTGGTGGTTATTTAGCGGCGCTACTCCTACCTCGTCCAAAACAAGCAAATCTGCACCTCCAAACTTGAAAAGCTCGTCCTGATCAGTTCCTTCTTCCTTCTTGCTCCACTTGCTCATTATTTGACCCAGGAGTCGCGCTACAGTGACGTGCAGGGCGGTGTATCCCTGTTGCACCACCTGGGAGCATATGCAGGCGCTGAGGTGGTTTTTGCCCGTGCCAGGATTACCTAGCAACAACAGTCCGTCCCCGTTTTCTAGGGCGCTGGCAAAACTGGCAGCATATCTCGTGCAGATAGCCAGAGCTTTTTCAGCTCCTGGACAAGTCGGGCAATAATCTTCAAATCTCAGCTTCATGTATCTTTTTCCAATACCAATTTTTTGCTGGAGTTGGAGGATTTCACATCTCTTTTCCTCTCTTATCTTTTGTTCAACGTTCCTATTTCTTGCCTCATCTTCCTCAACGCGCACGCTGTACTCTTCGCGTGCACACAGTATGCAAAACCACCTTCCCGCCGCACCCGCAGCACCTGATGATGACAATCCCCTGAGCACGACTGGTCGCATCTTGCACCTATGTTTTATGCATACAGGAGAATTGTCGTTGCTAGTGCTGGGTGTGTGACATCCATGACGGGATGCGGGTTCCTCCTCCCAGTTGCCCTGGGTAGGGGTCAGCATATGTTTCATCGTCTGCGTCTGCAGGTTGTTCATGCGCACCTCCTTGTCCGCGATTTTGACTTTGGTCTGAAGATTCTGGATTTTGTTCTGAAGAAGGTTCTTCACATTCTTTTTCTTTATTATCTTTATTTACATTCTTGTTAGTTGTTGGGGGTCTGCGGCTACCCTGTGGGGGGTCTATGGGGGGTCTGTTCTCGTCCTTGCTATCGACACCGTTACCTCCGACCTCGTTAATATTGTAAATCAGTGAATTTGTTATCTTTCCTATCGTGCCGCGCTTTGTTGCCTTGAATGTTGCTAACCGTGACTCTTCGAGCTGTTTTTTTGCGGTTCGGTATTGTTGATCGGATAAGTTGAGATTCACTTTGGCATCCTGCGCGCCGAGGAAGCACTCCCCGGCCTCTAGGAATGTTCCTGATTTCTTGTCAATTCCGGGCGCGCGCCGGGCGCGGTGAGCCATTAGAGCAAACAAGGCATGTGAATTAGGGCGATACAATAAAAATGACCACAAATCTTCGTTGCCCTTGCATATCCGCACAGCTTGTACAAATCCTTCATACCCGTCTATCTTTTTACTCCCTCTCATTGCTTTATCCCCCGCCCACTGATACTATATGCTGAAAGGGTGCAGTCCGATGTAATCCCCCTGTACGCAGGGATATATTGATTGCCGTGTCCTTGTCCATGATCCCCTCTGCACGTGCCGCCAAGCTAAGTGCAGGGGGATTTTTTATTGTGTATGGAGAGATCATCAGTGAACCTCCTTCCTTGGACGCCCGCGCCTCTTCACGGCAGACGCAGCTTGAATGTTCCCAGAATCAGCGTCAGCAGTAATCGCAACTCCTTGCTTACGTGCCAGCTTGTCAAGCCAAGCGCGCCAATCCTGCTCTCTCCAAAATGGAGTATCACCAATCCGCAGCGGCGCGGGCAGCTGCCCGCGCCGCATCCTCGCATATACCCCCTCGCGGGTGCTTCCAAGTTCGGATGCCATTCTTTCTACACTTATTAAACCCATTCTGTACACCTCCGTTCTGTTAGTTTTCATACAAAATACCCCCTGATTTGGCTGTTTTCAACAAAATTTGGCGCATCGAGACACACAGTTAATTGACTTTTCTGTACACCATGCCTTAAGATAAGTCGCAAGTAAGTAATTGGACGCAGGTGCATCAGGAATTGGAGGGGAGAACATGGCAAGATCAAAAAGAAAACCAGGAGAAAAGGACAGAACTCTGCTTTGGTATAAATTAACCCTCAAAAGCATGATCAAGATCGGGACCGTTTCTTCAACAGAAACAGGTGGCAGGAAACTCGGAGAAGTGCTTGCTAGTAAAGCCGCAGAACTAGATTTGCCGTGGAAAGGGTGTCGGGAACACCTTGGTAGCCCTGAAGCTTGGCGGTGGTATCAATGCGGACGCAGTACACCTGGCCCAAAAACGCGCAGGGCTCTCGATATTTTACTTTCTAAACTGCGCCAGCAAAAAATCGGATGGGTTGTGTCTGGAAGCGGCGAAGTCGAACTTGCCCCCGCGTGGGTATGGCCCATCTCTGAAACCAAATTTTTGAGCAAATCTGACATAAAATTTTGTGCAGAATTTGAAAGTAATTTTTGGCACAAAATCGACTTCAGCGGCGAAAGCGTACCTTGCCTGAGTCATTATTATGGGGGTATTAAAAACTACCCTGGCCCTGATTGTAAGACAAACTGGCCCCCGAGGATCGTGTTGCCTCTCGACATTGCCAAGTCACTCCCCTTTGAAACAGGATCTCCGTTCCCTCATCTCTTTACTAAACTGCCTAAATTCATCGAAAACAGTGAGTCACAAGACCAAGAGCCAGAACTCCTGAGCAGTTTCATCGCATGGTCAAAGTCCTATTTGTGCATGTATGCGGATGGTGAAGAATGGTATCAGCGCCTTCAAACATTACCTGGCTCACCTTTTTACCTGGGATCTGTGATTGCTTATGTGGGAGTTAAAATTCTTGAAGATAACGTTTTGGCTTTATCCGAAAAAAAACTACAGGAAGAGATTCGCTATCATCTCCCGTCACAAAATAGTCACATTTCCAGTGACGGCAAATGACTGCAGATGTTTTTATGTACACAAATTCGTCACACTGAACTGTGACAGGAGGGCTTTTACAAAAAAATAGGGTTTTCAGTATGTATTGTAAACTACTGAAAACCCTAAGGGATTTGGAGCGGGAAACGAGGCTCGAACTCGCGACATTCAGCTTGGGAAGCTGACACTCTACCAACTGAGTTATTCCCGCTTATTTAGTGTGCTTCAGCCAGATAGTTACTATGGCATGCAGGAGCGGAGTATATGAAAAGGCGCACGTGCTTGTCAATCTTTTTAACGTGCCTTTTTCCGCCCTACAATTCCCATAATTTACTTATGCGGGGCACCATGAGCGTAAGGTGTTGATCTCCTCGGCCCAGCGTTCTGGCTCCGGGGTTTCGAGTATCAGCGGAATATTGTCGAAACGACTATCCTGCATAATATATTTAAAGCAATCCCACCCGATACTCCCCTCGCCCAACGGTGCATGACGGTCTACCCTGCTGCCGCATTCTTTTTTGGAGTCGTTCAGGTGCATCCCTTTGAGATATTCAAACCCGACGATGGCGTCAAATTCGGCAAAGGTTTTTTCACACGCAGCGGTTGAACTTAAATCGTAACCGGCGGCAAAGGTGTGACACGTATCGATACATACGCCAATACGCTTCTTGTCTTCAACTTGGCGGATTATTTCGGCTAAATGCTCAAAACTGTAGCCTACGTTGCTCCCCTGCCCTGCGGTGTTTTCTACCACCACGATTACATCTTCACCCGCACCCAGGGCCATGTTTACCGATGCGGCAATAGTGCTCAGGCAGGTACTTTCATCCACTAGCTTCAGGTGACTTCCGGGATGAAAGTTCAGGTATATCAACCCCAGTTGATCACAGCGCTGCATTTCATCCATAAACGCGCTGCGCGAGCGCTCAAGCTTCTCCTCCTCGGGATGGCCCAAATTAATCAGATAGCTGTCGTGGGGTAAAATCTGCTGTGGGGTAAAGCCAAGCTCTGCGCACTTTTCTTTGAATTTAGCTATTTCAGCACTACTCAAATCCTTGGCGTACCAGCGCTTCTGATTTTTGGTAAACAGAGCGAACGCGTTGGCACCGATCTGTGCTGCATTTTCTGGGGCATTAAATACCCCCCCTGCTGCACTTACGTGCGCACCTATGTATTTCATGTCAGGCTGATATCCTTATGGAATAGAAAGTTTTTTTATTGCAACGCCTGCTTCAGCTGGCGTTTAAGATACGGACGCTGCGTATTGCGCAGATGCTGCGTATCTAGATATTCACCCAAAGTGCGGACTTCGAACATAACTCGCAACTCACGGTTCTCCTTAATTACATTACCGTTGCAGATAACTTCATACTTCAATACAGGGGGCGCATTATTTAGCACAACCAAATCAACTGGAACCAAGCCCCCAAGCCGCTGCAGTTGCTCCAGTAGTAGCAGGCGCAACATGAACATATCTTCGCGCTCTTGCACAAACACCGCAATATCAATATCACTCAGCGGCCCGGTCACCCCCTGCGCCTGTGAGCCGAAGAGGTACGCAAATTCCACCTGCGGCATACTGTTCAGCACAGCCTGTATGTTGTTGAGTATTTGCTGGGTCTGGGAATTCATAATTTAAGCAACTTGAGCATTTCGCACCTCTTCCATGTGTGCCTGCAGGACACTTTCGCGAGGCAGCCAACTAAAAAGCACACGCCTGCCCCCTTGATTTTGTGGCCTGATCTTCTAGTATCAATACAGGCTCCATTTTATACATATACCCACAACTTACAATAATTACTAAAACATGTACCCCTAGCTATGTTTGTTAAGCATAACGACAGACGATATAGGAGGATTACCCATGCTTGTTGGATTAGATATGGGAGGAACGCATATCGATGGTGCAATTATTGATAATAAAAAAATAGTCAAAGCGTTAAAAAACATCACCGATAGAGATGATCTATTTAAAACTATCTGGACGACATTAAAAGAGCTGTTAGAAGGTATTGATAAAAGCAAAATATCTAGAATAAATTTAAGCACCACCGTGTCCACCAACGCAATCGTTGAAAAAAAAGTATCAACGGTCGGAATGATTGTTCAAAGTGGCCCCGGCATGAATTATGATTTTGGCGATGCCAGTGATCAGTTGGCCTTTATCAGTGGGTATATTGACCATCGTGGAACTGTAGTAAAAGAAATAGAGCAAAATGAAATATTCAGCATAAGAAGTGATTTTACTGCAAACAACATCGAATCAGTAGGAATTGTAAGTAAGTTTTCCACTAGGAATCCAGGGCACGAAAAACAAATTTCAGAACTGCTGGGTGATGATTTTGACAGCATAACGATGGGGCATAGTCTCTCAGGCAAATTAAATTTTCCACGCCGCGTCCATACTACGTATTTAAATGCAGCGGTCACTCGAACCTTTAACGATTTTGCCATAAATATTGAAAAATCACTTAAAGAAGAAGGGATAGATGTCCCGGTTTATATATTAAAAGCCGATGGTGGTACCATGGATTTAGAAACGGCAAAAAAAAAGTCAGTCGAAACAATTCTTTCTGGGCCTGCCGCCAGCATCATGGGCCTTAGTGCGTTTTTTTCTGAAAGTGAAGATGGTGTGCTTTTAGATATTGGTGGCACCACCACTGATATCTTTTTTGTAGCAGATGGGGTCCAATTATTTGAACCACTTGGAGCAACTATTGACACCCACAAGACCTTAATCAGGGCCATTTATTCCGCATCGATTGGCCTTGGTGGCGACAGCTACGCTAGGGTTGAAGACAATCGACTTAAAATTGGACCCCAGAGAATGGGCGCCCCTATTGCTTTTGGAGGCGATTATCTTACCCCTACGGATGCCATGGTAATATTAGGCAAACTCGATGGAGGAAATAAAGACAAAGTCGCCCTGGCTATGGATAAGTTTGCCCAAGAGCTAAATTTAGACACAAAAGCTGCCGCCCATAAAATCCTGGATGAAATGGCTAGCTCAATCAAAGAAAAAGTAGATGCCTTGTTACAAGAGATAAATTCTCACCCAGTCTACACCATTAAAGAACTCCTCGAAGACGCAAAAATAGAGCCAAAATTTGTTAATATTATTGGTGGGCCAGCCAAGATATTAGCCCCACTGTTAGGAGACAAATTTAAACTTAAAGTTAAATATCCAACCAGATATGCCGTTGCAAATGCAGTTGGCGCTGCACTGGCCAAACCAACGCTGGAAATTAACCTGCATGCGGATACCGAGCGTCGGGTTTTATCCGTACCAGAGGTGGAGATATATGAAAAAATTGAGCGAAATTACACGCTAAGCATGGCTGAAGGTCGAGCCTTAAAGATCGTTAGAGATGGAGCCATGAAACTCGGAGGCGCTAAGGATGACATTGGAGTTGAAATCGTTGAATCCAGTAGCTTCAATATGCTTAGAGGATTTTCAGAGGCGTCCAAAAATATCAGAGTCAGAGCGCAAATAACCCCAGGACTAATCTATGCTCTAAAGGGAGAAGATTAAATGTTTAAAGCCAAAAACAAATTAGGCCTGGTGTTCTTTCCCGCTTTTGACTGGGCCATTTCAAAAACACATCCCGAGCGTGAAGAACGATTGTTATATACGCAAGATCAACTATTTGAAGAAGGAATTCAAGATGTTGAAGGGATCTATTTCTTCAACCCAATCGTTGCAACTGAAAAGGATATTCAACGCGTCCACTTCGCAGTCCCCGATGTAGCTAGCCAGCTTACCCAATCACATTTTATTGCCGTTGGCGGAGCCATTAGAGCCTATCAGGCGGTAATGAAAAAAGAAGTAGATAAATCATTTGCCCTAGTTAGACCACCAGGACACCATGCCCACCGGGTTGTATATGGCGATAGAGGCTTCTGTATTGTCAATGTTGAGGCGGTAGCGCTGGAGCGCATCAGACAAGATTATGGTGATTTAAAAGTGGCCATTGTGGACACGGATGCCCACCATGGTGATGGTACCCAAGATATTTATTGGAATGATAAAAATACACTTTTCATTTCATTCCACCAAGATGGAAGAAGCCTCTTCCCAGGCACGGGAACAATGGAAGAGTTTGGTGGACCCTCAGCATATGGGTATAATATTAATATTCCACTTCCGCCCGGAACGGGAGAAGAAGGATTTTTGCATATCCTTGAACATGTTGTAATGCCTATCTTGGAAGATTACAAACCTGATTTAATTATAAACTCCGCTGGGCAGGATAATCATTACAGTGATCCACTGACCAATATGAATTTTACCGCGCAAGGCTATGCAAAATTAAATGCACGCTTAAATCCAGATATGGCAGTCCTTGAGGGGGGCTATTCTATTGAGGGAGCACTGCCCTATATTAACCTAGGAATTATTTTAGCTATGGCTGGGCTCGACTACTCACAGGTGTTTGAGCCGGATTACGATGCAGAAAAGCTGAAACAAATCCCTGCTATTACCAAGCATATAGAAGAGTTGGCAGAAGCTGTGTATACGCGCTGGCAGGAGAAAGACGCCTTGGCAAAAGAAAATTTTGCCCATAAAAGACACGTAACAAGGGAAAGGCAAGTTTACTACGACACCGCTGGAATCTTGGAACACCAAGTTCAAACGTTTACTATTTGTGAAGATTGCGCTGGCGTCAATACCATTGATTCAAGCAGTGATAGACGCGATCATGTTTTTGCGATTACACTTCCAAGAAACTCGTGCCAACAGTGTATTGAAAAAGGCTATGCAATGTATGAGAGTAAAAGCCGACATACCTACACCAATATTTATCTACAGGACCGAGTCACGGATAAATACCTGTCTAAATAAAACACGGCTAAGTTCGCGGGTGTTCATTTTCAAAGGCATTCTACAGCTTATCTAATTTTTAACCTTGTAATCCACGCTCAATTTTCCATTTCCAACTGAGGCAAAACAAATACGCCGCCGACAAATGCGCTATCACGGGCCCCGTCCGCGATATCAAACATACTGTTTCAGCAACTTCTGCGCTTCAGACCATACCATATCCACACTGATGTCGCGAATACACGCTGCTCCGTAGGGGCATGGCGGCGTAGTCCCAAATTGCGTACAAGGGGAGCACTTCAGTTCAAGATTCACTATATGGCAATCCGGCGCGCGGGGTGCCCATTTTTCCGCAATACCAGGCCCGAACAACGCCACCATCGGGCAGCCCACTGCAGTGCCAAGATGCATTACCCCAGAATCACCGCTGACAAGCAGTTTGGCTCGCTTCAGTACCGCTGCAGTCTGCTTAATGGTTGTCTTACCCGCTAGGTTGGTCCCTTTCAAACCTGCAACAATGGCCTCTCCCCTGC
>JAVERW010000036.1:0-19026 GCA_034006915.1 Desulfuromonadaceae bacterium | reverse complement strand
TCCCCACTGCGGCCATTGCTCGCATGGATCGGGACTCCACCCGCACCAAAGGTTCACAGCAGCGCCTGGTGGAACAGATGGAAAACCGCGAGGTGGACATTTTGGTTGGAACCCAGATGGTTGCCAAGGGGCACGATTTTGCCGCCGTCACTCTGGTGGGGGTGGTGGATGCAGACGCGGCGCTGAATTTTCCTGACTTCAGGGCTGCGGAACGGTGTTTTTCCCTCCTAGCCCAAGTTGCAGGACGTGCCGGACGCGGCGCGGTACCGGGACGGGTGCTGGTGCAGACGCGCTCGCCGGATAGCTCCGTGTTGGAATGCGCCCTCAATCACGATTACCATGCCTTTTGTGCGCAGGAATTACCCATGCGCGAATTGCTCGGCTATCCTCCCTATGGGTATCTGATTAATATGATCTGTTCTGGGTTGAACCGCGCGGAGGTGGAGCAGAGCGCGCAACAGTTGAGCCGGTTGCTGCACACCCACGCGCAGGTGGAAGTTCTGGGGCCAGCACCGTGCCCGCTATTTCGCCTACGCAACCGCTATCGGGTGCAGATTCTGCTGAAAGCAGCGACCCGGCTGCCCCTGCACCGGGTGCTTGCACGTTTGCCGGAGTTGAATGCAGCGTTGTCGACGCGGGTTAGTCTTATGGTTGATGTCGATCCGCTGGATATGATGTAAGGATGTCGGGGTAAACTTGGGTAGATCGAGGTGAATAAAAAATATGCATAAAGCGGCAGAATTCAGAAGGGTTGAAGTTTCAGGGAGGGCGATGTCTCTTATTCCTGGAATGTTGGCAGTTGTGTTGCTGCTGATCCTTGGTGCCTGTGCTCCAGCACCACCCCCTGCGCCACTGCCACCACTGCCTCCGCCCGTATTGGAAGACCTTCCACCTCTATGTAAAAGTGATTGGGAACACATCCCCGGCTGGGACACCGATAAGGTTTCTGAAGCCATGGAGGCATTTAAGCGCAGTTGCACGGTACTCAAGCGCCAGCCAGGCTGGGCTGAAGTGTGCACACATGCGCTTGAGATCGAGCAGGATGACGCCGCCGTCAGAGCTTTTTTCCAACACAATTTCACCCCATGGTTGCTGCAGAATGCTGATGGCAGCACACAGGGAACTATAACCGGTTACTATGTGCCGGATATTGACGCCAGCCGCGAGCCGGATGCCATATATCGCTATCCCATTCTGCAACGCCCCGCAGATATGCTGGTCATCGATTTGGCCTCTGTATATCCCGAACTTGGCAAATATCGTCTGCGCGGACGGGTGGAAGGTGGGCGCGTGGTGCCATACTGGGATCGAGCCGCAATCGAGGCGGATCGGAAGCGTATCGCCGCCGATCCTTTGTTTTGGGTGCGGGATCCGGTTGAACTGTTTTTTCTCCACATTCAGGGTTCTGGACGGGTGAATCTGACCGATGGCAGCCAGGTCATGATCAATTATGCGGATCAGAACGGCCATCCATATCGTTCTATAGGTAAACTTCTGTTGGATCGCAACGAAATGACCCGCGAACAGATGTCAATGCAAAATATTGCGCGCTGGGGGCAGCAAAACCCGGATAAGCTTGACCAACTGCTCAATGAAAACCCCAGTTACGTGTTTTTTGCCCCGCAGCCGATGACCGCATCGACCCCACCAGGGGCACAAGGAGTCCCCCTCACGCCGGAACGCAGTTTGGCGGTAGATCGAAGCTATGTTCCCATGGGGGCCCCTGTATTCATCGATACACGTTGGCCGCGCGTGGACAAACCTCTGCAGCGCCTTATGGTGGCGCAGGATACCGGAGGGGCGATCAAGGGGAGGGTGCGGGCTGATTTTTTCTGGGGCGTGGGAGAGGGCGCGGGTTGGCAGGCCGGAGCCATGAAGTATCCAGGGCGAATGTGGATACTGTTGCCCCACACGTTAAAGCCTGAGCTGCGATAAAGAGAGGCATTGGTGGAGCTTAAAGAGACAGGGAACAGGTTCTGTGGATAATAAAGCGGGCTGCCCGTAACAGGCAGCCCGCTTTATTCTTTTTGCTGAGGTCTTTAGATTTTACCGCCGCAGATTGATTGTCTATAGGTCCGCGATTTTCAGCACAATCTTGCCGAAATGTTTGTCATCTTCCATCATCTGCTGCGCATCAACCACAGCATCGATATCAAATTCATGCTCAATTATCGGGACAATGCTGCGGTCGGCAAATTTGGGCAGTGCGCGGCGGGTGAATTCGGCAATAATTTCTCCTTTTTCCTCCACCGGGCGTGAACGCAGCACCGAGCCGATGATCTGCTGGCGTTTGACCATCATCAACGCAAGATTCAGTTCTGCTTTTATGCCGCTAATAATGCCGATAATGACGAGTTTGCCCTTGTAGCCTAGAGATTTCATGTTCGGGTCAAGGTACTTGGCGCCCACATGGTCAAGAATTACATCTACCCCTTTTTTGTGGGTAAACTCCTTGACGGCGTCGGCAAAGTTGGGGGTTTTGGTGTAGTCAATCACCAGATCAGCCCCCAACTGCTTGACCCGTTCCAGTTTCCCCGGGCTCGCAGTTACAATCAGCTTAGCGTTCGGGGTCAATGCTTTGGCCAGTTGGATGGCGGCGGTATTGACTCCGCCCCCACCACCGTGCAGGATGGCGGTCTGTCCATCCTGAAGCCCACCTATCATAAACACATTCAGAAATGCGGTGATATAACTCTCACACACGCAGGCTGCTTCAGAAAAACTCATGCTTTCAGGAATGGGCATAACATGGTTGGCATAGGCCACAGCGTACTCAGCGTAACCTCCACCACCAACCAGAGCCATGACGCGGTCGCCCGGCTTCCAGCTATCAACTCCGGCTCCAACTTCTTCGATAATTCCAGCGACTTCTAACCCTAGAATTTCCGAATCACCCGGCGGGGCAGGATAGTTGCCGGCGCGCTGCACTAGATCGGGGCGGTTGATACTTGTGGCTGCTACCTTTATCAGGACTTCTCCGGCTTTCGGGCTCGGTTTCGCAATCTCACCGACAGACAGCACCTCAGTACCGCCAAATCCATCCATTAATACGGCTTTCATTTAGTAATCCTCCTGTCGCTAAATTCAAAAGTAAAATAGAACGCTGTTCAATTGACAGATCAATTATAGGGAACATGTGCTGTTATGCAACTGATTTCGCCCTACGCTGTTTGACGGCTTACCCGCGGAATACGTAGCCCTTGCCGCGCATAGTGATGAAATGGATGGGGTGGGTGGGATCAGGTTCAAAGTATTTACGTAGGCGCACAATGAAATTATCCAGAGTGCGGGTTTCCGTGTCCGGTGCCATTCCCCATACAGCTTTAAGCAAAAATGAACGCGTTAGGATTTCACCCCGATGCTCGATAAACAGGCGCAGCATGCGCAGTTCCAGCTCGGTAAGGACAAAGGTTGTCGTGTTGTTTGAGGTTTCGCCGGTGGCAAGATTAATATGCCATTCTCCAAGGCGAAACAATTCTCCTATGGGTCTGCTGCGATACCACTGAGCGCGACGCAACATGCCACTTACCCGCAAGAGCAGTTCGGATAAATTGAACGGTTTAGTCAGGTAGTCATCTGCACCATATTTCAGGCCGTCAATTCTGTCCTCATCGCGCCCCATGGCGGTGAGCATAAGGATTGGCAGCTGTGCATCTAACTTCCGAATTTTCTCGCATACTTCGAGGCCATCGGGAGAATCGGGCAACATACGGTCAAGAATCACCAGATCGAAATGATTCTGAAGCAGGCGTGCGAAAGCTGCTCTGGCAGTTTCTACATGCTCCACATGATAATTTTCATGCTCGAGGTTAAAGATAATCCCCTTCGCAATGTGCTGTTCATCTTCGACCAGTAGGATGCTTTTTTGTACCATGGTTATTCACCTTCACGGGTTTGCAGCAACGGTAGCTTTATGCTTACGCAGCAACCTCGATCACGTCCAGCACTGTCCAACTCGACCTGGCCTTTGTGTCTCTTGACCAACGCTTTGACAATAAACAGTCCCAAGCCGGTGCCCTTGACATTGTATTCCCCCTGAGGACGACGGTAGAACATGCGGAAAACCCGGCGTTGCTCCTCTGTTGGTATTCCCCGCCCCTGATCTCGCACCTGTAGGAGGGCAAAGTTGCCGGCGCGACGCAGTCT
Organism: Desulfuromonadaceae bacterium; assembly: GCA_034006915.1. Taxonomy (GTDB): domain Bacteria; phylum Desulfobacterota; class Desulfuromonadia; order Desulfuromonadales; family Desulfuromonadaceae; genus JAIVHC01. The sequence continues at coordinate 14,880 of JAVERW010000036.1, read as the reverse complement.
GACATGGATTTGAGCCGGAGAATTGGAGTATTTCAGTGCGTTCTCCAGCAGATTACGCAGCACGACGCTGAACGTTTCCGGATCCAGGCGTACGTGGATAGAGGGTACAATATCGCAGGTGAGGTTGAGTTCTTCCTGTTGCTGTTGTTTCTCCCACGTCGCGACAAAGTTCTCCACGAAGTCCGATAAGTCGTGCGGCCGCAAGGCTAATCTCCACCTGCTTTGCTCCAGACGATTGGCGGTAAGCATTTTAGAGATCAATTCATCGAGACGCCGGGTGTCGCTGATCATGGTGGCGACAAATTCATCTAGTTGTGCATCAGGCGGGTGGTGGCGTTCGATGGTTTCGAGATGGAGCTGTAGAGATGCGACCGGAGATTTTAGTTCATGGGTAACTTGGGAGATAAAAAAACGTTGCTCGCGGTTCAAGGCTAGTTGGCGTCTCCAGTACAGGAATATGACATATACCCCACCCAGAATTACCAGGAGCAACAAAAGTCCTTCAAACAAGATAAACCATTCGATGCCCGGATTAGGTAATTCAGGGCCATATTGCTCTGCTACGCTACGAAATTTGTGGTGGCTGCCAAGAAACCAGTAGACCCAGAAAATGACAACGGCAATCCAGCAGCATTGAATGGCAATGAATGCCAACAGGGGATTTAGAGTCGGTTTTTGGAATTTCATTAAGAGCTCCGGTGTGGTGAGGCATGGAAAAGTCAATGATATCCGAGGTTGGAGTGCGACAGAGCGGGACATCTCGTTCAACTTTTACATAAGTATTACATAGGGTATAGCACATCATCTGCTAGTATTCGGAAGTCAAAAGACGGATCGCTAACCTTACGTCGTAATTTTCTGAGCTACTATATTAAGTAACAATGGGTGTCACCGTTGTGGCTGAAACCTTCTGCTACCCCTGCAATAGGTTGGCTGCAAATATACCCAAGGAGGTATACACGTTATGATGAATATGATGCCATTGAGCATAGGAAAATACCAGATCCCTTATCCCATCATCCAAGGGGGGATGGGGGTGCGTATATCTGCAGCCAATCTTGCCGGTCATGTCGCCCTGTGCGGTGGCGTCGGTTTGATTGCGACCGCTGGCCTGGCTCTGAATAGTCCACTTTATACGGGGAAAAATTTCTTTAAAGCTGATCCTTTAGCACTTAAAGAAGAGTTGCGTAAAGCATACGAGATTGCCCCAGATGGTATAATCGGCACCAACTGCATGGTGGCGGTGAGCAACTACGATGATATTGTACGTGCCAGCTGTGAAGGAGGCGCGAAGATCATTGTCTCCGGTGCGGGGCTGCCCATGAACTTGCCCCAGCTCACAGCGGACTATCCCGACGTTGCTCTGGTGCCTATAGCGTCATCGCTCAAAGCCGCAGAGCTGATTGCGCGCAAGTGGCACAAGTCCTATAAGCGCCTGCCTGATGCCGTTGTGGTTGAAGACCCTGATACCGCAGGGGGACATCTGGGCGAGAAATTAGAAAATATCGGCACTGGGCAGTATGATCAATACGCCACGGTGCGCGCGGTGAAAGAGTATTTTCGCGAAAAATGGGGTGTAGATATGCCGGTGATTGCTGCTGGCGGTATCTGGGATCGCGCTGACGTTGAATTTGCCTTGGCACAAGGGGCAGATGGCGTGCAGATGGCGAGCCGCTTTGTGTGCACCGAAGAGTGCGATGCAGAGCCGGCGTTCAAACAGGCTTACCTCGATTGTCGCAAGGAAGATATCGGTCTTATTATGAGTCCGGCAGGATTACCGGGGCGCGCTATTAAGGGCAATATTGCCCAAGTTCGTGCCCACGATGTGGACCAGGGTATCCGCTGCCGGTCTGCGTGTTTGAAGAAGTGTGCTTACCGTGAGACCGGTGAGCGCTTTTGTATTGTCCACGCGCTGGATAGGGCACAGCGGGGGGATCGCGAAACTGGCCTGATTTTCTGCGGTACCAACGCCTGGAAAGCTGAGCGAATAGAGACGGTTGCAGAGATATTTGACGAATTGTTTGGCGAGATGAAATACCAGCAGGTCAGTGGAAAGTGAGGGCGTGAGTAAGCGGGCGGCGGGTCCGCCACCCGACAGAAATATCACCCTCATCGGCATGCCTGGTGCGGGGAAGAGTACCGTCGGGGTGGTGCTGGCCAAAAAGCTTTCTTTTGCTTTTGTGGACACCGATATTCTTATTCAAGCTCGACAAGGACGGTCTTTGCAGCATATTCTTGATACCGACGGCTACAAGGTTTTGCGCCACATCGAAGAGGAGGAGATCCTCCAACTAGAGGTGGTAAACAGCGTTATTGCCACCGGGGGCAGCGCGGTGTACAGCCATAAAGCCATGGAGCACCTGCAGCGGATATCCACCCTTGTATTTCTTGATCTTCCCTACGCTGAAATCTGCCGCCGTATTCATGACTTTGAAAGCCGAGGTATCGCTTGCGCTCCTCAACAGAGTTTTGAAGAACTCTACGCGGAGCGTTTGTTGCTGTATCGCAAATATGCGAATCTTACCCTCAATAATCCCACCGCCACCCAAGATGAGGTGGCAGATTCAATCATCGCTTATTTACAGCGGTAGGGGCGATTCACGAATCGCCCTTGCCACGCGGGTGGATGCGCGAACGCGGGCAATTCGTGAATTGCCCCTACGGCCAATGGGTGCGATTTGGGGTAAATTCCCCACCCATGGTGATATTCCATCGTAGGGGCACCCCCCTGTGGGTGCCCTGGTTCAACACCGCAGATAAGCGACCTATGGAACGGGCAGGCACAGAGGCCTTGCCCCTACTCTTCACTATCCCGCATGGCATGTATCTGTGCCAAAATCTGGGCGCCACCCTGATCCAAGGTCATCTGCGCTAATTTGTGCCCGAGCTTTGTTGCTTCTTCCTTGGGGCCGCACAGTTCGTTGAAAATTTTCTGTGTTCCATCGAGACTGATAATCCCACCGCATATTTTGAGTTCACCGGCCGGGGTGTAGTCGGCCGTGCAGAAGGCCGGGATGCTGCACCCACCCTTGAGGGTTTTTAGAAACGCACGTTCAGCATTTAGGCGATATTCGGTAACGGGGTGGTTGACCGCTGTGCGGACTAGTTCGCGCTTAGCGGCGTCCAGGCTGGTGGAAGCTTCAATGGCGACGCTGCCTTGTCCTACCGGCGGGATAAACTGATCCTCCGGCAGCATTTCGGCAATAAGGTCGTTGTAGCCCATGCGGTGGACACCAGCATAGGCCAGCAGGATGGCGTCACATTGCCCGTCGTCCATCTTGCCGATTCGCGTTTGAAGGTTGCCGCGCATTTCGATCACGTTGATGTGAGGGTAATAGGCTTTCAGCATCGCCCGTCGGCGTACGGATGAAGACCCCACCGTCAGGGGCCGGCTGGTGTCGGCCAGACGCAGATTTTTGTCACGACTGACTACCACGTCGTTGCTTTTCTCCCGCTCGGTGAAGGCGATAATTTCAAATCCCGCGGGTAACTCCGACTGCATATCCTTGGCGCTGTGAACCGCGATATCTATATCTCCGTTGCGCAGTTGCTCCTCCAACTCTTCGGTAAAAACCCCCTTGCTGCCAATTTTGGCAATAGACACATTGAGAATTTTGTCGCCTTTGGTTTCTATTTCAACAATGTTGGTATCAAGGCCGGCCTTTTCAAGCAGGTCTTGTACGTAGTAGGCCTGCCAAAGAGCCAGTTTGCTGCGTCTGGTGCCGATGTTGATGCTCTTACGCATGAAGGTGTCTCCTTACGTGGGATATGGAATAGATTCGGGTGCGGTTCGTTTTGTGGAGCGTGAATCGCTTATATTAAATTAAGAGCCTTGTCTGCAGAAAATTGCAGCATTTTTTCAGGGAACAAGACAAGTGTCAAGTCTGGTGCGGCAAAGTTATGCCCAAGCTTGAATTGCACGCGCTACCTTAACATAAAAAAAAGGCCTCCGATAGAACCGGAGCCCTTTTGCTGCATGATACTTGATGTTTACACCGTCAGTGTGCACTTCATAAGGAGTTCATCACTTTTTAGGGCCAAAGATCATCGGTGGGCGAGTGGGGTCCTCGGTTTCGCTGTGGTAAAGTGTTGTTTTGAGGTAACGCACAGGTTGTCGGGCATTGCGGGCTGCGAGACATGTGTGATACTGAAGAACGGCAGTGTACGGGGTGGGATGTCCCATTTTGTTACATATGTATCTAGGCTTTTCTTCAAGCGCAATTGCATGAGAATTTAGAGGTCCCCAAGCATGAATAGAGATGAAATTAAAATGCACGCCACAGACACACTGCTCTTTATCCCCACCAGCCGCATTGAAATGGAAGCCCGTGGTTGGGATGAACTTGATGTGCTGTTCGTCTCCGGGGATGCTTATGTGGACCATCCCTCCTTTGGAGTGCCGCTGTTGGCGCGGACACTTGAAGCCAAAGGGTGGCGGGTAGGGATTATTGCCCAGCCTGACTGGAGAGATCCGGCAGCGTTTCAGATCATGGGACGTCCGCGCCTGTGTGTGGCTATCTCCTCCGGTGCAATGGATTCGATGGTAAATCATTATACTGCGGCCAAAAAGGTGCGCAACGATGATGCCTACACCCCTGGGGGGAGTGCCGGAGCGCGCCCCGACCGCGCTTTAATCGCTTACACCGCCGCAGTTAAGGGGGCGTTTAAAAACATGCCTGGGGGTGCAGATGGGAGCGTGCCGGTGATCATTGGGGGCATTGAGGCGAGCTTGCGTCGTCTGGCCCATTATGATTATTGGAGCAATAAGGTGCGGCGCTCTGTTCTGGTCGATTCCAAGGCAGATCTACTTGTATACGGCATGGCGGAGAAGAGTTTGGCGCAGGTGGTGTCTTTGCTCGATAGCGGACGCCGGATAGAGGCGATCACCCGTATTGCTGGAACCGCCTGGCTCAGCTCTGTACCCGTGACGGGGGAACAGCTCCCCGCTTTCGCCGCCCTTGAGCATGATCGAACCGCTTACACCGCAGCGTTCACGCAGGCTGAGCGTGTAGGACAGAAACGTCTGGTGCAGGAATATGCTGGGCGATATTTGGTGGTTAATCCCCCAGCCGCCCCTATGAGCGCGGCGGAGCTTGATGCGGTGTATGCCCTCCCATTTACCCGCCGTCCGCACCCAGCCTACAGTGAGCCTATCCCCGCCTTTACCCAGATCCGCTGGTCGGTTACCAGCCATCGCGGATGCCAGGGCGGGTGTGCTTTTTGCGCTATCAGCGCGCACCAGGGAAGGTTGGTGCAGTCGCGTTCGCCAGAGTCCATCGTTGCCGAGGTGGAGCATATGGTGCGCGAACCTGCGTTTGGCGGCACCATAACCGACGTGGGTGGGCCGACGGCAAACATGTATGCCACCACAGTGCTAGATTTAGCCCGTTGTCAGAAATGTCAGCGTGATAGCTGTCTTTATCCGGCTATTTGCACTAATTTGAATACAGACGATGCCAGCGCTGCTGAGTTGTTGAGAACCCTGCGCCAAATTGCCGGGGTAAAGCACCTATATGTAGCTTCAGGAATCCGCTTTGATCTGTTGGCGCGACAACCGGATTACCGCCACGAATTGTTCAGCCATCACGTTGGCGGTCTGCTAAAGGTGGCGCCGGAAGCCTTAAGCCCGCAATTGCTCAGACATATGCGCAAGCCGGCACCGGAGCTGTTCGAAGATTTCCTGCGCCAATTTTATGCCACCCAGCGCCAGCTTGACCGTCGTTGTTCCGTGGTGCCGTATTTGATGGCTGGACATCCAGGCAGCACCCTCGAAGACATGTTTAATACAGCGCTAGTGTTGCGCCGTCACGGCCTTGAGGTGGATCAGGTGCAGGAATTTACCCCCACCCCCGGTACCTTTGCCACCTGTGTTTACTATACGGGGATAGACCCATTCACTGGTACTAAAGTAGAGGTAAGCAGAGAGCCGCAAGAACGACGTCTCCAAAAAGCCCTGCTTCTTGCGCATCAACCGCAACAGCATAAACTAGTGCGTATCGCTCTACGTCAACTAGGGCGTGAAGACTTTTTTGATCAAATTACCAACAGAATACCTAACCATAAAACAAACAATACACTAAAGCGTACAACCCAAAGTGGGCGAGCATCTGTAGACCCAAAGAGCGTACAAAAACGCACAAAAGGGGGGTATGAAAAGCGAAGGGTGCGGTAAAAAACATCTCGATAACGACAAGCGCTAAATTTATGCTATTCTCTCATTATATTCACCGCTAGAGAGGATTTTCTCTGGGCGTCGTCCGGTTCTTTAATTCAGAAATGGACTACCTATGAAGCCTGTGTTCATCTCCCAGCGCGCTGGAAACTCCACCCGCACGCGCTTTGATTCGCGCTTGAGAGCTGCTGTCTGGCTATTGTTGCTGGTAGGAATGTTTCTGGTGCTGGGATCACAGCCATTGCAAGCCGAGGGGCTGGTATCTGCAGACGCCTATCTCCTTGATCTCACCACGGCTGAACGCGAATTTCTGCAGACGCATCCGACGTTTAAGGCGCATGCCGAGCGCGGTTATCATCCCTTCGTCTATGTGAAAAATGGCGAAGCGCGTGGTTTTACGGTGGACCTGACTAACATTCTGACACGTCGTCTCGGAGTAGAGGTTGAGTACATAACGGATCAGAGCTGGGAAGAGGCGATGGCCGGACTCAAACGCCAAGAGATTGACATCGTTTTAAACATGGTCAACACCCCTTCCAGACGTGAATTCGCCTATTTTACTGATCCCTTTCTCACCACTTACACCGGGCTAGCTACCCGAAAGAATGGTTCCGGCGCAAAATCTCTGGAAGCTCTGCATGGGCGTAGGGTGGGGGTTATACGTGGCTATTGGCACGAAGATTTCCTGATACAATATTACCCGCAGATTGAAGTAGTAACATTTCCGGATCATATTACCTGCCTTGAGGCTCTGGCCGTTGGTAATGTCGATGCAGTGATGTCGAGTAATCCGGTACTTATCTATCATATTCGACAGCATTATATGCTTGGTCTCGAAACTTGGCCTGTTCTGGAGGCGGAACATTTCCGCAGGATAGAGGAAGGCTACGGCGTGCGTAAGGATATGCCTTTACTAGCGGCGGCGTTGCAAAAGGCGCTGGATTCAATACCCGACGAGAGCCTGAATGAACTGCGACAACGCTGGCAGATCGATGATGTCGCCGAACCTAGCTTATTAAGTCTTAGTGGAGAAGAGCGCCGCCACCTTGAAACCCTCGGCGAGGTGCGTTTGTGTATCGATCCGGACAAGATGCCCTTGGAAGGGATTGATCAGCATGGGAACTACACCGGCTTGAGTTCTGACTATTTTGCCCTTTTGCAGGAACAGTTACCTATCCCTATCCGTTTTGTACCCACGACTTCATGGACTGAGACCCTGCAAAAAATTGAAAATGGCGAATGTGACCTGCTTGCCCTTGTTAGCCCGACATCAGAGCGCAAAAAGATTCTAAACTTCACCCGTCCTTATTTATTCTTGCCCCTTGTGGTGGCGACAAGGGGTGAAGAAATGTTTATCGAAGATATCCGCCAGCTTAGCGGCCTGCGCATAGGCTCTGTGGGCGGGTACGCCGCTACTGAAGAATTTCGAAAACGTTATCCCGCGATCGAGTTGGTTGAAACTAAAAACGTATCTGAAGGAATACGCATGGTTAGCCGTGGCGAAATTTACGGTTTTGTCGGTACGGTTGCCGCTATTGGAGAAGCCATTCGTGAGCAGGGCCTTGATGCTGTAAAAATATCGGGCCACATCAACATGACTTTAGGGCTGGGGGTTGGGGTGCGCAAGGATGATCCGCTCCTGTGTGATATCATGGATCGCGCCATTGTGGCCCTCGGGCCGGGGGAAGGGCAACGCTTGTATGGCAGGTGGGTGGCGGTCACCTATCGGCAGGGGGTGAATTTTGTTGTTGTTATTCTTTCCGGAATCGGAGCGGTTATTCTTCTGGCGGGGTTTGTGTGGCGTAATCGGCGTTTGACCCAGCTACATAGCGAGCTGCTGCTAACCCATCAGCAGTTGGAAGAAAAATCTCAGGAACTCAGGCTCCTTTCCGTCACCGATTCGCTCACCGGGCTGTACAATAGGCGCAAAGTTGAAACAGATTTTGCGCATGAATGTTTGCGTATGCAGCGCTATCCTAGTGCTTTGTCGGTTATTCTCCTTGATATTGATCACTTTAAAAAGGTGAATGATAACTTTGGTCATCAGGCTGGAGATCGGGTATTGTGCGGGATAGCTGAAACCCTGCGCCACCGTGTGCGCACAAGTGATATAGTCGGGCGCTGGGGTGGGGAAGAATTTATGCTCGTTCTGCCGCAAACAACGCTATCCGAAGCTGCTGCCCTGGCGGAAGATCTGCGCCGGGAGATCAACGCGCTGGACTTTAACCCGATTCCGCCTCAAAGCGCCAGCTTCGGGGTTGCCACTGTAGAGGATGGGGACGATCGTGCCGGAGTGTTTCAGCGCGCTGATCGAGCGTTATATCTCGCCAAAGATAGCGGTAGAAATATAGTAGTGACCCAAAATGAGCTACGTCAGCACGAGTTGGAGTAGTTCTAGAACGAGGCTTCAAGGTGCAGATTGAAACGCAGCTGAAGGCAACCATATTAGGATGCGGGACCAGTACCGGAGTCCCTGTGGTGGGGTGTAATTGCCGGGTATGCACTTCGGATGATGTGCGCAATCAGCGCACCCGTTCCAGTCTTATGCTGGAATGGAACGAGCGGGTGGTGCTGGTGGATACCGGCCCAGATCTGCGCACCCAATGCCTGCGGGAAAGGGTACAGCGTGTGGATGCGGTACTCTATACCCATCCACACGCAGATCACGTCCACGGTATTGATGACCTGCGCCCCTTCAACGCTGTCGCAGGGACGGATATTGATGTGTACGGTTCCGCCGCAACCCTGCATAAGCTAGAGCGCAGCTTCGCCTACGCCTTCAGACGCAATGATGCGCAAGGGTTTTGCCCGCGCCTTAACCCTCATGTGGTGGCAGAAGCGTTTGAGCTGTTTGGAGCGCGTGTTGTCCCTCTGGAGTTGGTGCACGGACGTGGTGCGGTGTTCGGCTATCGCTTCGGGCCATTGGCGTACCTGACTGACTGCAGCGCCATCCCGACGCGTGCTGTAGCGCAGTTGCAAAACCTGCAGGTACTTATTATCGATGGGTTGCGCTTCAGGCATCACCCCAGCCATTTTACTATCGATCAGGCCATAGATGTCGGACGGTGCCTCGGAGCCGGGCATATTATCCTGACTCACTTAAGCCATGATGTTGAGTATGCTGTCCACAGTCGCCACCTTCCTTCTGGGGTTGAGCTGGCCTATGACGGTTTGCACTTGAACCTGAACGTTTCGCTCAGCGGCGTCTGAGCATGGGGGCTTAGAGGGATACATGCAACAAGAACTACGTCTGCACGGACATATAGATGACAGTATCGAGTATTTTGTCACCGTAGCGGCTCATGATGCCGGTCGTCGACATTTCTATGAGATAATGGATGAAGGGTTGCGGGTGTTCGCACCAGGCAATGAGATGGTCCTTGACCGCACCGGCCTGACCCACTGGGGGACTGGGGGCAGTTTTTGTGAATATATGTACGGGGTGGAGCAACCCGTACCCGATTTGTTGAAAAATGAAGTCGCCAACCGCTTGGTACTGTTTGGAGCCACATTCCACCACGATGGCGAGCTGGTTTTTTCCAACGAAACGGCGGGGCGCATTACCTACGATCAAATATTCAGTGAAGGGCATGCTTACAGCAATTGTTTTTTCTTCCTCACTGGCTCGGTGTACGGCGCCCTTAAAACCCAACAGGAAGGTGTACTCGGCCTACTCGGGCGCTCACTAAAGCGTACCCCAAGGGTTAAGGAAGCTGATGATGCGCGCCTGGTGGACGAGTTGTTTAATCTGCTTGGGCAACATAGCCACTTGTACCTGATACGTCTGATCAACAAAAAGCATAAAGCCTACGCCGACCTGTTCCGCACCCTGTATTTCAAATATCGCTCCATCCCCGATGTCGAATACACCCATATTAAAAACCTGGCCCAGCGCCTCCATGTAGAAGAGAGCCAGCAACAGCGTATCCGTATTGCAGAGATGTACTCCCACCGAGATAATCGCGCCATTGTAGAAGAATACCGGGATATTCTGGTTGAATGTTATCACCGCAGCAACATAACCGCGCAGGAAAATGCCCGCCTGAATCGGCTTAAAACCTTGGCATTGCGTAATAAAATTCCTGTAGCCCTGTTTGAGCCACTGGACCGCAGCCTTGGCTATGAAAAGATGGCGGAGCTCCCGCGCGACTACATTGCTGACACCAGAGAGATTTTTTCTGGCATGTTGCATGAAAATTGTCAGCTTAATATCCGCATAACGCGCGAAGATATTGTCCATTTACTGCACAATAAGCGACGCGCCATGCTTAATCGTGATTATGCTTTTGAGCAGATTTTGCTCGATGTCAGCAGGCAATGCGATGAACGGGTACATGCTGGCGGGGATATCGGCATGGTTGAGCAGCTGACTTCAGTGCTGAATTATTTGGAACACTATGAGTACTGTGTGGGGCAGATCAATAATATTGCGTTTATGCCCGGGGTCAGAATCGATGAACTTATGATACGTGAAGTGCGACGGCGCTACCGTATTTTGGCCCGGTTGGAAACGCAGCTACCATATGAGCTACTGTTTGCAGATCTGCTGCACAACCGCTTTGTTGGGACATTCGGGCGACAAAAACTTGAATCTTTGCGCCGTGATCTGCATGAAGAGGCCCCTGCCCGTACGGTCCTGCAACATCTGCAGGAAATATCCCAGCGTGAAACCCTCTACATCGAGATACTGCACCAGGCCAAATACAGGCTGCAAAAGACCTACGCAGGATATATGCCCCACATAACCGACATCAGCTTGAAAGATGAGATAAGTGCCATTTTACGCGCTAAAGCACTTATTGCGGACTCCATTCCGGAGCAGCTGTACGGCGAGGTTATGCTCAATCTTGAGAAGGAAAATTTCTATCTTCAAAACCTGTTGCCCCGCATTTTGGCAGAAAAAAATGTAGCTCTTCGAGAGGATTTTCTGGACAATAGCGGTTTGGAACGCTTTTATATAGAAGAGCTGGAAAATGCTTATATTAATCGTCATGACCTGGATAGCGCGTTACTGGAAACACTGCGCTGTCCGGTACATACGAACATTGCTCACATGCACAGGAACTTGTGATACAGCGTTTTGGCAGTTACGCTTTCGGTGTCTATATAATCTGGAGGAGCTGTTGAGATCAGATATTAAAAGCATAACGCCTGAGTTGATACGGGCCAAGCGTCGCATCGGCCTAAGAATGGTCACGGTGTATCTGGGGGTTTACTCTCTATTTGTTATGTTGCATGTGGTTTTCCCTGAAGTGCCTGGTTCTCCCTGTTTCGGGGTCAGTGCAGGGTTAGTGGGGGGAGTGGCGCTGATGTTTTTTGCTGTTCTGATGGCGTTGGTCTACCACGTGTTGTGCACCAAGGTGGAAAAACGTCTGACTCGGACCTAGGGTCTCTGTGCCATCCAATCTAGGTGGAGGTGGTGATGCTGTATGAGCAGTCGCAACTGGCGGTAATCCTTTTTCTAAGCGTGGTCGCCATTGTGGTGGGGATCTCGATTCAACTGATGCGCCGGGTCACTACTCCTTCAGGTTATTTTACCGCTGGTGGACGTATTCACTGGGGCGTGAACGGTATCGCCTTCGTTGGCGACTATCTCTCTGCTGCATCCTTCCTCGGGATAGGGGGCATGATAGCCACCCTGGGGTACGATGGTTTCCTTTATTCGGTCGGTTTTCTGTCCGGTTGGCTTGTGGCCCTGTTTATGGTTGCCGAGCCCTTGCGGCGCATGGGCCATTTCACTTTTACCGACGCGATTGACTCCACCTTCAATTCTCGCGGGCTGCGTTTTGTTGCGGCGCTGTGTACCATTGTTATTTCGGTGTTCTACCTCATCCCTCAAATGGTGGGAATCGGTGCACTGGTAACCCCGTTGTTCGGTATTCCACACTATCTTGGAGTGTTGATTGTAGGGGTGGTGGTTACCATCATCGTTGCCACCTCAGGCATGATGGCTACTACCTATGTACAGTTTATCAAGGGTATTCTAGTCCTCGTGATTTCTGTGGTGCTTACGCTTTTCATGCTCCAACGGGGGATAATGCTGCCAGAACAGATGGATTATCGGGAGCACCGTGACCTCAGAACCCTTGAAGCCCAGCGCACTGAGGCAGGTTATTCCTTGCAGGATCCGGGATACACGCTTACTCCGCAGTGGGAAATGACTCCGGCATATGCCGCAGGCTTTGTTCCCGTGGAGGATAGCCAAGGGGTAGCCCCTTGGCATGTTGAAGAGCACACAGCTGAACACATGCTGTTGCGCGAAACCCAGTATGTCGAACGTCGCTCGGACGGAACCACGCTATATAACGGCGCTCTTACCGAGTCGGGACGGGTCTTTTTAGTTGGAACCATGGCCGATATTGTTGTAAATGGTCACCATGTAGAGAAGACCGGTGCTCTCGGACCGCTGGAATTTCTTCGCACCATCTATTCCAGCAGCGTCCATGTCTGGCCACAAACCACCTACCTTACGTCTGAAGGTCAGATGCAGGTGTTTTACCGCTACACCATCCCCGGCGCGGAGTTATTCAAGCCCGGGGGCATGTTTCGTTTGCATGAAAAGAGCATAAGTGCGCGCCTTGACTTTATCTCTCTGATGTTGGCGTTGGTGTGTGGTACCGCCGCATTGCCACATATCCTTATCCGTTACTACACCGTCCCAAGTCAGGCCGCAGCGCGCAAATCAACCATTGTTGCCATTGGCGGTATAAGCTTTTTCTACCTGCTCAGTTTGTTTCTTGGTTTTGGGGTTATGGGCAGTGGTTTCCTGAATATCATGGATACCAACATGTCTGTGCCTTTATTGGCGCGCTCCTTTGGTATTGTGTTGTTTGCTATAGTAAGCGCGGTGGCATTTACCGCCGTTCTGGGTACCGTTAGCGGGCTGATTTTAGCCGCATCTGGAGCGGTGGCACACGATATTATGGATCGACTCATGGGGATACAGATGAGCGCGACGGAAAAAGTTGTCGTAGCGCGTATGGCGGCAGTAGTAGTGGGGTGCATTGCAATTTATCTTGGCATTGTATTCGAGGGGATGAATGTCTCCTATTTGGCCGGATGGGCCTTCGCCTTGGCCGCAGCCACTAATCTACCGGCATTGCTTATGACTCTGTTCTGGCATGGTGCTACTAGCAAAGGCGTTGTTGCCTCCATGCTGGTAGGAATGATCACTGCACTCACTCTTATCCTTATCTCTCCTGAAATGTATGTGCGCTACGGTTTGCTAGCTGCAGAAGCGCCATTGCCCCTCAATAATCCCGCTCTTATCGCTCTTCCTCTTTCATGGCTGACCCTGGTAATGGTTTCCCGTCGTACTGCTTCAACTGTGTTTCCCACAAAATAGGAGCCAGATTTCTACTACTAACGCCGGTAAGCATTTAATCTTTTCCTCTTCATGTTGCGCATAGAAGTTCAAATTGCTGCGGTCGTCTTGCATTAAAGGTATTTCCTGCAATACTTGGTAGTAAGATACAGATAAGGAGAAATTTCTATTTTACGTTGTGCTGGCAACTTGCGTTTTATTTATGCTCCAGTCCTCTTCTTTTGACATATATGATGTTGTGTTTTAGGGTATTGCCTGTGACCTTTGGCCTCATTTAGGCTTGCATGCTATGTAAATATATAAAATCATGTGATAAAATCACAATAATATGTTGGTAACTGTAAGGGTTAAAACATATAAAAAAGAGTAAATATTGTCTTTTGTGTGATTTTATAACAACATTTTACTTGACTCGTTTAAATACAATATGGCATAAGTTTTTATAAGCAGAACGCTGTTTACTTATCCGTAGAGTATGCGTTGCTTAACCCAAGACAGCATTGAGGTGAGAAGTATGATTGAGAGACTGTATTACATGATGGGTGGGGTAATATCCGTCGGGGCGCTTATATGTTTCATTTTCGCGTATTATTCTGACCACAAAGAGAGCAGGCCTCGTAAGCGACGTTCCTTGTATTCCATAATTAACCGATACCCGCGCTGACTCAGTTTCCGCTGGGGGCAGATATTCAATAAAACACAGTTTTAAGTTGTCTTAGAAAGGAGGTCTCATCAATCAATCTTTTACAATGCTTTGATAAGATTTATATCGGAACTACGATAAATAAAGCCGGCTGGATTGGTTGCCAGCAGACTTGACCACAAGGAGGTATGGGTATGGAAAAAGATATTAATATTAATTTTTTTAAGCCGGTTGGCGAATTTATGACCCGCGACGTTAAGATGAAGAAGCTGATCATCGTCATATGGGGCGTGGCCACCTATGGATTTTTGTTGCTGCTTAAACTTGTAGCCGACCCTGAGGCTACCGTAGAAGTTACCTTGAGCACCGGTGAGGTTGTTACCCAGGTATCAGGTAAAAGTTTTCTGACAGAAACGCAGTTTTTAGGCTTCCCGTTTCACTATTGGTACTCAGCTCAGTTCTGCATTCTGTTATTTATTTTCCTGTGCTGGTGGTACTGCAAGTTTATTGACAAGCTCGAAGCCGAATTTTCATCAAAATAGAAGAGGGAGACCATAAATATGAAACGTATGCTGCAATGGGGCCTGTCTCTTTACTTTGTATTGGTGGCGGGCAACGTATTCGCGAAAGAAAATCTAAGTGTTAACGTAGGTGAGGTTCGTGTCTTCCCTGCAATTCTGATGATCAGTTTGCTGGTGCTGTTCATCCTGGTCGGGGTATTCTCCAAGGCTAAAGATACTG
>JAVERW010000155.1:0-2813 GCA_034006915.1 Desulfuromonadaceae bacterium | reverse complement strand
ACACACATGCCGATAGCCGCGCCCGCTGGTTCGTCTAATTCTTTCCAGATCTGATCGAGCTTTTCCTCTTCAAGCCCGACGATGGCGATGCGTTGTGCGCTGGTGAGTTTGAGGGCCTGCGCGCCAAACTTTTCCGCTACATCAGCTATTTTGCGCAGCTGAGCCGGGTTGGTGATACCGCCGGGAATATGTGGGGCTACCGCGTAGGTTTCTTTGTCACGTTGAAGGATGGCTCCTTTGGCCAGGATATCTTTTTTCATGCTATGAAAATCTCCGGTTCAGAAGGTTGATAAATTGGTTAATTTATTGGGGCAAGTTTTGCTGCTGTGTCCATATTAAGTATGCCAATATATTGGATAATAAGCTAAAGAGCAAATAATGGTTTTGCACATGGTGGAATGATGCCACGCGCTTCTGCTTGTTGTAGCAGGTAGCGTACGGCGTGTTCCCCCTCCGTACCCAGATCGAGAGAAAAATCGTTGACGTACAGAGCGATGTGTTGGGACGTGACTTCTTCGGCCATCTCTTGGGCATGTTCGCGGATGTAGGCTGCAACCTTGTGTGGGTTCGCGCGTGCAAATTCCATACTAGCTCTGATCCCTTCTTCCACAGCAGCGATGATGGGCCTGTCAAGACTGCGCCGCGCCAGAATCCCACCGAGGGGAATGGGCAGACCGCTGGTTTGTTCCCACCACTGCCCCAGATCAAGCACTTGATGCAGGCCATGTGCGGCAAAGGTAAAGCGGGATTCGTGGATAATTACCCCCGCAGCGGCTTCACCGCGCTCCAATGCGGGCATAATCTGGTCGAAGGGGAGGCTACGCAGGTTATTAAGGCCCCTGTCGCACAGCTGTAGTAGGAGGCTGGCAGTGGTCAGTTCGCCGGGAATTAGGATAGGTTGATCATGCAGCGCGTTAAGGTCACAGGGCGTTGCTGCCACCAGCAGGGGGCCGCATCCGCGCCCAAGAGCGCCGCCGGAGCGCAGCAAAGCGTAATGCTCGCGTACGTGCCCGAAAGCATGATAGGAGATTTTGGTAATATCGAGGGTGGCTTTAAGGGCCAAGCGGTTGAGGGTTTCTACATCTTCGAGGCGCTCGGTAAAGCTGAGTCCAGCGCATGGAACTTGAGCGTGAATGAGAGCGGCGAAAATAAAAGTATCGTTTGGGCAAGGGGAGTACCCTAGAGTCAAGTTCTGAGCCATCATATTTCCTGTGGCCTAAAGGTTGTTAGGCGCGTAGGGTTTTTAAGTACGTAGGGGGTGCTTAGGAGTGTAGGGTTGCAGGTGAACAGCGTTGCAGCCAGTAGAGCAGTGCTTCCTGGGCCCTCTGCATGGCGCCGGGCAGAGCCCAGCGGGTTAAATC
Organism: Desulfuromonadaceae bacterium; assembly: GCA_034006915.1. GTDB lineage: Bacteria > Desulfobacterota > Desulfuromonadia > Desulfuromonadales > Desulfuromonadaceae > JAIVHC01. Next base: position 1,452 of record JAVERW010000155.1, on the reverse strand, counting down.
GCGGGCTTCAACCATGTTGGAAATGGCGCGTATTTCAATAAAATTTGTATCAAACATACGGCACATCTGCGCCACTGCAGCACCCTCCATATTTTCACAAATTCCCCCGGTGGCGGTCTCTGTGCCCTTGGCACGGGCGTCAGTGCCACTACAGGTGGAAACCGTGATAAAGCGCCCAGTGTTCAGGCTGCACTCGGTCTTGGCGACAAAGACATTCAGACTGGTTGCAGCCAGATCGGTTAGGTGTTGGTTCGTAGGAAAGCTGTTGAAATAACGGGTACCATCGCGTTCCAGTAGGGGCAGGCCCAGCTCGCTCATGCTCAGAAAACCGTTTGGTGTTATCGCCCCTTCATCAGCGTAGAGCTCTTCTGACGCAAGCGCCAGATCACCTATGCTCAGTCCGCTGGAGGGATAGGCTCCGCCGCACCCGCATACAACTACCAGCGCAGGGCGCAGTTGGAGCAGCAGCATAGCGCTGATACCGGCGGCATTGGCTTTGCCGATACCGGTGGTCGCGAGTGCGACATGATGCTTCCCGAGTAAACCGGTGCATACCTCCACCGGGCCGCAACAACTTCGGCGCGGCTGATGCAGTTGTGCTCCAAGGTGAGCACTTTCCTGCGCCACTGCGCTGAGGATCAGTATCATGGCTGGTTTTTATACCAGCCGACGCGGATCAGGTCGCGGCGCATCTCCACCCCGTATTCGCGCGGGACGCCCCAGTGCCAAAAATGGAGATTGCGAGGATGTTTAGTGCAGCGCCCGCGCAATGGGCTCTTGTTGGTATCGGTCAACAGGTGTTTGAAGGTTTTATCTGCATCGGCGATAAACTGCTGTAACTTGTGGCGCAGTTGGCTGTTGCACTGTGAGCAGACCATGGCGATACAATCACGGATAATCAAGCCTTCAATATACTCGCTCAGATCCTCTTCAAAACCGTCTTTACATACAGTGACAAAATCTTTCCAGTCCAGCAGGAGGTTGACAAACTCCTCCTCATCATCCCATTCAATCTCATCTTGTTTAAACATGATTTCGGCAATAGTGTCCTGCTCCGAGACGGATAGAAAAAAATTGTCGGTGTCGCTGGTAGCTGTCATGAAAAATAAATCCACCAGTTCTGAGCAGTAATTGACGTAATCCAGCTCTTCAGGCTTAAACTGCTGCAATTCTGGAGGCAATTCATCCTGTGGGATACTACTCAGAGACAGGTGATTGTGTGCGAAGTCAGCAGGAAACAGAATTTCAGAGCGGTGATGCAAGTGGTAGCGGTTAAAAATATCCATGGTGCGGATGTGGTTGGCGGTGAAAATGGTGAGGGCTTTTTCTTCGGAATAAAATATCTCCGCCCCAAGCCTGTTGTTGGCTAGGCCAAAGCCGACAAAACCGTCATGGATAAGGCGGCTGAGGTAGGGCTGGAGTGTTTCCAGGATTTCTTCGGTGGGCAGATAG
>JAVERW010000154.1:0-2839 GCA_034006915.1 Desulfuromonadaceae bacterium | reverse complement strand
GACTTCATGGCGCTGATCTCTCCGGCAGCGCAGGAGTATCTGGAGCCCATGGCTCAGCGCTCGCAGCAGATCACGCGCCAGCGCTTTGGGAACAATATTTATCTATACACTCCGATGTATCTGTCCAACGAGTGCAACAACGGCTGCAAGTACTGCGGTTTCAACGCCAGCAATAAAATCCCGCGCGCCACCCTGAGCATGGACGCCATCGAAAAAGAAGCGCGGATCATTCACGGTTATGGTTTTCGCCACATCCTGCTGCTGACCGGAGAAGCGAGTAAACTGGCGGACAATCAATATCTGGTGGACGCGATTGAACGCATCAAACCGCTGTTCAGCTCCATCAGCATTGAAGTCTATCCTATGGATACCAGTGGCTATGCACAGGTAATCGAAGCTGGAGTGGATGGCCTGACCGTGTACCAGGAGACCTACAACCCAGAGTTATACGCGGACCTGCACCCGTACGGCAAAAAGCGCAATTATACCTACCGCCTGGATGCTCCGGATCGGGCAGGAACTGCGGGGATGCGCCGCATCGGTGTCGGGGCACTGCTGGGACTGGGAAATTTCGTCAGCGAAGCCTTTTACACCGGCCTTCACGCACGCCACCTGGCCAAACGCTATTGGCGCAGCCAGGTGAGCGTCTCTTTCCCGCGGATTCGCCCGGCAGATGGAGGGTTTGCGCCATTGGAAATTGTCAGCGATGCGCAACTGGTGCAGATGCTGTGCGCCATGCGCCTGCTGCTACCTGATGCAGGACTCTACTTATCTACGCGGGAGAGTGCCTCCTTGCGCGATAACATGATGCCTTTGGGAATTACCCACATGAGCGCGGGTTCGTGTACCGCTCCGGGTGGGCACAGTAAAGATGCGTCAGCCACCGAGCAATTTGCCATCAACGACGATCGCACTCCCGAAGGGATGAACGCCATAATCAAGGCCAAAGGGCTCGAAGCGGTATGGAAGGACTGGGACACTGCTTTTCTCAACCGCGATACTGCGGTTGCTAACATCCATGCCGGTTGATTTTGCCCTGTACCTTATAAGCGCCCGGCATCAGTGCAGCACCGGGCACACCCTGTTGAGCACTCTTGAGGCCGCCCTACGGGGCGGAGTCAGGGCGGTACAGTTGCGCGAAAAAGACCTTAGTTCGGCGGAGTTATTTGATTATGCGCGCCAGATTCGCACCCTCACTCGGCGCTACGGTGCACACTTGTTCATTAATGATCGGGTGGATATCGCCCTGGCTGCAGACGCCGATGGTGTCCATCTTACCGAGCAGTCCGTGGATGTAACCACAGCACGCGAACTTCTGGGCCATACTAAACTGATCGGCGTTTCTACCCACAGCCTTACCCGCGCCCTGAGTGCAGCGCGCAACGGTGCGGACCTCATCACCTTCAGTCCGGTATTTTACACCCCATCCAAGGCTGCATATGGCAGCCCACAGGGGGTAGAACGCCTGCGTGAGGTGTGTGCGGCTGTAAACATCCCAGTCTTTGCCCTGGGAGGAATAAACCCACACAATCAGGCCGAAGTGCACCAGGCGGGGGCCAGCGGGATAGCCCTAATTTCTGCGATTTTTGCCGCACCCGACCCCGCAGCAGCAGCCAGAGAATTTAACTTATTGCTACCTGGGACTACCCCATAAATCACGCACAAACACATTTACACCTAACACCAGCAGCGCTAAAAACACCCTAAACCGTCTACGCAAAAAGCTTCCACCCCTTCCTGAGGGATAAATCCTTCCTGCACAGGCCATGCATTACTTGTAAGAAGCGGCACTTTTTGGCATAGTGCACCAGGTCTGCATTTGACATATGATAAACGTATCCATCACCACCATGTTTAAGGAGAGGGTTAATGCCCAAACGCACCGATATACACAAGATTCTCATCATAGGTTCCGGCCCCATCATCATCGGCCAGGCATGCGAATTTGATTACTCCGGCACCCAGGCGTGTAAAGCCTTGCGTAACCTCGGATACGAAATCCTGCTGGTGAACTCAAATCCGGCTACCATAATGACCGATCCGGACATGGCAGATATCACCTATATTGAAGCCCTCACCCCCGAAGTTATCGGAGCGATCATCGAGCGCGAGCGCCCCGATGCTCTTCTGCCCAATCTCGGCGGGCAAACGGCTTTAAACCTAGCCATGGAACTTGAGCGCCGCGGCATCTTGGACAAATACAAGGTGGAGGTAATCGGGGTCAACCTGCGTGCTATAGAGCGGGGAGAAGACCGGGATATCTTCAAACATACCATGGATGGTCTGGGAATAGAGATGGCGCGTAGTGCCATCGCCAACACCATGGCCGAGGCTAAAGATATCCTCAAGGACATCAACCTGCCGGTGGTGATCCGCCCAGCCTATACCATGGGGGGCACCGGTGGTGGATTTGCCTACAACATCGAAGAATTCGAAAACACGGTTGCCCGCGGCCTCTCCTTAAGTCCGGTAAGTCAGGTTTTGATTGAAGAGTCAATCCGTGGTTGGGAGGAACTGGAACTTGAGGTGGTGCGTGATGCCAAAGGGCAGAAGATCACCGTATGCTTTATTGAGAACGTCGACGCCGTTGGAGTACATACCGGCGATTCTTTCTGCACCGCCCCCATGCTCACCATCGATGCTGAAGTGCAGGCGCGGCTGCAACGCCACGCCCACGCTATTGTAGAGGCCATCGGAGTTATTGGCGGCACTAATGTCCAGTTTGCCTACGATCCCGTCAGTGATCGCATCATCGTTATAGAAATAAACCCGCGCACCTCGCGCTCTTCCGCCCTGGCGAGCAAGGCTACCGGTTTCCCCATCGCTTTAATCTCGGCTC
>JAVERW010000152.1:0-2878 GCA_034006915.1 Desulfuromonadaceae bacterium | reverse complement strand
TGGCAAAAAAGCGAGGTTTTTATGTTCCCAGTTGTTGCACGTCAACTCTTTAAATGGCAAGAACGCCTACTCGGCCGGGATAGCTTTGCGATTCTGGCGCAATTGCTGGAGTCTGAACGCTGGGAGCAGGAGCGCTTGCAGGAATTGCAAGTCGCGCGCCTGCAGCGAAGTGTTCAACTAGCCTACCAACACACTGCGTTCTGGCGCACCCTCATGGAGCAAAATCAGCTGCAACCGCAAATGGTGCAGTCCTTGGCGGATCTGCAGCGTTTTCCATTTTTGGACAAAGAGATCATTCGTGCTCACCGCGAGGAGATGGTCTGGAAAGATGAGGGCAAGCGTGTGCAGTTGGTGCGTACCAGTGGTTCCACCAACGAGGCGCTGGAGTTTTACACCTCTTCCACGCGTGAAGCGCAGATCAATGCGGCGCGCATGCGCGGACATGAGTGGGTGGGGATGCGGCGCGGAGAAAAAGAGCTATATTACTGGGGTTCTCCCATTGAGTTGAGCAAGCAAGACCGGATCAAGCGTGTGCGGGATTGGTTGATTAACGATGCGTTGACCAACGGCTTTGAAGTAACCCCTGCGCGTTTGAAGAGCTATTTCGCCCAATGGCTCAAGTGGCAGCCCAAATGTATTTTCGGCTATCCAAGCACCTTTGTCCTTACGGTCAGTATGGCGCAAACACTGGGGATCGATCTAACGGAACTGAAAAGCCGAGGCCTGAAACTGATTTCCACCACCAGCGAATTGCTCTCCAGCGTGGATCGACAGTTGATCGAGCGGGGCTTCGGGGTGCCGGTTTATGATTCCTACGGATTACGCGAGGCGGGCCTCATCGGACATGAGTGCACCCACGGCACCATGCACTGCATGGATGAGCAGGTGCTTCTCGAAACCATTGACCCCGAAACCTTGCAACCCACAGAGGGTGAAGGGGAGCTGGTGGTCACCAATATCGTTGGCCCGGCATTTCCCCTGTTTCGATATCGCACCGGCGACATCGTCACCCTGTCGCATCAGCCCTGTGCTTGTGGCCGGACCCTCTCCTCCATCACCATCAGCGGTGGGCGTGCGGTTGAGTTTATCGTCACCAAAGCGGGGAAGTGGGTGGTTGGGTATTCGTTTATCTATATTGCGCGCGCGGTCAAAGGGATCGTTAAATTTCAGGTGATTCAGGAGAAGCTTGGTGCCATCTTGATTCGCCTGGTGGTTAATGAGCAGTTTCCTCCCGATGGTATTGAACAGGTCAAAATTAAAGCGGCTCAGCGCATGGGTGGGGATGATTGGATTCATGTCGAACTGGTTGAGGATATCAAGGCGGCACGCTCGGGTAAATATCGACCGGTGATCAGCAAGGTGGCCGAAGAGATGTATCGAAAGAGAGAGTTTTCTGTTTAGCCGCCGATTTACTTTTTTTAGTGACCAACAAGGGGCAAAAAATGAAATTCATGCTTGCCGTTGATTGTGAAGGGGTCGCGTGTGTTGTCGGTGAGCCCGGCACCTCTTTGAGCCACTCCGCCAATATGGAGTTTGCGCGGCAGGAGGCGACCCGGGAGACCAATGCAGCGCTGCGCGCCCTGTTTGAGTGTGGGGCGCAGCAGGTTGCGGTCTGGGATAATCATGGCGATGGAGCGAACCTGCTCTTTGAGCAACTGGATTCGCGCTGTGAAATTGTGCTCGGAACTGGCTTTGCGCGGCGCTTTCCCCAGTTGGATGCCAGTTATGCTGGGGTATTGCTGCTTGGTTATCATGCCAAGGCGGGGAGCCCGTGTGGCGTTCTGGCGCACACCTATTGTTCCGCAGCGTACCGTAGCATTCGGGTCAATGGGTTGGAGGTGGGGGAGATTGCCCTGGATGCAGCAGTGGCGGGCGAGCTGGGTGTGCCGGTTATCTGTGTTGTCAGCGACCAGCAGGGTTGTGCGGAAGCGCTATATCATATGCCGTGGCTGGAGACGGTGGTCACAAAAGAAGGTTTTGGGCGCCATTGCGCCCTTAGCAAGCATCCTGCCGTGGTTGAAAATGAGATTGAACACGCTGTACAACGCGCTATCCGGACATTGATGGAAAAAAAACCGTTTACGTTTCCGACCCCGCTGCAGATGGAACTGCAGTTCACCACGTGGAGCCGATGTCTGAAAGCGAAAATTCGGCGTTCCGGCTGGCGCATTAACAGCACGAAAACGTTGCAGAAAACCTTGTCGAGCATGCTGGAATGGCAGTGTTGAAACGATATTTTTCAAGGCGATATGCTTGGATGGAGGATCAGGAAAATCATGGGAATTACGTGGAGGGAACTTGTAATGTCAAGAATTGAAGTTTGCTCCCTAACGCTATGTTTTTTAGTTGTTTTGGCAGGAGTTCCGGGTTTTGCATCAGGTGCTTTGGCAGCCATTTATCCATCCCCATCTCAGGTACTGGTGCTATATAACGCCGATTGGCACGGGGACGAACCGCTGACTGCACCGGGACAAGATTCACTTGAGATCGCAACCCACTACGTGGATATGCACACCGACCAGACCAGTGGTGAAAAACCTTATATATTGGGACTGCACTGCAAGCACGGAATTAAAATTATCGACAAAGTCCACCATCTTGATTCCGACCATCTAGCGGAAGACAGTGCCGATAATCAGGCGGGTGTTGTGTTTAAGCGTAACTCACTGTTTGGGCCAACGCTGCGCGAGGATCAGTTGCGCGACAGCAGTCTGGTGGAGTTTGTTCTCCCGGGAGGTCACTCATCCTGGCAGATGGACAGCCTGCAGATGACCCTAGTGCCCGAAAAAGGAAAAGATCTGGTCCTGGTCAAAGATGGCTCGATTGTGGCGCAAGGGAAAATTGCTCTCAACAGCACCGATGCTTGGACTGTTCGCCT
>JAVERW010000151.1:0-2921 GCA_034006915.1 Desulfuromonadaceae bacterium | reverse complement strand
CACAGCAATTGGTGTAGATGGCATGGAATTTCAGCGCAGTTTTGGTCTTGAATTCGAGCAGGCGTATGCCGCAGCGATTCACACCTGTGGTTCGGCGCTGCGTTCGGTGGCAGGGCGCTGGTTTTTCCCTCCTGAGGCGTGGTTGCTCTACAATCATCACGTAAAGAATTTTCTCTGTCCCCCTTGTGCCTAAAACCCCGTCCCTGTCTTGACAAAGGCCAGAGGCGTTGCTATCTTCACCACTGTTAGCACTCATCCGCTTTGAGTGCTAATGCAGATTTCGATTATCAGAGAATTTCTCTTGCCGCGCGATACCACGGTGGTTTGGGTAACATGCAGATATTGTTGAGATATTGCTGTAAAAAACTAAGAGGCTGATACATTCTACGCGACATACGAGGCGCGCGAGACAGGGCATACATGGGATTGAATGAGCGCAGTTTGAGCATCTTGGAGGCAATCATCGAGGGACATATATCCTCGGGAGAGCCTATAGGCTCGCGCACGATTGCCAAGTGCCACAAGGAAAAAATGTCGCCGGCCACAGTACGTAATGTCATGGCTGATCTGGAGGAACAGGGATATGTCACCTCGCCCCATACTTCAGCCGGACGTATTCCCACTGATAAGGGCTATCGTTTTTACGTTGATACCATGCTGCAGGTGCGTGATCTTTCACCTCTGCAGCGACGCAATATCGAATCGCACTGCAATGATGTAGATCTGCATGTGGAGGCGTTTTTGCGCCGGGTGGGGAATGTACTCTCCGATATGTCCTGTTATACTGGAGTGGTGCTGATCCCACGCTTTTCTGCATCCAGATTTCGCCATATAGAGTTTGTGCCGTTGGCGCATGATCGGCTTTTGGCTATTTTTGTTTCGGAAACTGGCACAGTGCAGAATAAAATAATAAGGGCTACAGTTGGACTGCCCGACGCTGATGAGCTCCAGCAGGCGGCCAATTATCTTAACCAGTCACTGCATGGGATGACCATAAGGCAGATTCGCAACATCATAGCCCAGAAAAAGCGCGAAGAGCGGGTGCAGTATGATCGCTTGCTCCAGCAAGCCTTGGATTTGTCGGAAATGGTGTTCAGCTCTGAGACGGAAGCCGACGTCATCATCGAAGGGGCGACCAATATGCTTGATTACCCCGACTTTGCTGATCCTGTGGCTATGAAGCGACTGTTCCGTGCCTTTGAGCAGAAAAAACTCCTCATAGAACTGCTGGATATGAGTCAGGCAGAGAGTGGGGTGCAGATATATATCGGTGGTCAGACCCACTTTCAAGATTTCCAGGGTTGTAGCCTCATTACGGCGCGTTATACCAATGGGGAAGAGACACTTGGTTCCATAGGGGTTATTGGGCCCAGCCGCATGTTTTATTCGCAAGTAGTACCGGTGGTCGACTACACCGCCAGATTGATCAGTCGGATGCTAAGACACGAACTTGAGTAAACACTACAGAGAGGTTTAAATCGTGGCAGAAAAAAAAGAAACGCAAGCGCGGCACGCAGATGGTGCGGAAATAGCTGAGGGTGAAATCCTTGCGCAGGAAAATACAGAGGGGGCAGCACAGGATATGGTTGCTGCTACGGAGCTTCAGGCATGTAAGGACGAACTCGCGCAGATGAAGGATCAGTTTCTGCGCGCGCGCGCAGACATGGAAAACTACCGCCGCCGCATGCAGCGTGAGAAAGAGGAGACAATCAAGTTTGCCAACGAGGGCATCCTGAAAGAGATGCTCCCAGTAATGGACAATCTGGATCGCGCCATTACCCACGCACGCACGCATGAAGAGCAGGGGTCGAGTTTGCTTGACGGCATCGAGATGATTCAGCGCCAGATGTACAAAGTGTTGGAGAAGCATCGGGTAGCACCCATCGACGCACTAGATTGTCTCTTTGACTCTGCGTGCCATGAGGCTATGGGGCAGTGTGAACGCGATGATTGTCCGCCCAATACGGTGGTGGAAGAGATGCAACGCGGTTACATGCTTAATGATCGCCTGTTGCGCCCCTCCATGGTTATGGTTTCCAAAAACAGCGCGGAAAAAAAATCAGAATAAACATTATACGGCCCTTGATATGTGTGAAAAGAGCCATAACTTACGAGAATAACAAAACGCAGGTCTACGTTAATAAAGCTTTGGGTTTTTTTAAAGTATTTTAAGTTTAAAGGAGATTTAGTTATGAGCAAAGTAATAGGTATTGACCTAGGTACCACCAACTCTTGTGTGTCAGTGATGGATGGCGGTGAGCCAATTGTTATCGCCAATGCAGAAGGTTCACGTACTACCCCTTCCATGGTGGCTTTTACAGAAAGTGGTGAGCGTCTGGTGGGGCAGCAAGCTAAGCGCCAGGCGGTAACAAACCCGGAAAACACTCTGTATGCCATTAAGCGCCTCATCGGGCGCAAGTTTGATTCCGAACAAGTAAAGAAAGATATGGAAATCAGCCCGTTCAAGATTGTCAAAGCTGAGAATGGGGATGCATGGGTTGAGGCACGCGGTAAATCTTACAGTGCGCCAGAGATTTCAGCTATGGTGCTGCAGAAAATGAAGCAGACTGCGGTAGATTATCTTGGCGAGGATGTTACTGAAGCGGTCATAACCGTGCCAGCATATTTCAACGACTCCCAACGTCAGGCCACTAAGGACGCCGGCAAGATTGCCGGACTTGAAGTGCTGCGCATCATCAATGAGCCTACAGCTGCTGCGCTGGCCTATGGCCTGGACAAAAAAGATGACGAAAAGATCGCGGTGTTCGACCTTGGAGGCGGTACCTTTGACGTGTCTATTCTCGAACTCGGCGATGGCGTATTCGAAGTTAAGTCCACTAATGGCGATACCTTCCTTGGCGGGGAAGACTTTGACCAGCGCATTATCGATTATATAGCCGCAGAATTTAAGAAAGATCAGG
>JAVERW010000150.1:0-2923 GCA_034006915.1 Desulfuromonadaceae bacterium | reverse complement strand
GGCCGAGTACTTAATCTGGTCGATTTAAGCGACGTCTATATGACCTTTTTCCTACCGACGGCTGCCGCAGGGCGGGTCGCCCTCGGTACTGAGGTGCGGCTGGTACTCGATGCCGCGCCTGAATATGTGATTCCAGCACAGGCGTCGTTCGTTGCTGATGTGGCTCAGTTCACCCCCAAAACCGTGGAAACCGCCAGCGAACGTGAAAAATTAATGTTTCGCGTTCGAGCACAAATTCCCGTCGATCTCCTTAAAAAACATATTCTACAGGTTAAAACCGGCCTACCTGGCATGGCCTATATTCGCTTGGATCCCACGGTGCAGTGGCCACCCCATCTGCAAATCAAGGGACCAGCATGAGTGGACTTGGCTCTACAGTCACCACTGCACCGCCTGTGACACCGCGCATGACAGCACCCGTAGCACGCTTGCAAGATGTCAGTCTAAGCTATGGTAAGACCTTGGCGCTTGATGAACTGAGCCTCGATGTTCCTGCCGGCTGCATGGTTGGACTGATCGGTCCGGACGGGGTCGGCAAGTCCAGCTTGATGGCGCTGGTGTCAGGCGCCCGCGCGGTGCAGTCAGGCCAGGTGGAAGTGTTGGGTGGCGATATGGGGAACAAGCGCCATCGCAACGAAGTCGGCCCGCACATCGCCTATATGCCTCAGGGCCTTGGAAAAAACCTCTATCCTACCCTGTCTATTGAGGAGAATCTGCAATTCTTCGGGCGTCTATTTGGACATAGTGCCGCCGAACGGCGTCAGCGTATAGACGAGCTAACCACCGCCACTGGCCTTGATTCTTTTCTTGAGCGTCCGGCGGGCAAACTCTCGGGCGGCATGAAACAGAAACTGGGCTTGTGCTGCGCGCTGATCCACGACCCGGACCTACTGATTCTCGATGAACCCACCACCGGCGTCGATCCACTGGCACGCAGCCAATTCTGGGATCTGATCGCGCATATCCGCAGTGAACGCAATGGCATGAGTGTGATCGTCGCTACTGCCTATATGGATGAAGCCGAGCGTTTTGACTGGTTGGTAGCGATGGATGCAGGCCGTATTCTGGCTACCGGTACGCCGCACGAACTACGCGAACGGACTAACACCACAGCGCTGGAAGCGGCTTTTATTGCCCTGCTGCCGGAAGAAAAAAAACGCGAGCACCAAACCGTTGTGGTTCCGCCTCTTGCCGATGACGAAAACGGTGAAATCGCCATTGAAGCCCAAGACCTGACCAAGCGCTTTGGTATCTTCACCGCCGTGGACCATGTCAGTTTCCGCATCCGCCGCGGCGAGATTTTCGGCTTCCTTGGCTCTAACGGATGTGGCAAATCCACCACCATGAAGATGCTCACCGGCCTGCTGCCCGCAAGTGAGGGCCAAGCCTGGCTGTTTGGACGCAAGGTGGACCCGCACGACATTGACACGCGTCGGCGCGTTGGCTACATGTCGCAGGCATTTTCTCTATACACCGAGCTTAGCGTGCAGCAAAACCTGGTGCTGCATGCACGTCTCTTCTCCGTAGCCGAGAAAGATATTCCAGCGCGTGTCGCAGCAATGGTGTCCCGTTTCGGTCTCGGCAACGTGCTCGACGCTCTGCCGAGCAACCTACCCCTTGGCATCCGTCAACGCCTGTCGCTCGCGGTGGCAATGGTGCACAAGCCGGAACTTTTAATTCTCGATGAACCGACCTCGGGTGTTGACCCCATCGCCCGCGACAATTTCTGGCAGATGATGATCGATCTGGCACGCAAGGATCGGGTCACGATCTTCATCTCGACCCACTTCATGAATGAAGCCGAACGCTGCGATCGCATCTCCCTAATGCATGCCGGAAAGGTACTGGTCAGCGACGTCCCTGCCGAACTAGTGAAAAAGCGCGGCGCCGCAACCTTGGAAGAAGCCTTCATCGGTTACTTGATGGATGCAGACGGGCAGGTGATAACACCCGTAGATGCACCAGTTCTCCAGACTGCCGTTGCGCCTGAGACGCCGTCGTCTGCACCACGCCGTCAGCGTTTCAGTGTGTCACGCGCATTCAGCTATACCCTCCGCGAGACGCTTGAGCTGCAGCGCGACCCGGTGCGAGGAACCTTGGCACTGCTCGGCAGCATCATGCTGATGCTCATCATGGGCTACGGGATCAGTTTGGACGTGGAAGATTTGCGCTTCGCCGTGCTTGACCAGGACCAGACCACGCTGAGTCAAAACTATGTACTAAATCTGGCAGGTTCTCGCTATTTCATCGAGCGCGCACCCCTCAACAGCTACGCTGAGCTCGATCGGCGCATGCGCAGCGGTGAACTATCTCTCGCTATCGAGATTCCATCTGGCTTTGCCCGTGACGTAAAGCGCGGCACCCCAGTCCAAATTGGGGCGTGGATTGATGGGGCCATGCCCTCTCGTGCCGAAAACATAAAAGGTTACGTGCAAGGGATGCATCAGGGCTGGCTAATTGATGTAGCGCGGCACCAGCTAGGCCAAGATATCTCCGCCGCCGCTACCATCGAGACACGCTTTCGCTATAATCCAGACGTGAAGAGTCTACCGGCAATGGTACCAGCGGTGATCCCGATTCTGCTTCTGATGATTCCGGCCATGCTGACCGCTCTATCGGTGGTACGCGAAAAGGAGCTGGGTTCCATCATTAACCTTTACGTCACTCCGGTCACGCGAAGTGAGTTCCTGCTTGGCAAACAACTACCATACGTCATCTTGGCAATGGTGAATTTCCTTCTGATGACACTGCTGGCGATCACCCTATTCGGGGTGCCGGTAAAGGGTAGCTTCGCAACGCTGTCCCTAGCTGCTTTTATCTTTGTCCTCTTCTCTACCGGCTTCGGCTTATTTGCCTCCACCTTTACCCGCAGCCAGATCGCCGCGATGTTTGTCGCCATGATCGGCACCTTGATCCCGGCTAT
>JAVERW010000149.1:0-2942 GCA_034006915.1 Desulfuromonadaceae bacterium | reverse complement strand
GTATCCCACCGAGATGCTCGAGCTGGATATGAGTCTCGATGCCGATCTGGGGATCGACTCCATCAAACGGGTAGAGATCCTCTCTGCAGTGCAGGAGCAGCTCCCCCATCTGCCCAGTGTGGAGCCGCAGCAACTTGCAGCGCTGCAGACGCTGCGCCAGATTGTAGAGACCTTGGAAACAGAAGCATCTGCGGCTGCTATGCCAGCTCAATGTGGAGCGACCCAGGGCATAGACGCACCTGCCCCGAAAAATCCCACCCCGCAGCGCCCCAGCATTCAACGTCAGATAATACGTTCACGCGCACTGGAGCAGCCCCGCACTACATTAAAAGTAGAAGCTCCTATCTGGGTTGTGGATGACGCCTCCCCTTTAAGTGAGGAAATTGTCCGAGCGCTGGAAGACAATGGATACAGCGCAAAAATTATCAGCCCCACGAACTGCGACATCCCTCAGCGCTTAGGTGGACTGCTGATCCCGGCACCAGCCATTGGCACCGACAGCGATTTTCTGCGCGATGCCTTCAACCTACTACAACGGTGTGCACCGGCACTACATACAGCTGCAACAGACGCCGCTGCGATATTTTTCACCCTCTCCCGTCTGGACGGAAACTTCGGTTTCACTCCAGGCTCGATGTTGCAGGACCCACTCTCCGGCGGCTTGGCCGGGTTAAGCAAAACTGCGGCGCACGAATGGCCTGATATCACCTGCCGTGCGCTGGATATTGATCCCTTCATGCCCTTGGAACAACAGGTGGCGCAGGTAGTTTACGAACTGGGGCACACTGGCCCTGTTGAAGTGGGGATCAGCAGTAGCGGAACCACCACCCCCATGCTGGAAAATGCAGATCTTGCGGCTGAAGCTGCATCCATGAATCTGACCAACGACGATGTGGTTATTATCAGCGGTGGAGGGCGCGGAGTGACAGCAGAGGTTGCCCTGCACCTGGCACAGAGCGCACAGCCTGCCTTGCTACTACTTGGACGCAGCCCCCTGCCGGAAACGGAAGAATCGTGGCTTAAGAGTGCCACCAATGCAGCAGAGATAAAGCAAGCACTCCTGCAGAACGCCACCACAAAGCTGAGCCCGAAACAGATCGGCGCGCAATGCAGTGCCATCTTGAATCAGCGCGAACTGCGCACAAACATTGCGCGCCTCGAAGCAGCTGGATCAAAGGTGATCTATCAGGCCTTGGATATCCGCGATGCAGAGGCGGTACATGCCGCTGTGGCGCAGGCACGCCAGCAGGGCACTATTCGTGGAATTGTTCACGGTGCCGGTGTGCTGGCAGATAGAAAGATCGAAGATAAAACGGCAGAGCAGTTTGATCTGGTTTACTCCACTAAAATTGCAGGGCTCCAAGCCCTGTTGCAGGCGACCGTAGATGATAACCTGGAGTTCATCGCCCTGTTCTCCTCCTCCAGCGGACGCTTCGGACGTAGTGGCCAGATTGACTACGCCGTGGCTAACGAGGTGCTGAACAAGACTGCCCAAGCCCTGGCACGCCAACGTGAGGAGTGCCGTGTTGTAGCGCTGAACTGGGGACCATGGGACGGTGGAATGGTCAATGCCGGACTGAAAAAACTGTTTGCCAGCGAAGGGATTGAGGTTATCGACCTCGAAGCTGGGGCGCGCTATCTGGTGCAGGAGCTCACCGCTGTTGGCTCAGAGGTGGAACTGGTAATCTCCGGTTCAAGTGGTGGTGCCGGGGGGAATACACCCGAGCCGCGCCCAGCACAGACTGCAATTCCGCAGTTGCCCAATAGCGTGTTGCAGATACCGGTGAGTTGCACCCATATCCCCGCATTGCGTGACCATGTCCTTAATGCACGCGCTGTGGTCCCAACTGCACTCAGTGCCGAATGGCTTGCGCTGGGGGCGATGCACACTTACCCCGGCATGACTTTTTTCGGCTTTGACAACCTGCGCATTTGCCGTGGCATCACCCTGGAGCAGGGTGCTGAGCAGCACATTGAGTTACGCTGCGGGCAGATGCAACCAGCAAAAGCGGATGTGGGTACTTACATGGTTCCCATGCAGATATGTGACGCCACCTCGGGCCAAGTGTACAGTAGCGCTGAAGTGATTCTGGCTGACAGCCTCCCAGCAAAACACCTCTCACCGCTGGTTCTGGATGTTTCAGATAGCGCGCAGGAGGACCACTCCTCCATCTATGCCGACACCCGTCTGTTTCACGGCCCTGCATTTCAGGGATTAAGGCAGGTTCTGGGGCTGGATAACACGGGGATTAATGCCATGGCACACAACGCCGCTACCCCCGCAGAGTGGATGAGATCTCCTCTGCGGCAGACTTGGCTGAGCGCCCCACTCCTGCTGGACTGCAGTTTTCAGCTTATGATTCTGTGGTGCCATGCAACGCAGCAGAAAGGTTCATTGCCCAGCTATATCAGGCGCTATCGGCAGTATGTAGAGAGTGTGCCGGCAGATGCCATGGAGATACGTTGCTGCATAAACACCTGTACAGCAGCGATGGTGGAAGCGGATATCGACTTTATCGCGCCAGAATCTAACCAAGTGCTGGCGCGTATCGAAGGGTACGAGTGCACAATGGCGGATAGTCTTACCTCTGCTTTCGCACATAATACCCTGAAATAATCGGAGCAAGGATGAATATACATCTGGAGTGTCTACCCTGTTTTGTCAAACAAACCTTGAGTGTTCTCGATATGGTGGAGGCAGATGCTTCCACACGGGAACAGCTCATGCGTGCTGTGCTGGCTAACCTAAGCGCTGCCAGCTTCAATCAGAGCCCGCCCCAACTGGCACAGGAGATTCACGCCCAGATCCGGACGCTGTGCAACAATGCTGACCCCTATGCGGCGCAGAAACAGGCAGATACAATACTAGCCTTGGAGATGTTTGCCCTGATTGAACCAAAAGTCGATGGAGCTGCTGATCCGTTCTATGCCGCACTCCAGAT
>JAVERW010000035.1:0-19865 GCA_034006915.1 Desulfuromonadaceae bacterium | reverse complement strand
CTGTTCCCATCCCGAACACAGAAGTTAAGCTCTGTAGCGCTGATGATACTGCACGGGTAACTGTGTGGGAAAGTAGGTCGCCGCCGAATCTTTACCCCAAAAAGGATCCGCTCTGCGGATCCTTTTTTTGTTCAAACCACTTCACTTCAACTCAACTCAACTTAGTTTTTTTCTGCTTCTATGCCAAAACTCTTAATTTTCCGATGTAGATTTGAACGTTCCAGACCTATCTCCTCAGCTGTCCTAGATATATTCCAGTTGTTATCGATCAGCTTTGAGCGGATAAACTCCTTTTCGAAATGTTCTCGTGCTTCCTTTAGGTCGCTGTAGTCTGTTGCCAGCAGTTGGCCAGATTCAGCTATAACCTCGCTATGAGCTGCTGTCCTTATCTCTGGAGGCAGGGCTGAAACATCGATAACATCTTCCTGGGTCATTATGGCTAGGCGCTCAATGATATTTTTGAGCTCTCGCACGTTCCCCGGCCATTTGTATGCGCTTAGAGCCTTTAACGCATCTTCCGTTAACTGCTTTCCCTCTACACTTTCCTTTTTACAGTACGATTCAAGAAAATGTTGGGCTAACATTAGGATATCGTGGTGACGGTCGCGCAACGGTGGTACAAAAAATGGCAGAACATTAAGGCGGTAGTACAGATCCTCCCTGAAGTTCCCCTGCTTTATCTCCTCTTCGAGGTTCTTGTTTGTTGCTGCAATGACTCGCACATCTACCTCGATCGGCTTTTCACCCCCAACACGTTCAAATTTGTGTTCCTGTAGAATGCGCAAAACCTTAGCTTGAGTCTTGAGGCTCATATCACCGATTTCATCCAGAAAAAGGGTCCCCTCGTTGGCTAAGTCAAATTTGCCTTTGCGGGTGGAAATCGCTCCGGTAAACGCTCCTTTTTCATGGCCGAAAAGTTCAGATTCAATGAGATCTTCGGGTATCGCAGCGCAGTTGACTTCTATAAAAGCTTTTTTGTTGCGCTTTGACTGTCTGTGTATCGCGCGAGCTACCAATTCCTTGCCAGTGCCATTTTCTCCAGTAATCAGGACCCATCCAGATGTAGGTGCAGCTATATGTATTTGTTGTTTCAGGTCTGTAATAACCTTACTTGTTCCTATTATTTCATAATCACGAGAAATACGTGCACGTAGACTTTTGTTTTCTTCTACAAGCTGGTTTAGTTTCAGGGCATTTTGAATGCAAACTAGCAGTTTTTCTATGGAGATGGGTTTTTCAATAAAATCGTGTGCGCCTAACTTAGTGGCAGTTACGGCGGTTTCAATCGTGGCGTGCCCACTCATCATGATGACCTGTATTGTTTCACCTAGTCCTTGAATTTTTTTGAGCACATCGAGGCCGTCCATTCCAGGCATCCAGATATCGAGAAGAATCAGGTCAGGCTCTTCTTCTTGAATTAAGCGTAAGGCTGCCTCACCGTCACTTACACAGCTAGTCTGGTATCCTTCGTCCTGTAGGATCCCTGCAAGACTTGTCTGTATACTTTGCTCGTCATCTACAATTAGTATATGCGCCATAATGGGTATCTATTCTGTTATCTGTGGTTCAGGACAAAGGCAGCTCGATAATGATTTCGGTGCCACATGGGGGATGATCTTTTACCCTTATATAGCCACCATGGTCTGAAATAATAGTTGCAACAATTGCCAATCCCAAGCCTGTCCCACTTTGTTTGGTTGAAAAGTACGGTTCGAATAGACGCGGCTTATCTTTATCGGGAATACCACATCCAGTGTCGCAGATTGCCAGAGTAGCCATATTCATGGCTCGATTCAACTCTGTTCTCAATGTAATACTGTGCGGTGGCTCCGCTTCGTGTACAGCGTGTACCGCATTGTCGAGCAAGTTGATAATTACTCGTTTAAGTTGTTCTCTGTCTACGTTGATATTCGGAATTGTGGTGTCTGCGTTTAGCTTAAATTGTATATCTTTGTGTCCTTGCTGATACAGAATCATGGTGTCACTGATAATGGAATTTATGTCTTCTGGTGCGGGGTTGCTTGCAGGCATACGGGCAAAGTTGGAAAATTCGTTTACTAGATTTTTAAGATCGTCCACTTGGTTGATAATTGTCTGCGTGCACTCGTCAAACACGCTATCTTCGTTATTGAAGCGGTCTAGATAACGGCGACGCAAGCGCTGGGCTGACAATTGAATGGGGGTAAGCGGGTTTTTTATTTCATGTGCAATGCGTCGCGCGACTTCGCGCCATGCTGCCATGCGTTGTGCCTTTTGCAGTTGAGTCAGGTCGTCAAACACAATTACAGTTCCCATTATGTTGCCGTGCTCATCGTGCAAACGTGTCGCATTTAAGAGTAGAATTATTTGTTGTCCCTGAATGCTCAAGGAGATCTGACGTTTGACTGTTTCCTTACCGGATTTTATTAGCTCTGTAAGAAAACTCTTTACAATTGAAAGCTGTTCCTCGTTGACGATGTCAGCATATTTACGTCCAAGCACCGTATCGGCCTGAATTTTAAGGAGATGTTCTGCAGACTTGTTTATAGTAGTGAGTATCCCGAATCTGTCGATTGAAATAACGCCGGCTGTTACATTGCGCAGCAATATTTCCATGTAACGGCGCCGTTGTTCCAGTTCGATATTTGAGTTCTTAAGTTCATTGTGCGCGTGCTGAATACGCGCACGTTCTCGGCTTAATTCTGTAGTCATTTTTCCAAAGGAATCGATTAGCTGTCCGATTTCATCGTCTCCTGCTGGCGGGAGCTGCACTTGGAGATTGTCATTGCTGATTTGATTGGTAGCTGTGACCAATTCCTGAATGGGGACCGTTATGGAGCGGGCTATGCGTAAGCCGAACCATGTGGCTAGAAAGATTATGATTAAGGCAATTAAAAGCAAAATAGCGATGTAGCCCTGTTTAACTTTACCTTTTAGTTGTTGTGATTCCTTGTATTGTTGGTAAGTGGTGGAGATTTCTTCCATTTTGTTAACTAGTGAATAGGGAACATGGTAGTTTATCACCACGACTCCAACGACATCTTCTGTGTTCCAGTTTGAGTAGACCGGAACAATTCCGCGGATAAGATCCGCCTTCCCTGTAGGGGTTATTCGGGTGAAACGTTGGCCTTTAAGAGCCTCGTTTATTGTTGAGGATCCCGGGTCGGTAAAGTCCGCTGTGGGGATATCTGGGTTAGAGGCACGGACTAACTCTTCATGGGTTGAAGAGAAAACCTCTACGACGCCGAGGTTGTATTCCTGCTGTTTCTGGTGAATTAATGTACGCAGATTGTCTAGATTGCTTTCGTTGAGTAGTTTTTGTTCCTTGATCTGATGGGCTAATTGATCACCATAGAAGAGTGCGTTAGTCGCTGAATTTTTATAATAGGTCTGCGCAACCGACAGGGATTCCGACAACGATTTCTCTACTTCAGTGCTGAACCAACTTTCAATGGAATTGGTAATAAATGCAGCGGAAGCGAAAAACAACAGTAGCGTTGGTATAAGCGATAGGGATACGAAGGTTGCGACTAGGCGAGTGCGCAACTTTGCACCGGGAGTGTTGCGCCTGCGCTCCAGTATTAGTTTTAGAATGTTTCTGAAGATCAGAAAAAAGAATAGGATGATGAGCAGGATATTGATATTGATCAGAGCAAGAACCAGAATATTGTTGGATATCTGAATTTGCGCTGCTTGGTCGAACAGTAGGCGTTTCAAAATAGGAAACACGCTGATCAGGATGACACTGAGGACTATTAGGGCCCATTCTCTCCTGCGTTTACGTTGTTCGGGACCGGATTTTTGTCTGACCATGTGTAAGAAAAGCTCCTGTAAAAGCTGGAATTCGCATAAGAATATATATACGTCTTAAACTTGGTAAACATGATCTCATGCCCGTGCGGAACACGCAAGCTGCTGGTTGCAACATAAAAAAGGCAGCCACTTGGCTGCCTTTTTTATGTAGAATGCGGATAGGCTGATCAGGCCTTGGCCATGGCTGCTTCTGGCTGTAGTGTGGGCAGGACCATGCCTTCCTGATAGGCCGCGTTGTTGAATTCTATATAGCGCCAGCTGTCGGGCGATGCCAAAATCTTTTCAACCATCTTGTGATTTATGTCGTGTCCGCCCTTATGTGACTTGATATGTCCAAGGATTGAATGCCCCAACAGGCTGAAATCTCCTACTGTATCAAGAATTTTATGGCGCACAAACTCATCCGTAAATCTAAGTCCTTCCGGGTTCAGAATGCTATCCGCGCCGATAACTACCGCGTTATCTAATGAGCCGCCCTTGGCTAGCCCCTGCGATTTTAGATATTCTACCTCTTCATAGAAGCCAAAGGTGCGTGCGCCGGCAATATCCTGGCAGAAACTCTGCTGAGAGACCTTAACGGAACGGCTTTGGCGCTTGATGCAGGGATGGTTGAAATCTAAGTCAAAGCTTATGCGCAAGAATCGCGATGGAATGATGCTGATCTTCTTATCTCCCTCCTGCAGGTGGATAGGCTTGGTGATGGAGATTATTTTGCGATTTTGCTCTAGGCGGGTCACGCCGACGCAGAGAATCTTATCGATAAAAGGAGCCGCGCTGCCATCCATGATAGGGACTTCAGGGCCATCAATCTTGATGATGAGGTTATCAATATGGCAGGCAACAAGTGCCGCCATCAGGTGCTCTATGGTAGAGACCCGCAATTTACCGTCACCGATTACGGTCGCCATCCTAGTATCAACTACATTCTGCGCGCAGGCCCTTATGCGTCGGGTTGTGTTGCCCTCTGTGCGTTCAAAGATAATTCCGGTTCCGGCCTTGGCCGGGCGTAGCACCATGTTGATAATGCTACCTGTATGCAGGCCAATGCCGCTAATATGGAGAGGATTTGCAATAGTGCATTGATGTAACATGTATTAACTCCTTTGGTGGAGGATTTTTATATAGTTGGGTGATGCTGTGTTTGTGTTAGGTACACACATATAATATACCATCAATAATGCAATACCCGTGCCACTGGACACTGGCTAGGCAAGGCTCTGTAATGACTGGTTTTTTAATAATGATGTGTATTTTTGTAAGGTCAGATGTAGCGCAGTAGCATCGAATTGTGCAGTGACTGTGTCGCTGTAAACACACTTGAGATATAGACGTCGTACTTAACGAAACGAGTGCATAATCAACGGCGTCTGATTAGTGGAGGAGTGTGTATTTAGATTTTGTATGCAAAATTTGAATGGTATCTTTTTAGCTCGGGCTATTCAAGAATTCACACTTGGAGTTGTTTATAGACGTCCAGAGCCAATGATGGCAATGGCAAGCCACAGACCCAAAAATGCGGCGATGGAATATCCGAACAATCCTAGAGCGGGTAATCCAAAAAGTTGCGGACCAGCACCGGTCTGTACAATTAAGGAAGACCCGATTATCAAAGACCCGATTACGAAGCTGAATGAAATTCTGTTGCTGGATTGATCCATGGTTCGTATTAGGCGTTCAAGTCCACGGTGTTCCAAGTCAATTTTGAAGTTGTTGTTAGTTATGTGCGACAATAATTCCTTAAGATCACCAGGCAACGCCTTGGAGATCTCGTAGTAATCGTGCAGAATCTGTTTGAATTCTCGACGCAGATGTTCACCCGAGTGGCGCTTTCGGATCAGGACTTCAACCGCGGGCCGAACTTCGTCAATGAGGTTGAAGTCAGGATCGAGGCTACGCCCAATCCCCTCAATAGTTATCAGCGCCTTTGCCAGAAGAATGAGGTCGGAAGGAAATTTTATTTTATGCGCCCGGATGATGGTGAGAAACTCGGTAATAAATCTATATGGGTCAATCCGCTTTAGAGACAGATTGTAGTAGTCTTCGATGAAGGTGGAGAGGTCGCGTTTTAGGGTGCTTTTATCGATATCTCGGGTGCCGGGTCGGGAGCTGATGAGAAGAGATGCCAGCTCATCAGCATTTTTGCTGAAAATGCTTAGAATAAGGGTCGCAAGTTGCTGTTTGGTCTCTTCGTCGATGCGTCCAACCATCCCTAAGTCAAGAAAACACAGACGCCCGCCCGACAACACAAAAAGGTTGCCCGGATGGGGGTCGGCGTGAAACATGCCGTGGTCAATGATTTGTTCCACAAAGGCCTGAGCGCCATCATGTGCCAAGCGTTTTAGGTCGATATTCTTGCGCCTGAGTTCGTCAGTATCGGTTATCTTTGTCCCATCGATAAACTCCATGGTCAGCAGAGCTTCAGTGGTATAGTTCCAGTAAACCTCGGGGATATGGATGCGTTCGTTTGAGGAGAAGTTGCTTTTAAAGCGGCACAAGTTATGTGCTTCTTTGACGAAGTCGAGTTCTCGGTAGATGGTGCGCCTGAATTCTCGGACAATTTCCTCGGCAGAAAACAACTTGCCCATGTTGCCATGGGTGTCGATCAAGCTAGCGAGGTTTTCCAGGATATCCAGATCTGTCGCGATGGTTTTTTCTATACCGGGACGGCGCACCTTTAGCGCGACCCATTCACCTGTGCATAACTGCGCCTTGTGGACCTGGGCCATTGAAGCTGCCGCTGTGGGGGATGAGTCTATATGTCTGAAGAGTTTAGATGTCGTGCCTCCAAGCTCTGTTTCGATCTGCAAGCGTATCTGGCTCCAGTCAACCGCACCAACTTGGTCCTGCAGGTTGTTGAGTTCAAGGATGTAGCTGGCAGGTATAATGTCGGCCCGGGTAGAGAGTAGTTGCCCCAGTTTTATAAAAGTGGGACCCAGCTCTTCGAGTGCCATGCGTAGACGCACCTCGTCTGGAAGGCGCTCAAGAGCCTTCTTTTTTGCGTCTCTGGTGATAAAGCGGCGTCCCAGTTCGAGATAGTAATCGATGTTGAGCTGTTCGATAATGTGCCCGAACCCATGCCCGACAAGGACAGAGAGTATCTCTCGGTAGCGTTTCAGCGAGCGCAGATTTCGATTGACGCTGAGCAAGGAAAGCATATGCGGTTATGCTTTCCTATGCGTCTTGCTTGCAGCTGGACTGCTCCAAAGCAGCGATTCTGTCTTCCAGCGCAGTCAAGTCTGTTTTGGTTACCAGCCCCATCCGTTCTGCTGCTCCTCGTACCTCTCTGGTGGCCTCCTGTTGAAGTTGGTCGCGCCGTTCAATGGCGGCGGTTTTAACTTTTTCTTTCAGACGGCGCCCCTCTTCTTCTGTGAGGTTAAAGCGCTCCTTCAATTCATTGACCACCTCTTCAGCTTTTTTCTGAGTCATGGAAGCAGCACCAATAGCGGTAAGAAGGGTTTTCTCAACTATTTCGAGCATACTGTGTTCTCCTTTGAATGAGGGTTGCCTAGTTGCGCCTATTCTAACATTTCGGAGACGCTTGCATAGACTCTTCTTTTTATATCAGCCAGGGGCGTGTAATTCCAGTCCCAGATGTGACGCAACTTCTTGGCATATGTTCCATGGTGGGAGGTTCAGCCCTTTCCAGAATTTGTTAGTGAAGCGTTTAGCCGCTGCTGAGGTTTTCAAGTGTACGTGGGCTTCCTGCATGATGTGTAGATAGGTCTGGTTTAAATCATACAGATACTGAAGCAGTACTTCCTTGCACTGTCCTTCATTATCCGGAAGAAGTACTTCGTTGTGCAGATGTGAAGCCAGTATTAGGGCATAAGCATGGGGAGCTCGTGCTTCACATATCTGTTGCTGTTCTTTGTCGCACAACGAATAAAGGCCCATAAAGGTTTGACATATATGCCACGGGCCTTTATTGAGGTGAAATTTTTTCAGGTTATCTGCCGGTATATTGAAAATATACGTAGTAGGGAATTGAGGTACCCCTTGAGAGTCCAGCTCGTGGATTAGCTGCTGACGCAGATTCTGCTGTTTGTTGCCGCTAATACGTGGTGTGGTCGCGTTTGTGTTTTGGACGGTGTCAAGGTGGAGTGCAGCATAAAATGCCGTGATTGGGTCTTCATGTGTGTGCCATTTAATTCTGGCTCGCTCCTCCGTGTAGAAGGTAGTAGCCTTGCCCTTAGGGTTTAACTTGTGCAACAGAAGTTCGACGCGGCCGGTTTCGGGGCGGTAAGCTGCGTCAGTAAGAGTCATGCAGGAATGAATCAGAGCTAGAACCTTGTCACACCCCATAGCCTGGAACAGTTCCGGTGCTAGACAAGCGTAAATGCTTTCACCTTCAGCGAGGATGCCAAGCAAGTAGGTAAATTGCCAAAGGCCCATTGGGGTAGATTTTGTCAGATGGATGCGTCTTCCCGGCCAAGCGGTGCGCATGTGGGCAATGAGGGCATCAACTCTGGAGGCATCTGGTTTTGCGCTAGAGAAAAAGCAGGCGTTGCAATGGGCAGAAGGTAGAGGCGTAGGGATCGAAAAGACCAGCTCAAACTGGCTTGTGATGCTAGTGTCTGTGTTGCACAGTTTGCGTGCTAGATTTTTAAATAACAGCCTCGCACCAGTATCGACTTCGATTTTAAGGGTGTCTGGAGCCATTTCTGGCATGTAAACTGAAATTTCAGCTGGAGGCAGCTCAAAACTCTTTTGCTGTTTACAGCTTTGGTGTGAGGTGCTGCTTAGTATCTGCTTGAGCATGGCGCAGGCACGGGCGCGGTTTTCCCGAAACAGGTCAATTTGATCCAAGCGGCGTAATAGGTTGTGCAGCAGAATGCTACTTTTTTTGTCTAGCTCCACTTCAGAATCTTCAGCCTTTAAACCTGAAGGTATAGCGGTAATATCTTTTAGGGTGCTATCTAGAATTTCAGGCTTGGTCTGGGAGGGCAGGGTGCGGGCATGGAGTGCGCTAAGCATGCGCGCCACACAGAGCATAAGTTTGCTGTGAGCTTGTTGAGTTGCACTTTCTCCATCACTTAAGTTTTTACGACGCAGATATGCGCTCAGGCTTAGGGTCCCTTGGGTCACACTCTGTAGGCACAAGTTGCTGAGGTGCCAACTGGTGAGTTCGTTGTTGCTCTTGGCTTCAATTACCGCCAACAGCTTAAATTGATCCAGTAGTTCCGTCAGGCCATCAATATCTGAATAGGGCTTTAGTTCGAAACGTTTCTTCAGGGTGTCAGCCTGCCAGACAGTTATCTGGTTAGGGGCCCAAGTGGCAAATTGATTTAGCGCCAACGCTTCAGCGCATGCCTGTGCCTGTTGGAGCAGCTCAGGAAGTTGTTTTAGGTCTGGGCAGAAAAATACGCAACCACCTGCAATGCAGCTGTCTCGATTTATCCAGAAAACCAGATCTGGAGTGACATACCCGGCCGCAGTTAGCAACGAAGAATCTGTAGTAATTTTGCGAAAAGGGTAGCGCCCCTGGGTAATTATGCCCCGCGCTTGGAAACGAAGTTTTTCTGCAGAGGCAATGGTGTAAGCACTCATAGTTAAAAACTAATCAAATAGGTTGTTTGAGGAGGGTTTCTTGTGACGTTTGAAATGCGAGTATGCCAGCTCCGTAGCGATGCGCCCACGTGGGGTACGGCTTAAATATCCCTGCTGGAGCAGAAACGGTTCAATTATCTCTTCGATGGTATCTTTTTCTTCCCCGATTGCGGCTGCGAGTGTGTCGAGACCAACGGGACCCCCACCAAACTTGTCGATAATAGTTTTTAACAAGGTGGTATCCATTTGGTCAAAGCCGCATCGATCGACTTCAAGGCGTAGTAAGGCCATATCCGCAGTAGTGCGCGAAATAGTGCCATCTCCCTCTATCTGGGCGAAATCGCGTACGCGCCGCAGCAAGCGGTTGGCGATGCGGGGGGTGCCACGGCTGCGTTTGGCGATCTCCATCCCTCCGTCGGCGCTGATGGGGATTTGCAGGATCCCAGCGCTACGTCGCACAATTATCGCCAGTTCTTCATCGGTATAGAATTGCAGACGGCTGATAACTCCGAAGCGATCGCGCAGGGGTGAGGAGAGCAGTCCAGCTCTGGTAGTTGCGCCAACCAAGGTAAAGCGGGGCAGGTCGAGTTTTATGGTACGTGCAGAAGGTCCCTGTCCGATCATGATATCGATCTGGTAATCCTCCATTGCCGGATAGAGGATCTCTTCTACCACTGCAGACATGCGGTGGATTTCATCAATAAACAGAATGTCACCCTCTTCGAGGTTGGTCAGGATAGCTGCTAGGTCTCCGGCTTTTTCAATAACCGGGCCTGAGGTGCTTTTGATGTTGACCCCCATTTCACTAGCTATGATGTTGGCCAAAGTGGTCTTGCCCAGACCAGGGGGGCCGTAGAACAGGACATGATCGAGGGCTTCTGCACGCTTACGCGCTGCCTGGATAAAAACTTCGAGGTTCTGCTTGACCTGCTGCTGGCCTATATATTCTGCCAGCGTGCGCGGTCGCAGTGGATTCTCGAAATGTTCATCATCGCCAAAGTCTGCGGCGTCAATAAGGCGTTCGCTCATAATCATGTCCTGGTGGGGTAGAATTGACTAACGGGTGAGATGCTGCAGAGCCTGCTTAAGGATCTCCTGGGTTGAGGTCTGCGCACCAATCTCCATTTTTTCTAGCACCCCACGTGCCTGCTTCTCTTTGTAGCCTAAACTGATGAGGGCAGAAAGGGCGTCAGCGCTGGAGTCTCTGAGTGTGGGGGTGAACGGCTCCTGACCTTGAATGCTTTTCGCAGTGACGAGTTTGCGTATTTTTTCACGCAATTCTAGGATCAGGCGTTCTGCCGTTTTTTTCCCGATTCCTGGCACAGTGGTCAGGCGCGCAGCGTCTTCGCTCAGTAATGCCTGATGCAAATCGGCACAGCTCATATGAGACAAAATATTAAGCGATGCTTTAGGGCCGATACCGCTAATCCCTATTAACAGAATGAAGGTTTCTTTTTCCGCCAGAGTGAGAAATCCGTAAAGTCTGAGGATATCTTCACGCACGTGGGTGTGTATGTACAGCGTGGCTTGTCCTTCTTCTGGCAGGCTGTAGTAGCTTGACAGCGGTATATCGACACTGTAGCCCACCCCGTTGGTTTCGATGATGACATGTTCCGGACTTTTGTGGCGCATTGTACCGGTTAACAAGGCAATCATGATTTAAGCTCCTGTGGGGGTGAGGTGGATATATGCGTGTGTACGAACTGGCTCATCTGTGCTTGTTAGTGGCGCCGGCGCTGAGGCCAACGCGCCGCAGGAGCGCATGGCTGTGGGCATGACAGACGGCGATGGCAAGTGCGTCTGAGGCATCTTCCTGAGCAATTTCAGGAAGTTTTAAGAGAGCCTTTATCATTTGTTGAACTTGGGTTTTGCTCGCTTTGCCGTATCCTACAACTGCACTTTTGACCTGTAGGGCGCTGTACTCAAACACCGGCAGCCCTGTGTTGACGCCCGCCACTATTGCAGTTCCTCGAGCCTGGCCAAGCTTTAGTGCCGAGCCGGCGTTTTTGGCAACGAAGACCTTTTCAATCGCCATCGCATCGGGCTTATAGGTTTCAATTGCGTACAGGAGTCCTGTGTATATCTGGTTCAGGCGCAAGGGGAGCTCATCGCTGCTACGCGTGTAGACCGCACCATTGTCAACATGAATCAAGCGGTTGCCGCACTGGTCGATTAAACCGTAACCGGTGATGCGCGTGCCGGGATCAATCCCCAGAATTCGCATTGGTCAGCTCATAAGCTTTTCGAGGATTTCATCGTCGATATCGGCGTTATGGTAGACCTCCTGCACGTCATCGTTGTCTTCAAGCATATCGATAAGTTTGAGCATCTGCTCGGCTTTTTTTTCGTCCAGGTCAACTGTTGACTGCGGTATCATCGTGACTTCAGCGGTCTGAAGTTCAAGTCCTTGTTCCATGAGGCCATCACGTACCATGACAAAATCAGAGGGTTCCGTCAGGATTTCATAGGTGCCATCTTCATTTTTTACATCTTCGGCTCCACTTTCAAGGGCGGCTTCAAACAGCGCGTCGTAGTCAGTGTCTCCGCTTAGGGTTATTAGCCCCTTGCGATCAAACTGAAATGCAACCGAGCCATCTACCCCCAGGCTGCCACCGTGTTTAGAGAAACTGTGGCGCACATCGGCGACGGTACGGGTACGGTTGTCGGTTAAAAATTCAACCAGCACCGCAGCACCACCGGGGCCGTAACCTTCAAGGGTGCCTTCTTCGTAATTGACCCCGTCAAGATCGCCGCATCCTTTTTTGATGGCGCGCTCTATGGTATCTTTGGGCATATTACCGTTTTTGGCTTTATCGACTGCGGTGCGCAAGCGTGGATTCGCGTCCAGGTCACCACCCCCGATTTTAGCGGCTACAGTGATCTCTTTAATTAATTTGGTGAAGGTTTTACCGCGCTTGGCGTCCTGTGCTCCTTTGCGGTGCTTGATATTGGCCCATTTGCTATGTCCTGCCATGTGCAAGTCTCTCCAATTGAATTAGTGAGTTAAACAGTTTTTTGATTGCGGCATCCCTTGCGGGTGGTGCCGCAGCGCTTAGTCCTATTCGAGGCAATGAGATGTTTGGTCTTGCGTTGCTTCCCAAGCGAATACGTGGTTTCGTGTCTATAGGTGGTGATGAGGTCGCTTCTGGGCACGCGAGAAAGCTCACTATACTAGCACGGACTGAGTTGAAGTCTCAACTTGATAAAAAAACGCCACCGGAAGGAGAGAGCCCGGTGGCGCAAAATAAGGGAGGTTTTTCTGTTTAGGTTGGGGGATAGAAAATATGTTGCTCCCTCGTCATTTGATATATGGCCCTACTAGCACTCTTCGTGCCACTGTCAAGCGTGTAGGTGGAATGTTATTTGTTGTTTCGACACAAGTTACTGTAATGTTTAATTCCGGCGTGATTTTGAAAGTGTTTGTTTGGCAGCGTTAAATTGTTGAGCAAGAATGTCGAACGGGAAACTGTGCCTCGCATGACACGGTATGCGTGAGTAGTGTGGCATAAGTGGCTCACTTCGTGGGATCGTTTTAAGGCTTGGCTCGACCTGTCTCACTTCTGGAGCTTGAAATCTGTACCATTTAGTTGATGCTTTTCGAGTAAGCGATAAAAACTGCGCCTTGGGATTTGTGCTTGTCGCGCCGCTTGAGCCACATTGCCAGCACTTTTATGCAGATAAGTTTTTATCAATCCTTTCTCGATGAGGTCTACTTGCCTTTCCATCTGGGCACGCAATGACGCCGAATCTAAGTTGGAATTGACAGCTTTTCCTCCTATCAGCTCGGTGAAAACTACCGGTAAATTCGCCAAATGAATGCAGGTGTTATTGGTCAATACCGCCGCTCGTTCAATAATATTCTGCAGTTCGCGTATATTTCCGGGCCAATGATAGAGGCGCATAGCCTCGATAGCATTGCGATCGATACTGTCGATATGCTTGTTTACCCGCTTGCTAGCGTGGCGTAAAAAATGTTCAACCAGTTCTTCCAGCGCGTTAAGACGGCTACGTAAAGGAGGCATGGTTATGGAAAAAACATTTAAGCGGTAGAACAAGTCTTCTCGAAACCACCCCTCCTCCAGCCCACGTTCAAGGTTTTTGTTGGTTGCCGCTATCAGGCGCACATCTACCTTTTTGCTCCTGGTGCTCCCTATGGGGCGAATTTCCCCACTGTCGAGAACCCTAAGTAATTCTGCCTGTAATTTCGGGGTAATATCTCCAATCTCATCTAGGAAAATAGTCCCTCCATTGGCTGCTTCAAACAGCCCCTTTTTGTCATTCACCGCACCCGTAAACGCCCCCTTGCAGTGTCCGAATAATTCGCTTTCTAGTAAGCTGTCGTTAAGGGTGGTGCAGTTCAGGGTTACTAGGTGCCGGTCTGCCCGAGGACTTACTTCGTGGATGGCGCGTGCAGTAAGTTCCTTGCCGGTACCACTCTCTCCACGGATGAGAACCGTGGTTGGGGTTGGACCAACTTGGTGGATCAGGTTCAGAACTTCGGCGGTGTGGACATCTTTGCCTACGATGGATATTTGACCAAATTCCTGTGCCAGAGCGTGCTTGGCCAGTTCATATTTCTGGGAAAGGATAAGGCTGTCTTCTTCGAGTCTTTTCAGGGCAAAGGGTGGACACATCTCAATCTCTGCCAGCCCCTGATGCACTGCAATGGCATGATCACGGCAGGTGCTGTAACCGCATCCACCACAATTCAGTTCGTCTGCCGCGGTGTGCTTGTTGGTCTGTTGTAGAATTTTACGCACACTATCGCTGCTGGGAAGCTCCAGAGGCTTGTGTTTATTGCAAAACCTACGCGTGAAATCTATTTTTGGGAGTTCCGGATGTGATTCAGCAGAATCCTGATATGAGATATCTTGGCGTTGGTAGTGAAGCTGGATAAGTTTTTGTTTGGAATAAGTGGTAAGACGATTGTTTTTCCCCGGTCCACCTATGCAGCCGCCATTGCAAAAGCGGATGTCAACGAGTTTGGCCTCGATGCGTCCAGCGGCCAGATCACGGATGATCTCCAGCGAATTCTGTTCTCCTTCACTGCAGATGTACTCTGGATTGGCGAAATCGGGCTGAATATCAAGCACTTGAAAAGGTCCGCCGCTGATGGGGAACAGGCATCCTTTATCTGGTTGATGTCCATTGAATGGGGTGGAGCCCAGACGTGCAAGGTCCAGTTTGTGGCGGGTGAGCAACTGACTGAGTTCTTGATAGGTGAGGACAACATCGATGGCGTCAGCGACGGCATCTGCGTAGATTTCAAATTTGCCAGCGATGCACGAGCTGATATATACCACACTTGCATCTGCACCATGTTGTTCCTTGAGCATGCGTCCCA
The DNA here is from genome assembly GCA_034006915.1 of Desulfuromonadaceae bacterium. Classification (GTDB taxonomy): domain Bacteria; phylum Desulfobacterota; class Desulfuromonadia; order Desulfuromonadales; family Desulfuromonadaceae; genus JAIVHC01. The sequence goes on along the minus strand of JAVERW010000035.1, from coordinate 5,182 downwards.
TGGCTACCATAGGAGATACTACCGGCATCAGGTTTTTGATGATCTGCGGATAATGGCGTTCGATAAGATCGACGATGGTGGGGCAGTGTGAAGATATAAGCGGGGCGGAAGCTTTGGTTCCCAGATGTTCGTGGTATTCGCTATTGAGCAGTTCCGCGCCGTAAGCACCCTGATGCACCTCATCAAAGCCTAGGCGTCTAAGGCCGGTAACGAGCTGATTTGGGGAAATATCTTTAAAAAACGCCGGATAAGAGCAGCCCAGAACCGCAATCTTGCGGTTCTTTTGTGCCAGAATCTGCACAGCATTTTCATAGCTGTCAGCCACAACCTTTGCCTTCTGCGTGCATACGGCAATGCATTTACCACAGCCTATGCAGCGTGAATGGATAACTTCGACGTGGGTTGGGCGTACACGCATGGCCTTGACTGGGCAGTTGCGTACACAGGCGTAGCATTTCTGGCAGCGTTCTTTTACGGTTTTAATCGGACCCATAAATATGTAGCTCCGTAGTTGGGCAGGGAGAAGGATATGCAGGTATGTTTTTGATGCAAAGCTGTGATTTGGGAGAGTGTGCCACTTGTGGCACACGGAGTCAACGCTTAATCTGCATTTAAAGCTGGTCTGGGAAGAGTATCAAAGACCGCACAGATGTAGCTCGCGGTAGCGATGACATGCAACCTCACGCATGGTGCCTGTTGCGCTGAGTTCGGGTTGCTCGGTTGCGCAGCGCGCGATGGCATAAGAGCAGCGAGGGTGGAAAGGACAGCCACCGGGATGGGAAAGTGCTGAAGGGATATCTGGTCCAGGGACATATTCCTTGCGCTTATGGGGGTCGGCAACCGGGAGTGCCTGCAGAAGCATCTCGGTATATGGGTGCAGCGGCTTTTCAAAAATATCCTGGGTTGGGGATGTCTCTACAATTTGTCCCAGATACATTACCGCCACTCTGGTGCAAATGCGCCGCACTACGGAAAGGTCATGGGATATAAAGACGTAGGTCAGGGAAAACTCACGCTTCAGATCGTGCAGCAGCGCTATAATTTGGGCCTGTACCGACAAATCCAAGGCTGATACGGGCTCATCTGCAATAATTAGCTCGGGGTGTAGACTCAGGGCGCGGGCGATACCTATGCGTTGGCGCTGACCACCGGAAAACTCGTGAGGGTAGCGCTGCGCATCTGCTGCGTCAAGCCCTACGGCACGAAGATTTTGTCCGATCTTGGCGCGTATATCGGCAGGGTTTATCCTGTGGATGATAAATGGCTCTGCCAAAATATCGTGCACCCGCATGCGCGGATTCAGGGAGGAAAAAGGATCCTGGAAAACCATCTGGATTTTACGTCGCAGGGGGCGCATAAGTCGAGCTGACAGGTGCGTGATGTCGACACTATCAAAAAAAATGCTGCCGCTGTCGACAGTGAGAAGTCGTGTCGCAAGTTTCCCCAGAGTCGATTTGCCGCAGCCTGATTCCCCCACCAGTCCCAGAACTTCCCCCCGATACACGCATAGGCTCACCTGACTGACGGCTCGAATTGTTTGGCACTTTGAACCCGGCGCGCGACTACGTAGGCTGAACGATTTGCTTACGTTGTTGAGGCGTAACAGTGTGTTCATGCCGACACCTCCCAAGCACGCACCCAATGCCCTGTGTCGACCTCTAGCATGGGAGGCAATTCGCTGGTGCGCGGGCGGAAATGTGGCGGCCACTGCGCCTGAGAGTGTGGTGCTGCCGTAGAGATAGGGGTAGCGCTATCCGCGCTGATGCAGCTAAGTAGATGGCGGGTGTACGGATGATGAGGGCGATCAAAGATGCTGAACGTGTCGGCCTGCTCAACAATCATGCCAGCGTACATCAGGGCAATTTGATCGGCATGCTGCGCAACGACCCCAAGGTCATGACTTATCAGCAGTAAGCCCATTTGACGCTGGCGCTGCTGGGAACGCAACAAGTGCATTATTTGCGCCTGAATGGTCACATCTAGAGCTGTTGTAGGCTCATCTGCTATTAAAATTTGAGGGTCACACGCCAAGGCCATGGCGATAGTCGCACGCTGACGCATACCCCCAGATAATTGATGTGGAAAGGAGTCTAGACGTTCCTGCGGGTTTGGCATCCCAACTTGGTGGAGTAATTGTGCGGCTTTGACACGGGCCTGTTTTTTACTCAAACCTTGATGGAGTAGAAGCACTTCTTCGATCTGGGTTCCGATGGAAAACACTGGATTTAATGCAGTCATGGGATCCTGGAAAATCATAGCGATCTGATTGCCCCTGACGCGGCGCAATTGCTCAGGAGCCAACAGGGTAAGGTCGCGTTTGTCAAACCATATATGCCCGTCAACAATGCGTCCCGGTTTTGGCACCAGCCCAAGAATCGACAATGCTGTCATCGATTTGCCGCACCCAGACTCACCCACAAGTGCGGTGGTTTGTCCTGCATGCAGAACCATACTGAGGTTACGCACCGCTTTGATTATTCCAGTCGGGGTGTAGAAAAAGGTGCTGAGGTCTTCAATCTGCAGTAGTGGATCTGTGGTTATAGAGTGGTCGGCATGCATGTGATGTAGTTTACGCTCCTTGACTCAGGGGTAGACCAAAGGTGATGGTGCTGCCCTGGTGTGGCTTGCTTGTTGCTTCAATGTCGCCACCGTGAGCCGTTATTATCTGTTTAACTAAGCTCATCCCCAGCCCAATCCCAGAGGCTACGTGTCCGTCGGTTTCCGCTCGATAAAAACGGTCAAATATGTGATTGAGTTCCTCTTCGCTCATTCCCACCCCTTCATCTTGGATTCTGAACACATAGCGATCTCCTTGGCGGCTGCCGCTGATTCTGACAATGCCATTTTCCGGGGAGAATTTAACCGCGTTATCTATAATGTTTTCCAGGGTCTGGTAAATTTTTTTCACGTCTACGTATAAGCTGGTTTCGAGATGTTCTATGTCAAACTTAAAGCTGACCCTAGCAGGCATATCATGGCAGATCCTGCGCACCGACTGCATAATCTCGTCGATGCTATGGTATTCCTTGTGAAGGCGTAGATCGCGCCCGTTTTCGATTCGGCGTAGAGCAAGCAGATGGTCTATCATGTGGTCCAAATGCCAGGCTTTATCGTAAATATAGGTGAGAAATTCGTGTTGCTGTTCCGCGGGGAGTTGTTCTTGCGCCAGTAACAGTTCGGAGTAACCTGAAATAGCGGTAATGGGTGTTTTTAGATTGTGGGTTGCTGTTGAGAGAAACTCATCTTTAAGCTGTTCAAGCTTATATTCATCTGTTTCATCATGCAGGATGAGAACAACAGCACCGGTCCGGATGTTTTTGTTATGGACCGCGGCGATTTTGGCCTTTACCACGCGGGTAGAACCATCCGCAGTGAGCAGGCGGAAAGTGCGGCCACCGCCACCTTCGGCACCGACGCTGAAGAAGTCTTCTGTGCTGTCGTTAGTGCAACTATCAAACATCTGTGCAAGGGGCTTGCCGTGCATTTCGTTGGCAGAAATCTCCAGCAGAGTAACTGCGGTATTGTTTGCCAACTCTATGTTGAGGTTTTCGTCGGTCACCACCAAGCCGTCGTCGATAGAGGTCAAAATGGCGTAGATACGACTGCGTTCCTGTTGCAAGCGCGCGTTGGCCAGAATTTGTTGAGCCGCAAGCTGGCGGGTGCGGTGTATATATGATCCAAGGATAATACCACTTGCGCCCCCGAAAAGTACTGGCGCGACAAAACCTGACGCTTTCAGCGCGTAGCCAGCCAAAACCATCGGGGTTGCGGAAAGAACACTCAGAACTATACCGCCGCTAACGAGACATGCAGCGTAATACACTATTATTATGAAGAGTGGTTTTTCTTGCTTCACTTCTGCATCTGTTTCCAGTTCGTGCTGTTGCAGGCGTTCGCTTAGGATTCGGATGTAAAGAGCAACGCATCCTCCTGCAAGGATCGGAACTATGTAACCCACGCTACGCTGGGGATACCCCGCCAGAGTTTTTTGGATATAAGAAAAAAAACACAGGGTAACGGCTCCAGCGACGAAGGCTCCAATGTGAAGCAAGACTGCGCCAACAGGGGAGAAGTTGCTTTTGTGGGTATGTTTTGGTTCCATTCTGATCCTCCAGCGCGGTGGACGTTATGGCAATATTATAACCTGCTCGACATGTGTCAATCTGGCCTATGTAGCGCTGCTAGGCGTGTTTTTAGTTTATGCAGCCGCAGTCTATTGGATTGTGCGCAATTTTTACAAGTTTGTTTTGGGTTTGTCTTGTGTGTTGCTGGTGGAGGTGCGTTGGGGACCGTGAAGCTCAGTGGGTCCCACATAGAGGTCCATGCCGAGGAGCTAGCGCATATAATATCATATTTGATACGCTTTGCCTCCTACAGAGCTCTTGGTGAAGGGGGGAAACGTTTCGCAGTATTCACCTTTTGTCTCGGGGCTGCACTATGCTAGAATAGAGAATTGTCCCCCTTTTTGGGATTCCACCTTCGGGTGCCAGATTTATACCACACTTGAAGATCATCAGACAAAACTAGGGGGACGAATAGTGACAGAAAAGACCTCGCGAGAAAAATCAATAGTAGAGAGGGTAAGTTATTGACATCAAGGATTGATTTGCATGTCCATAGTTCCTGCTCTGACGGCAAATATCCTCCTGCGCAACTGGTCCACATGGCTGCAGAGCATGGAGTGGATGTGCTGGCCTTGTGTGACCATGATTGCATAGATGGTATTGAGGAGGCTCAAAGAGCTGGAGTTAACATAGGTGTGATGCTGATTCCTGGGGTAGAATTTTCCTGCGTATGGGAAGCTGCTTCAAGAAGCTACACCGATATTCATCTGCTCGGCTACGGTTTTTGCCCCGAAGATGCGGTATTGCAGGGTGCCTTGCGCGAGTTTCAGAGTTTTCGCGCTCTGCGCAATGAGCGAATAGTTTCCAACGTCAATGCCATGTTGGAACGCGCGGGTTATCCCGGGCTCGATTTTAAGGCGGTGAAGCGTCGCGCAGGTGGCAGTATCGGGCGTCCACATATAGCCATGGAACTGATAGAGCAGGGATATGCTGCTGATGTTGAGGAAGCTTTCAGGCGCTATCTGGTGCCGAGTAACGTCGCAAAGCGCTTTTTCCCGGTGCAGGAAGCCATAGCCATGGTTCATGCAGCTGGCGGGGTGGCGGTTCTGGCTCATCCG
>JAVERW010000034.1:0-19907 GCA_034006915.1 Desulfuromonadaceae bacterium | reverse complement strand
GTTCCGTGGCGGCGCGCGGCGCTGAGGCAGTCAATCTCCCCCTTGGTCGAGGCGACCAGCAGACGGGTATCCGTCGGCAACGGCTCAAGCTGTAGCGCGACCCGTTCCAGAATAGTATCGAGGGCGGAACTTTGCTCTGGCGTCTGTGCCGGCTCGACCCCTTCGATACAAGCCCCATAGTTGGAGACATAGTTCCTGCACTCAAAACGCGTCACTGGAGTAATGCCGCTGCGTCCCTGCATCAGACCATCCCATAGCGCATCTACCCCGTCTCCCAGAGCGGTGACTGCAGCGCACGCCGTGATTGCTACTCCGTACATGTATCCTCCGGCAGTTCTCCAGCACGCCAGCGCGTGCAAAAATCCGCATAAAAAGGCGGAGGTAGCATAAGTACCTGATTCTGTGCATTAAGCAATAACTGCACCGAATACCCGGTGGTGGTAATGCGCCCCTCCGCATTGCGCAAAATGAACTCATGGTTCAGACGGGTCGCGTCGGACCAGTGCAGCAACGCCTCGATGGTAAAAGGATCCCCAAAACGCAGAGGCAACTTGTAATCTACATGTAGCTGTTTAATCGGTGCAGCAATCCCCCTGGTATAAAAATCCATATACCCGATGCCGTATTTTTCTCCAAGGAGTACGCGCCCGTCCTCAAAATAACTCGGGTAGCGCCCATGCCATACAATCCCCAGAGCATCGACCTCTTCAAAACGCACTATCCGCTTCACGCTACAGCGCAGTGGCGGTGGATCCTCTGCAGAATGTTTAAAGTATGCTTTAGCCACGCTGACTCACCTCTGCATCGAATACCAGCGTCATACTAGAGGCGTTCTGCCCCTGCGCTTTCAAGGTGGTACCGCAGTGCCACTGCGCATTCTTTCTCCGCCACGCGACTTCTACTTCTATCTCTTCGTCAGGTCCAACTTGGCGGATAAATTTGGCCTTCGTTACCCCGGAAAATTTCGCTGTAGGAGGTAATACTTGGGTCGCCAGCATTTGCGCCATCAGGGTCTGTAGCATCGCCGGAAGCACGGGGAAACCGGGGAAATGGCCGTTGAACCCGATGAAATCAAGGGCGAACCTGAAGCTGCGCCGGGCATGGCCGCTCTCTTCAATGGCAGATGCTGAAATCTCAGCTGCCCTCAGGGCCGCCTGCTCTATTTCAGTACGGATATTATTCATAGTTCCTCCCTAGCCTCGTTAAGGGTGAGGGTAAGTTTCATCCGCTGCTGCGCGTTATATAAAATTATCTGTGCGGGCAAAGCCACCTTTGCAGTAGCTCCATCCACATTGCGGTAGTTGTTGTATACCACCTGCCACGTCGCACCCGCGCCCTGCATATGCGTGCGCCGCAGATGCGCATCACAATCAAAAACAAATTCGAGGGTAGTGTCCGCCATTACGCGTAGCAAATACTGATAATGACCACACTGCTCCAGCTCATCCTCAACCTGTGGCACCGGAGCGAGAAACATGCTCCGCAGACTTGAACCAACACCTTGGGCAAACCCCTTCGTCTCACGCACCTGCGGAACTGCACGTATCAACTCCTGCGTGTGCATATCTACATGCAGGTCAAACACAACCAGCCCTATTTCGTTAAGGGCGATCAGACGCGCCTCGCGCATTTTAAGATCAAGGCGCAAGAAACCTTCGAGGGCTATCTTACGCGTACCAATCTCAAGCAAAGCACTTTGACGCAGACGCCAGATGTGTTCCGCGTTGAGCCAGTGGTTTTGCACCAGCTCAGTGGCTGAGGCCGTCGCCAGGCAAGCATCGCGCATCTCCAGATGCGGAGCCACGGGGCCACAGCTATTTAACAACAGCACCAGCATTATCCAGATCAGCGTGTGCATCTTGTCCCCTTCGTTATGGGCATGGTGCCTCCCTGCAGCGCCGGAATCACCAGCACCGCGGCTGGAACTGCTGCGCTGATCCCAAGCACCACCGTGATCCCGATGGAGTGCAGCGCCGGATGCTGCGCCAGCACCAGCACCCCGAAGCCGATCAGGGTAGTGATTCCAGAGAGGACAATGGCGCGAGTTGTGGCCAGATTGGTGTGTTCCTGTCCCTGGCATACCATAAAGATGCCGTAGTCAACCCCAAGGCCGATGATAAGAATCGAGGTCACTATATTAAACAAATTCAACTCCAGTCCCAGCCAACCCATACCACCGTACATCGCTACCAGCCCGGTAACCACCGGCACCAGGGCTAAAAGCACTCGCAACGGACGCCGGAACAGCACCACCAGCAGCAGGAGTACGGCCATCCCGGCACCGAGGATAAAGCGCTTGAAGTCGGTGCCAATTACATCGGCCAACTGGATACCAAAACGACTCTGGGATACCAGAGTAATACCGGGCATCTTTTCCACCACTGGGGCCAGGAGCGCAACAATCTCTGGGCTATCCGGCACCAAGGTCAGCACCTTGTATCCCGGCGCATCTGTAGCTACATCCTCCAGAATGAGGGCATCAAGCATCTGTCCCAGTCCCCACTTGCGTACTTGGGCGGTATCTAGTACTGGTGGCTGCGTGTGGACGCGTTCCCAGAATGGCGCAAACGCACCCGGCGCAAACCCGTGGCGCGCAGCCTGCTGTTCAAGCCTTGCTTTAGCCGTAGGAAGGTGCAGCTTCCAGAAACTCTCCCAGCGCTGTAGATGCGCATCTTGGGTATGCATAGAGCACAGTAGAGGAGCTACACTTACTGCGCCAGTGCTCAATCCCCGCTCGTGCAACACTTGCCACACCTGTTCGTTGCGCTGCAGAGCCAGTTCCAATTCCGGCGCGGCAGCAAAGATCAGGGCGCGCCCGCGCATCTCGCCCCAGTTGTGCGCCAGTCGTTGCTCTGCATCAAGCAGCTCAGGCGGCATATAACTGAGCTGGCGCAAGGACCCGTTGATGTGCAGATTCGGCACCTGCCATGCTCCTGCAACCATTCCAGCGAACCAGAACACCATCACCCCGGCACGCATCCAGGGCCGATTTAGGCGAGCCGACTTCTCTCGTGGTGCGCCTGCTAGTGGAGCCCGTAGCGGGATAATAAAATGTGGCAGTACCACCAGTGCCAGCAATAGCGCTAGCCCAATCCCACTGATGGCAAAAACCGCCAGCTGGCGTTGGCCAGGCAGATCGGAACTTAGCAACAACGCAAACGCCGCCATAGTGGTAAACGCACCGAAACTCACTGGGCGTGCCACTGCTTGCAAGCGGATGAAAACCGGATCGTCTCCATGGCGCAAAGCAAAATATACATGCAGGGCAAAGTCTATGGTGATCCCCAGAAGAACAGCGCCAAATCCCAGCGTAATACCGGAAATGGTGCCGAACACCCCCGCCGTAATCTGAGTTGCCCCCAGCATAGCCAACAACGGTAGCAGGTATACCGCCAGAGCACGCAGCGAACGCAGCACCAAGGCAAACACCAGCAAAATCCCCAGAGCGGAGAACAGCAGCACCCGCTGTACATCGGCTTCGATCACTCTGGCGTTGGCCAAGGTATATGCATGGGCACTGACCATATCCGCCTTTACTTCCGGCGGCAGCACGCTACAGGCCTGCATAAAAGCCTGCTCCAGCTGGCGCGCTCCGGCTGAATCAGTTATCTCCACCTTGGTATCCACCAAAATAAGGGTGCTGCGTCCATCCCTGCTGAAAAAATGCCCCTGACGCACCGCCACCCGTGGAATCGGATTCAGATGCTGCATTTTCGCCAGCGCGAGCGTATCAAGGGCCAGCGGATCTTGTTGGACTTGCTGTTTCAGCATTATTCCCTGCGGTTGCAGGAGCTGCTCCACTGCCCGTACCAGATAATGCTCCATCTGTGGGCGCTGGAGACGCTGCTCCACCTGCGTCAAATCTTCTGAGGTGGCGAGGCGAGGCAGATAAATTCCCAGCTCACGTAGCATCCCCATGCCGCCGAGCTGCGCAGGGCCACTGACAGGGTTGAGAAACAACGGCGATGGAAGCGCGGCGCACAGCTCAGAGGTTGCGTGCGCCAGCACATGCTCATCCGTGGCCGCTGCTACCCCCGAACACAGCTGCACATGGATCGCCACCTTGCGCGCAAACGGAGCCTGTTGCAGTAAGGCGAAGTCGCGCGCTACCGTAGAGCCCCCATCCGGCAGCATCGCTGCGATATTTTCCTCTACCTTCAGGGTACGCAGATTGTACAGTGCCAGCGCTACCCCTAAAATCAGGAATAAAAGCAGCCAGCCCCGCTTGGCTTGAAGGCGCTGATACAGGCGTCCTGCAAGCTGCATTAAAACTTTGGTGCCTCAAACGTCGTCGGTGGCAGGGGCGCATTCACCTGCACTGAGGAAAATGACATACGCGTGTAATCTCCCCCCTGCTCGCGCATCACCACTTCTGCTACATGACTTCGATCCGGCGCGAAGACAATACTCAATGACTCAATCATCTGCGCCTCACCTGGATCGCGTGGGAGCAGATGCAAGGTCACCGGCTGTGTACAGATCAGTTCCATGCTGTAGCGCTCATTCAACCAGTCCAGATCAACCCTGGCCCAAGCCAAGAGCTGCTGCGCCACCATCCCCATTACCGGATCTGCAGAGATGTTAAAATGCCCAACTTCTTTACTTAAGGCGTTCCAGCGTGTTCCAGCCTCACCTTGCAGCACAAAACCCGAGGCAACAGGCTTGAGCATCTCCCAGCGCAGCCGGTCAGGGCGCGCGAAGATAAAACGTCCTGTTGAGCGCAGGGTTTCCGCGAACATCGCCAGATGTTTCTCCTGCAGGATATCGCTCTGCAAGGTCTCTACATCCTCCGCCGCTAATTTGAGCTCTTGTTGTACCTCAGCGAGCGTGACGGGGGTCTGGGCATCAGCACTGGCATTCGCAACGCAACACACCAGACTAAACGCCAGCAAGAGCATATATTGTCCTGTTCTGCGTATGCCCGCACCAACCCTAACTGCCCTGTCTCTAAGCATCCTTGTTCTGTCCTTATCCACTGCGGCTATTCTACCCATATCTTGATTTCTGCCTGCGCCGCTAGCATTTCATCACAGTAGACGCTACCCTGTGCCACCGCGAAATGATCCAGATTCGCTATGGTTTCAATGGTTATGCGCAATTGGTCGCCAGCTTTGATCGCAGCGTGACACTGAAAATCCTTCACCCCGGTTAAAAAACCGCGCCGCACCGCGCGCCCAGCCTTGCAATCTACATAGCCTTTGAGGGCCGCGTAACTCTGCGCCATGATCTCGATCAAGGCGACCTCCTCCAGCGTTCCGTCTGCAGCAAGCATCGGGTTATCCTGCCGAATACACGCTGTGGCCACGCCATCGTCAGCATTAACTTCTGTAAGGGTATCCACCAACCGCATGGGGAGACGGTGAGGGACCAGTGCTTCAGCCGCAACAGGTAACTGCATAATTTCTACTCCGTAAAATAAACCGTTAGGTCATCAAACAGCTGGCTAGAAAATAACAACTTACGAAAGCGCACCAGATCATCGTGGAAGATACCGGTATTGTCGTACTGAACAAAATCGCGCTGCAGAATGGCATATATCCGTCCGGTGGCATGCCCCAGCCCCTCTGCATTACGAAACGACAGTGCCTGCAGATTTGCCAACACTTCCAGGGTCAAGACATGCTTGGCGTTACTGATCGATCTAAACGCCTTGCGCGCTGCCACAGTTCCCATACTAACCACGTCTTGGTTGGAGGCGTTACAGCTGATGGTGTTAATGCTTACCGGCCCAGCGAGCTGGCGATTTTCCGCCGTGGTCGAAGTAGACAAGTACTGCGCCCCCATAAATCCCATGGTCAGCCCCTTGGTTCCGGGAATCAGAAACTCCGGCAACCCCTCATTAAGGTTGCGATCCAAGTATTTATTGGTGCGCCGTTCAGATAGATTACACAGGGTAGAGATGGCGACACACAGCATATCCATGGCAAAACTGATACTCTGTCCGTGGAAATTCCCCCCGTGGATAATCTTTTTCTTCTCTGGAATGACGATGGGATTATCATTGGACGAGTTGGCCTCGGTCACTACCACGATCTCTGCCTGCTCCACCGCTTCTGCAACCGGTGCCAATACCTGAGGGGTGCAACGCACGGAATACACATCTTGAACATTGATACTGGTTTCAAACACCGGCCCGGCACAGCTTTGCTCTCGAATGCGTTCATGCATCTCAGAACGCAGGGTGATATTGGCCGAGCCCTGATACAACTTGCGAATAAGGGCGGCAACTTCCACCTGGCCACGATGTGGTTTAACCAGATGCAGATCTTCGTCAAAGGCATCATCAATCCCGCCGAAGATCTCCAGAGCAAAGGCACCGGTAACGCAACTCAAATTCATCAGCTTGCGCGCTCCGAACAGGGCAAAGGCGGCCAGAGCCGTCATCGCGCTGGTGCCATTCATAAGCGCGATACCCTCTTTAAAGCTCAAGCGCATGGGGGCACGTCCCAGCTCCGCATACACCTCGTCGGCGCGGCGCAATTCACCTTTATAGTACATTTCCCCTTCCCCAATGATGGCAAGAGACAGATGCGCCAGATGGATAAGGTCACCGGACGCTCCGACACTACCGTTTTCGGGGATATACGCGGCAATACGCGTATTTATCATCCATTGCATATGTTCGAGTAGTTCAATGCGGACGCCGCTGTAGCCCTTGACCAAGGTATTGAGGCGCACCACCATCACCGCGATGGCGATGTAATCCTTCAGCGGCGCACCCAGACCAGCGGCGTGACTGCGGATGAGATTAATCTGTAACTGCTCGATCTGATCGTCATCAATGATCTTGTTACACATGGGGCCAAACGAGGTGTTTACTCCGTAAATAACCCGACGCGCTGCAACCTCTCCGGCAAGAAAATCGCGGCTGGCCTGGCAGCGCTTAAGCGCCTCGGAATCGAGGGCAACCTGTTTGTCTCCGACGCCGATGGCGACAATATCGTTAATACTGAGGTCATTACCATTTAGAATCACGGTTTTTGATGTATTCATTCTTTTGCTTTCTTTATGCTTTTGCATCGCTGCGATAGTCAAAAAATGTTACCGGTTTACGCCTTTCTGGGCGCAAAATCTTGTGCTGAAGTTCCTGCGGTGAAATCAAAATCACCTCGGGTTTTACCCGAGTACACGCCCCGATTCTTTCAGCCACGAATTCCGCACTCAGGGTGGAGTCACGACATCCCACCACAACCCGGATGCGGTCACACAAGTCAAAATCGTTGTAAACCTCCACATAGTATCCCTGTATCCCTTCTATCCCAGCGAGGGCATTGCCGATAGCCGCTGGGAACAGTGTCGTTCCGTGATATTTGAGCATCTGCGCGCGGCGTCCGACAATCGGTCCCAAGCGCGGGGTCAAGCGCCCACAGGGACACGGCTCAGTGTACATACAGGCCATATCACCGGTACGGTAGCGCAACAGCGGTGTAGCCTGATTCTGCAATGGAGTTGCCACCACTTCACCCACGTTTCCAGGCGACACTGCATTACCCTCGGCATCGACAATTTCCACATAGATCAGTTCCGGCACCACATGGCCTCCACACGCACTGGTACAATCGGCGAAAGCTGTAGCCATTTCGGTGCTGGCGTAGGTTCCCAGAATCTGTGCGCCCCACTGCTGGCGCAACGCTTCTCCGAGGGGAGATAACTCCAGCGTCTGCGTGCGCACCGGCTCCCCGATACAGATAACCTTCTCAATTCCGAGCGCAGCGGGGTCTTCGCCCCGCTCTCGATACTGGCGAGCCAGCGTGAGAAGCAGGCTTGGCACTCCAATCAGTACATTAGGGTGCTGCCGTCGGATAAGTTCTGCCACCAGCGCGGGCTGACCCGATCCTGCACGAATGACGCTGGCGCCAAGCCGCCGCAATCCGAGAAAATATGCCAACCCTGCGATAAATACGCGGTCTAGAGCCGCCCCCACCAGAATCCGATCGGTGGCTTTCAATCCAGCGGCACGAAACGCCACACATTCGTTGTACGCCAAGCGCTGCAAATCATGTTCGTTCTGCCAGAGAGTAACGGGCTCTCCAGTAGTTCCAGAGGTCTCGCAAATATCCACGATTTGAGTCGGATCAATCGCCAAAAAATCGGAATTAAACGCGCCAAGATCGCTCTTGGTGGTAAAAGGCAGCTCCGCCAGCTGATCCAAACTAGAGAAATCCGCACTCTTAAAGCCAATACCCGCAAATAGATTACTGTAATAGGGTGAATATTGTTCAAGATAGCGTAGGTGTAGTTTGAGTAGATGCAATTGAAGTGTCTGTTGTTTGGCCAGGCAGGCAAAATCAAGTTGTCGTTGTTCGGTCGCGGTGTTCATCGCTTGTCCTCAGCACGCATTGCGGCAAGGGTGAGGGTCATCCGTTCCTTCACCTGCTTGCGCAGTAACATATGTCCGTCAGGAGCAGAATAAGCATGGGTGGGAATGGGCTCAAGCGCCCGCAGACGGATGGTGCAGGGGTGAAACCATGTGCGACCCGGCGGCAACAGACGCTCAGTTCCATCAATGCATAGAGGCACTAACGGCACTCCGGCCGCCACTGCGACCTTGAAAGCTCCGGCATAAAACCGCTGCAGTTCTCCGTCACGACTGCGATGTCCTTCGGGAAAGAACAGCACCGTGCCACCCCTGGTGAAGGCGCTTATGCAGTCACTTAAGGTTTCCTGCCAGGTGCTCCCCTCCACATCCAGATACCGCGCCAGACGCATAAAACCACTGTACCAAAACATCTTGAATGGCCACGAACGCACAGCAAAAGTAACATCATAACCGGGCAGTAATGCCATACAGTAGGTATCAAAAAACGAGAGGTGATTTACCACAAACACGCACGGCTTCCCAGGTTCAAGCAGCTCCATGTTCTCACGTCGAAAGCGCACAAAGGGGGCCATAATCACCACCCAGCCACGTCCATAAATCCAAACGAACAGACGCATTACCCGATCTGCCGGCATCCGCAGACACACCAAGCACAGGCCAAAGGCAACGGGGAAGAGGATAATTCCCGTAAGTGTCCAGAGAAAAAGCGCAGGGTAACACCAGAGATTCATAGCTAAAATTAATGCGGTACGTCTCAACTTTTATTCTGCTCCGATGTTTGGACTCCAGCATGCAGTCTGTATTGCTCCCAAGCTGCGTTGGGATTAAATCGATTAACCGTTTTCGGAAACCTTGGTAAGAACGAAGCGATGGATGTCACCCAGAGTACGGATAGCGCGCACCGATTCCTCCTCACGAATCTTGAAGCTAAACGCACCCTCCAGCACGATCACCATATCCACGGTATCCAAGCTGTCGAGACCCAGATCCTCGTAGATATTGGCCTCGGGAGTCATCTCAGAGCGCTCCAGTTCAAATTCTTCGGCCAGGCTGGAATCAATCAGCTCTATAACTTCTTCTTCAGTCATGCGTGTAGCTCCTTAAAATTAGGGTGGAATTTATGCCTCCCATGGCGAAATTATTTTTCAAGACATATTTGGGGTTTATCTGCAGATTGTGCTGTAACAGGGCAACGGCGCTGCACTGCGGATCAATATTATGCAGATTTCTGGTTGGGGCTATTTCGCCGCGCTGCATCATAGCCACAGTTGCGGATAATTCGATAGCGCCGCTGGCTGCCAGGGTATGCCCAAGGTGCCCCTTGAAGCTACTCACGGGAACCTTATCTCCAAGCAAACAGGCCAGCGCCTCAACCTCTGCAATATCTCCCTGCAAAGTACCAGTGGCGTGGGCGTTAACGTAATCAATCTCATGTGCCTGAATGCCCGCATCTTCAAGGGCCAGGCGCATACAAGTGTGCATCGCAGTCACATCTGGATTGGCGATGCTGGAGGTGTCGGAGGTTGTCGCAAACCCTACCACTTCTGCTAGAATTGGGGCGCCACGTTGGAGTGCGATCTTCTTGTTTTCCAGCAATAATACTCCGCTCCCTTCACCGCATACCACCCCATCGCGCGCAGCATCAAACGGACGTGAGGCCTGCTGTGGTTCCTGATTGTAGGCGGTGGAGGCTGCATGTAAAATATCGAAAGTGGCGGCAGTAAGCGGATGAAACTCATCTGCCCCGCCGCATAAGATTGCATCCTGGCGTCCGAAGGCGATCTGCTCGTAGGCATAGCCAATCGCCTGACAACTAGTGGCACAGGCGGAAGCGGGAGCCAGCACCCGCCCGGTGATTCCCAGAGATTGGGCCACATTGGCGGCGCAGGAGTGTCCCATAAGCTGAAAAAACAACCCAGAACGCATACGCTCCAGACTGTGGTCGGTAAAATAATCTGCGAAAAACCGTTCGCTTGTTTCAGTACTGCCCAGGGTGGAACCGATAATAACCCCGGTGCGCCCGTTAGCCAGATTCTCTTCGGGGAATGCCCCCATTTCAAGCGCCTGCAGGCTGGCCAGATACGCATACATGGACATCCGCGACATGGAACGCCGAAAGCGGCGCGGAATCTGTTTCGGATCAACTCCATCCACAAGCGCCGCAACGCGCGTGCGCAATCCACCCACGCGTTCCAGCTCTGGCACGTAGCTAACCCCTGATTCGCCCCGCAGCAATGCGGTGGTCAGGGCTTCCAGGCTGTGTCCCAGCGCACAGATAATTCCGGCTCCGGTTATAACAACGGGCTCTAGCGCCATTTTTTCAACTCTCCTCGTAGCAGATCGTGTCCCAACATCGACCCACAGGTCATATACGCCCCGACCAGGGCTCCGAGCAGCCCCGGCGCGGCGATGGCTTGCCCACTTAAATACAACCCCGACAGGCGGGTAACCGGCTGTGGATTATACTGACCGGCAAAACGCCCCACCCCGTAGATCGCGCCGGCAGGAGCCATGGAATAGTCCTGCAGGGTCAAAGGGGTAGCCAGTTCCACCTGTTCCAGAGATTCAAGCTCTGGGCAGCAAGTGCGAACTCTGCTGCTTATTGTTGCACCAATCTCTTTCTTTCTGCTCTCGTATCCGTATTTACGTTGATGGAGTCCGCTCCAGAAAGCGGCAACCTCGCTGTATGCCGCCGGCACAATGGCGACGACACCGTGACGAATCTTATTCCCGCCTCTTTCTTCTGGGTCAGCACATTTTCCCTGCGGCGCTGCAGCCGCAAGAAACAAGGGGCGTTGCTCAATAACCTGATTCAAACCTGGGTCAAACAAGCCTGCCTCCCGCTGGGAAAACAGGTTACACCCGTGCAACATCTGTACCGGGTTAGAACAAGCCGCGAACAGCACATATGCCGAAGAAGTCTGGCGTAAGTTACGTAAACGCTTCAGGTATGCCGGCCGCACAGCCCCATCCGGCAGCATCTGTGGCAATAACGCTGGGTTCATGCTCGCAACTATCTCGGACACCTGTATCCTGGTGCCATCGCTCAGACATATCCCGCTGACTCCACCTGCTTGGGTTATAATCTGGGAGACTTCAGCGCTGCAGCGCACCTCAACTCCGGCAACAGCAAGTCGTTCCGCGTAGGTCTGCACTAAAGCACCGCCGCCGCCTCTGATACCATGCGCAGAATGGTAGTACGAACCCGCCACCTGAGCATTTAAGCTTGTCAACGCCTGAGACGGCTCAATACCGTACAGCAGGCAATGCATGGACAACAACCCCTGCAACTCCGGCCACGGTGCAAAACGGGCGAGCGCCTCTTTCAAGGTAGCCCCGTGAACCGAGGCGTTACCTACATCATTCAGGTCAAGATCTAGATCCAGGTACGGCACAGAACACCAGCTGCGCTCGATAGCATCCAGATATTCTTTTATATCCCCAGCAGCGCCAGGGAAGCGGGCAGAAAGCTGGATACGGATATTGTCAAACCCGACCGGCAGGCACTGACGCTGTCCGGTGGCGCAGTTATGCAGACAATCAAACCCTTCGGGGTTGAACGGGGTAAATTCCAGCCCGGCATCCAGCCCCAGATAGCGCAGCAGCGGCCACACCGGGCCATCGTCTCCTAGGCCGCCTACATAGTGAAACCCACTGTCAAAGAACACCCCTTTGCGCTTAAATCCACGCAATACCGGTGCCAGACGTGGATGTTGCTCCAGCACTACAACCTTTTTCCCGTGGCGCGCCAGCAACAGAGCACAGCTGAGCCCGGAGACCCCTGCACCAATTACTGCTACGTCGTATATGGAATCACTTTGCATGAAAATTCAGGAATAATTCAGCACCAGAGCTGAATTGGTTCCACCAAAGCCGGCGGAATTGCACAACACTCTGGTTGGAGCATAGGGAAGAGTTTCTCGGATGATATTCAGCCCCTGCGTGTACTCACACGGGCGCACGAAATTAATGTTTGGAGCCATAAACCCAGCTTGAGCCATAAGGGTGGCATACACTACCTGCGACGCCCCCGACATCCATAGCTCGTGTCCGGTCATGGACTTCAATGATGACACAGGCGGGGTGGTGTCCCCAAAGAGGCGTTTTATATTAACGGCTTCGGCGGCATCACCCATCGATGTGGAAGTAGCATGCGCGCAAATGTAGTCAATTTCCGCCGCCGCGATCCCGCTCTGATCCAGGGCGGAACGCATGGCGCGCCCGAGTCCCTCTTCCGTCGGCACCGAAAGCTGCGCACCATCGGAAGAAAAACCATAACCGAGCACTTCACCTAAAATCACCGCACCACGCTGTTGCGCCTGATCGTAGCGCTCCAGCACAATACTGGCGGCACCACCACTGGGCACCAGACCGTCGCGGTCGGCATCAAATGGGCGACAAGCACCTAGTGGATCATGCGTACGAGTGGAAAAAGCCCCCAGCCCGTCAAAACTGCACATGGACTCCCAATTTACCTCCTGAGCAGCACCGCAGATTATTCGCTGCTGCCGTCCAAGACGGATCAAGTCAGCTGCCTGCCCCACGGCATGTCCACCGCTAGAACAGGCAGAGCTGAGGGTCCAACACGCGCCTTGGGTTTTCAGCAGGGTGTTCAAATTCATAGTAATGGAAGAAGTCATGGAACGAAATACCTGCCCGCTGCCAATAGCTTTGGTTTCTCGGCGGGCGCGCAAAGCATCCACTTGCTCAATAGCGGCGATACAACTCGAATCGCAGCCATAAATCAGGCCGGTCTCTTCATTCGCTATCTGTGCCTGACTCAGTCCGGCTTGCTCCAGCGCATCCAGAGCCGTCGCATACGCCCACAGCGCAAAATCTGGCATGGTTTTGCGCTGTTTGCGCGACAGGATGCCGCTGTTTACTCCTTCAATCTTCCCCGTAAGCGGGCTGCGAAACCCCATCTCTACCCGCTGCGGATCTATAACAATGCCAGAACGCCCGGTGCGAAGAGCTTCAGTTACCGTAGCGCGTTTACTGCCCAAGCATGAAACAATTCCGACTCCGGTTATAGCAACTCTGTGCACGTATGTGATCCTCTACTAATTAGATGCGCTCAAATATGAGCGCCACCGTTGACCGCAAACACTTGTCCGGTGATATAGCTCGCGCGGTCAGAGCACAAAAACCCTACCATGGCCGCCACCTCTTCTGGCTGGCCAACCCGTCCAAGGGGAATTCGGGGTAAGATATGCTCAAGAGGGAGATCTTGCGTCATCTCTGTAGCAATAAAACCCGGAGACACCGCATTGACGAGAATATTACGCCGACCTACTTCGGCTGCGAGCGAACGGGTCGCACCAATTAATCCTGCTTTAGCCGCAGAATAATTGGTCTGTCCCGACACTCCGGTTTCTCCAGAAGTAGACACAATGTTGATTATACGCCCACTGCGTTTCTTTAACATCCGCGCTACCACCAGACGGGTGACGTTAAAAAAACCGTTCAGGTGCACCGCCAACACATCTTCCCAGTCGGACTGACGCATCAGGGCCATTATTCCATCACGCGCATAACCAGCATTATTGACCAGTACCGCAGGGGTATCCGCTTGCAGCAACGCTTCCAGTGCCGTTTCCACTGCGCCAGCATCCGCCACATCAAAGGGCAACAGGGTACACGCGCGCCCACGTTCTTCAATCTGCTGCGCAATAGTCCGCGCTCCTGCATGATCCGCGCGATAGTTCAGCCATATATCATAGCCGCACGTGGCCAGTTCTAGTGCGATCGCCGCCCCAATCCCTTTACTCGCACCCGTCACAAGTGCAACCTGCTTCTGCATGGGTTAATATCCTTTGAAACTAGCATTAAACTTTAAATTTCGGCGAATACTAATTCGGATATGGTTTTTTTTCAAGCTAGAACCCCATCTAGAACCATATTTTGGTTTAATCTATATTCACTAAACTGGTTTTATCCACGCCCTGCAGAAATACTTGACTACAGAAGTCATATATAGATTCTACATGTCTCTCTGTAGACACGCTACCTGCTGATTCATACCAAAATATACATTTAGCACCAAAAAAGGCTGCTAGCTGCGGTCAAGATTACTCACCTCCACCACCTAGGTCTACCGACCGTACTTGTTTCTTGGATATTTCAAACCAAGCAATAAACATACGTACCAACGCAATACGCGCTATGCGTAATAACCACCTACATAACGCATGAAAGAGTGCAGGTGACACAAAGCCAGTTAAATAGGCCTTTATCAAGAAGAGGTAAACACGATATACTCGTACTTACGCGCAGTTTCAATGGGCTTACGCGTATACAGCAATACCCTAAAACTCTTAGAACAATCCTTAATACCTGAAAAAGGAAAGAAGCGGGAGTTCGAATGCAGCTACCAGAAATACAGGAGATTCGCACCGACCTGCAGCATTTGCAAACCATCCTGGACAGTGTTTCCGATGGGGTGTTCACAGTAGATAACAATATGTGCATCACCCTGTTCAATCGTGGAGCCGAAAATATCACTGGTGTCCCACGTGAAAAAGCGCTGGGTCAGCCCTGTTGTGAGATATTCCGCACCAACGCCTGTTTCGACAACTGCCCTCTACGTCAGGCTATTGTCAGTGGCAAGAATATCAATAATCGGGAAGTGACCATTCTAGATCAAAACAATCGAGAAATTCCAATTTCCGTAAATGCAGCGGTATTACTGAACCTTGAAGGTGAAGTCATCGGCGGAGTGGAAACCTTCCGCGATCTGTCTCAACTGCATGCCTTGAGTGAAGAATTTCGCAAAAAATTTATCTTTCAGGACATGATAAGCCGCAATCATAAGATGCAGCAGCTGTTTGATATTATACCGGACGTAGCAGCCAGTGACGTAACCGTGCTACTCCAGGGGGAAAGCGGTACCGGCAAAGAACTTTTTGCCCGCGCTCTGCATAATCTGAGTGCACGTACAGAAGCTCCATTGGTGGTAATAAACTGCGGCGCTCTGCCGGAACAACTGCTGGAGGCTGAATTTTTTGGGGTCCGAAAGGGAGCGTATACTGGTGCCGTTATGGACCGGCAGGGCCGCCTGGTCAGCGCCGAGGGGGGAACACTGTTTCTCGATGAGATCGGGGATTTACCCCTGTCCCTACAGGTGAAACTGCTACGGGTATTGGAAAACCGCGAATACCAACCTCTGGGCAGCGACGAAACAAAAATTGCCAATGTGCGTTTTATTACTGCAACCCACCATGATCTGGCAGAGCTGGTGGAGCAGAAACGTTTCCGACGCGATTTGTTCTACCGCCTGAACATTGTCACGTTGAAAATCCCACCGCTGCATGAGCGGCAGGAGGACATCCCCCTGTTGCTGGATATCAGCTTGGAACGCTTCTGCAAAAAGCACGGCAAGAGGATCCACAGCTTCAGTCCCGAAGCACTGGAACGGCTCTTAACCCATCAATACACGGGTAATGTGCGGGAGCTGATAAACATTGTCGAACGCGCCGTTGTCCTGTGTCGCAGCACGCAGATCAAGCAGCGACATTTGCCCCCAAGTCCCGAAAAAACTGATCCACCGCCACCAACTGCAGGGATCAGTGCGGCTGAACTCTCTCAACTGCTGCTGCGCTTTGGTGGCAGGAAATCTCAAATCTCCAAACACCTGGGAATTGACCGTACTACCTTATGGCGCTGGCTCAAGAAACACAACCTCGGCTAAGCCATGTTGCAACGTTGCATAAACGTTGCAAGAGTTTGCAACGTCGCAAAGCCCAACATAGCGAGCAATCACCAAGAATCTCTCCTTTGTCATGTTGCACGTGCAACATTCATGCAGCTTTACCCATAATTAAACACTCACCTCAACCTCCTGTATTTGCTCTATTTTTAAGCAAGTGTTCTTCATGGCACAGGTCGTGCAGTTCAATTCTATACATGAGCTCAAAAACAGTACATATAGCTATCCCATGCTACGATGGTCGAGTCTTCCCGCGCTTCGATGGCGCAAGCACATTCCGTATGTTTGATGCAGATTTCGACTCCGCCACATACGCCTTCAAAGAGGAACGGGTTTGCCCACAGGGAGAAGATATCTGTACTTGGCTGGCGCAACAACAAGTTCATGGTGTTGTCTGTTCTGGGATTCAACGCGAATATCAGATCAAGCTCGATCAATTGGGAATATGGCTGATATGGGGCGTGTCCGGTCCAATCACAGAAGCTATTAAAAAATGTCTGCAGCAAAACACAGAAGGAGTTTCGCCTGAATTCTCTTTCTTAAAAGCTGCTGATATCTGAAAAGTTTTTTAAAAATCGCACCTCTTACTATGAATTGTCCGTCGCAACTATAAACACGGACTTGTAATGCGGAAATTGGCACCAAATATATTGTAATGTGATGATATGGATACGGCAGGGCTGATATTAATTGTTATGTAATATTATGCTGTTACAGCCCTGCCGCTAATCTTTTTTCAGACCGCTCTAAACTCCGTTACTTAAGCAACTGCCCAACACCTGTCTGGTTGTGTTTGTATTTATTCTTGTTGCAATGTACTATCTATACCCTGTAGCCCGCTATGCATATGCATCAATACATATGTTGTAGCGGGTTTTTTTTGGCGTTTTTACCTAAACCCCAGGGACTAAATACCCTGCAATTATGTCCATATCGGAAGGAATAATAATGCTTAACACCTTGGAACTTCTGCGTAAGCGTCGCAGTATCCGTCAATTTTCCCCCGAACCTCTAACTGCGGCGCAGTTGGAGTGTCTGCAGGAGATCGCCCTGCGCTCCCCTTCATCCCGCTCGCTGATACCGTGGCATTTTATTTTTGTTACCGACTCAGACATATTACGCGCGCTCGGCCAGACCAAAGCCCATGGGTGTGCATTTCTGCAACAATGCGCTCTTGGCGTTGTTATCTGCGCCGATCCGCAACGTAGCGACGTGTGGATCGAAGATTGCTCCGTGGTAGCGACCCTGCTGCACCTTGGCGCTACTGACATGGGTCTGGGCAGTTGCTGGGTTCAGATAAGACAACGGCAGCACAATGAGCATACCGATGCGGAGTCCTACGTACGCTCGGTACTGAAGATACCCGCACAGATGCGGATCAATGCCATCATCGGCGTAGGCAACCCAGCGGAAGAAAAAAATGGACACGCTGCGGATACTTTGCCTGCGGAGCGTATTCACCTGAATCAGTTTGACCTCCAACGGTTGTTTCCAACACCCTAACTAAATAGGCATATAATGCTTACCACGTTGAAACCATATATTCCTTTTCTGTTTCCTCCCTTATTGGGAGCCCTAATCGGCTATGTCACCAACTACATAGCGATCCGCATGCTGTTTCGCCCCCTGCACCCTTGGCATGTCCTAGGAGTACGTATCCCCATGACTCCAGGCATCATTCCTTCTCGGCGGGGAGATCTGGCGCGCAAAATGGGGCAGATGGTGGGGGAACACCTCCTCACTTCTGCAGATGTGGGGCGCACCCTTGATAAACCCGAATTTCGCGCCCAGGTGTACCAAGCGCTAGCGCAAAAAATGGACACCTTCATGCAGCGTCCGCTTGGAGCTCCGATCACCCTTGTGCCTCGTCGGCTGCAGCGCCGCCTTGCTTCTATTCTCGGACATCTCAGTAGCAAGGCAGGCAGCAGGATAGGCTCCATGCTTCAGTCGGCACTTTTTGCGCAGCGCATAAAAAAACTAAGTACCCAAGCGGTAGAGCATTTATTGGAGCGAGAACTTCGTCAGATTATCGAGCCAGAGCGCTATCGCGAACTACGAGATAATATTGGCGCCACCTTACACCAGTGGTTGCAACAACCCGAAACTCGAGCCCAAGCGGAACGCTGGCTCGACACCCTGCTCACACGTGTGCTTGAAAGCGAAAAGAGCCTCGATGAACTGCTGCCTGCAGATGTCAAAACCATGCTGGCAGAAAAAATTCAGGCGCAGATTCCAGCGTTGGGTTCTGAGTTGATACGCACTATGCGCAGCGGCGCAAGCCGCGCCCAGCTTGAGCAAATGGCACGCGACGGCGTAGACACCCTCATCAATTCGGTGGAAGGGCTTTCGGCGCTGGTGGGCGCGCTGTTTGATATAAATATAATCTACAAGCGCCTGCCAGAGTTTATTGACAAAGCTCTGGATAGTCTGGAAGAGTGGCTTCAAACCGAGGCAGCGCAGGAGAGCATAGGGGCTGTTGTGCAGAGCCGGATGGAAGAACTACTGCAGCGTCCGCTGGCAGAGTGGATCAAGGGATTAAGTTATGCGGAAGTAGCTGGGCTCAAGCACCGCCTGAGCGGGGCGGCGTGCACGTTTCTTACTTCGACAACCATACAGAACCGCGTGCTGGAACTACTGGATACAGCCTTCAGACACAATGAGCAGCGCACCCTTGGAGAGCTGAGCGCTCCCTTTCTCGGCAACACCGCCCACACCCGCGCCCAGCGCCTCGGTGCCGGGATCAGTCAGCATATTCTAGCCTACTTGCGCTCCACTACCTTTTCCCGCACCAGCAGTGTGTGGATGGAGCGGCAGGCGCGCCATCTGGTGTACGAGCGCCCCTTAGGGGTACTGGCAGAGCATATCCCCAGCGACGCGCGCGAAGAATTATACCAAGGCTTGATGCGCCAGTTTATCCTGGTGTTAAAAAAAGAGATGCCCCCGCTGATTGAAGGGTTGAACATAACGCGCATGGTCGAGGAAAAGGTCAACAACCTCGATATTCTTCAGGTTGAAGAGCTGCTGATGGGGATCATGCGTGAGCAGTTTCGTTATATTAATCTTTTCGGTGCACTGCTCGGCTTCCTTATCGGACTACTGAACCTGATCTTGCTATACCTTTAATTATGTATGTAGCGGACAAAACTCATTCGCCTGCAGCGCTGATCTGTTTGCGCAGCTCCATCCCTACCCAGCGCCGTGCGAACTGAAACGCCGTCCGCCCGCAGCGCTTGCTTTTATCATGCGACCATTTTAGTGCCGCATCTTCACATGCCTGTGTCCAAGGGAGGGTTCGTCCCAGTTCGCTGCATAAACGCTCTATGCACTGACGCACCACGTGCAGGTACTGCTCCTGACTGAAAGAATCGAAGGATATCCATAGGCCGAAGCGATCGGACAGAGAGCTCTTTTCCTCTATACTCTCCGAAGCGCGAATTTCTCCCCCTTTCATGTGGTTGCCCAGATTATCGTAGTCGTACTGCGGGATAAGGTAGCGCCGATTGGAGGTAACGTAGATAAGACAATTAGGCGGTGCTGAATACACGGAACCATCAAGTGCACTCTTCAATACCTTGTAGCTCAATTCTCCGGCTTCAAACGAGAGATCATCGCAGAAGAGGATAAACCGATAGGGCTCACTCTTAATCTGAGCAAAAATATCGGGCAGATGCGGTAGGTCATCCTTATCCACCTGAATTACGCGCAACCCCGCAGCAGAATATTCATGTAGCAGAGCCCGGACCAGCGAAGACTTTCCCGTGCCACGTGAGCCCCAAAGCAGTACATTGTTAGCCGGCAATCCCGCTACAAACTGCGCGGTATTGTCGGCCGCCAGGATTTTCTGTGCTTCTATCCCCAGCAGATCCTCGAGACGGGTTTGGG
>JAVERW010000148.1:0-2980 GCA_034006915.1 Desulfuromonadaceae bacterium | reverse complement strand
TTACTCTGTAGTCCCGGAACGCACCTACGACAGCTTTAACGCCGGAATTCACTGGCGTTACGATCCCTATCGGATTGATCTGGATTTTTATATCCCGCAGCAGTATTTTAAATCCCAAGAGCTTAACTGCCGCTACGGTGTGCTGAAGCTAAGCTACTGGTTCTAGATTGCGGGGCAGAACTCGACAGCTGTGCTTAAACGCTGCAGGGGCAAAACCCTGTCTCTGCCCCTGCAGCAGGTACACACTTCTACTTTAACCTCTGTTTTTCATACTTTCAAAGGTTGCCATCGCCTGCGCCACCATAGAAGATACATCCCCAGTGTTGCCGGGGATAATCAGAGTGTTGGACTCCTGCGCAAGTTTGCCAAACTGCTCTACATACTGCTCCGCAACCCGCAGACTGGCGGCATCTTTGCCCCCTTGAGTCGCTATCTGCTCCGCAACCATACGCAACCCTTCGGCTGTTGCAGAAGCTACAGCGCGAATCTGCTCCGCGTGCCCTTGCGCCTCGTTAATCATGCGCTGTTTCTCCCCTTCGGAGCGCAAAATCGCATTTTGGCGATCCCCCTCGGCGCGGTTTATCGTTGCCTGCCGATCCCCTTCAGATTTCGCAATCTCGGCACGCTTGGCACGCTCTGCCGTCATTTGCGCCTCCATCGCCTGCTTGACACTGTGGGGTGGATTGATATCCGACACTTCGTAGCGGTGCAACTTAATCCCCCAGGAGGTCGCCGCTTCATCCAGCGCTTCCACCACTATAGCGTTGATCTGCTCACGTTCCTCAAAGGTTTTATCTAAGTCGATCCGTCCGATACACGAGCGCAACGTAGTCTGAGCCAGTTGCGCGGCTGCTTCGCGGTAGTTGCTGATCCCATACGCGGCGAGCTTACTATCCTTTACTTGCAGGTAGATTATCCCATCCACCTCTACGGTCACGTTATCCCGCGTGATACAGGTCTGACTCGGGATATTGATAACTTCTTCTTTGAGCATGAATTTGTACGCTACCTTGTCAAAAAATGGGATCAAGATATGAAATCCGGCGCTTAGGGTTCGATTATATTTTCCTAGACGCTCCACAATAAACTCATTTTTCTGCGGTACAATTACGGCGGTTTTCGCCAGAACCACCAGGGTTAAAACCGTGATCACCATTACGCCAAACAGTGCAGGGCTCATACATGTTCTCCTTTATTGGTCGCAACGACCTGTAATATTGTTTTGCTACCGTCAGCATATCCACTAACCGTAACCGTCTCCCCTTTAGCAAAATGACGCTCAGCACGCGCATACCAGAAGGAACCTTGAAACGACACGCGCCCGTCGATCCCGGGAACAATCTCTTTCACCACCGTGGCATTTCCACTCGGGGTGACATCCAACTCTGTTCTCTCCTCGGTGCCATAAAATACCCCCACCACCGTTTTGCGCAGAATCAGCAAGCTCGCCACCGAGCTTAAAAGGAAGATCCACATCTGCACAGTAAGATTTATCTCCAGCACCAGCAGCAACACACTCACCAAGAGTGCGCCAAGACCAAAGAACAGGAAGATAAATCCAGCAGTCATCAGCTCAACCACCACAAATACCCCTGCTCCAAGCAACCACAACAGCCATGGTTCCGTTATCCATTCCATCTGTACCCCCTTTCTATCTCTATCTGTATTCCGCAGAACACATCAGTTTAAACCCTCTATGTACCAAGATACACGCTACCATATTTTGCCTCCAGGTCAGGAGGAAAAGCACCATATCTGCCCTGCGCCTTAAATTAAAAAAAATTATTATAAAAATGCGTGACACGCCAGCATAAAACGGGTAAAACTTCGCCCATCTTCTTGAAAGTGATTATCAAGACCACTTGCAGAACAGCCGTTCGCTCAGGCTTTATCAGACTATCGTACTTGGGTACTCAATTATACAACGTCTGTTATCCAGCATTTTAAAGCTGAACAGAAAATGTACTTATTTTAATTTTCCAGCAGATAAGTCGCGCAAAAAAATTCAAACTAAAAAACTCTGGAGGTAATCTAATGGACCGAGGAAGACGATTTTTGTGGCAACATTTATCAGTTTTACTACTCATCATGCTGCCAGGTGTGGCTGCAGCGCAACCTGACTATGAGGCCATGAGCAGCCAGATTAAAAACCTGAGTGAGCGTATTGCAACGCTGGAAAAGGAGAAAGCAGCACCAGACGAGCCGTTTGTTTTAGCTGCCTTGAACAAATCGATCACTCTTGGGGGCCTGCTGGAGCTTGAAGCCTTCTGGGATAAGGTCGAGGGGGGGGGAGAGACCAGCGACCTGCAGCTGGCAACGGTTGAACTAACGGCCGATGTGGAGATCAACGAGAACATCGCCGGCCACCTGACGCTGTTGTGGGAAGAGGAGGGTACCGATAACGTCGAAGTAGATCAGGCAGTGATATTTTTGCGCCATCCGGTCTGTTTCTGGTCACATTATGTGACCTTTACCGGTGGCAAGATGTACCTCCCCTTCGGCTACTACAACAGTTTCTTTATCAGTGATCCCCTGACCCTGGAACTGGGCGAAAGTAACAATACTGCCGCGGTCTTCGGTTACCAGGGGGATTTGATAAAGTTGCAGATCGGCGCCTTTAATGGCGAAGTTGATACCAAGGATGACGACCAGATTGACAGCTGGGTGGCGTCCCTTGAGTTAGCCCCCATTGAGGGCCTTACTTTCGGGGTCTCTTATCTGAGTGACCTTGCAGAAAGCAATATTGAGCTGGTGCAGGACAAGGATCTGTATCGTTCAAGCATCGCAGCTGGTGGCGCATTCCTGACATGGCAGCTGGGCAATATCAATCTTATGGCTGAATATGTCACGGCGCTCGAAAGTTTTACGCCGGAGGTGGTGAGTGCGGGAGAAGATTTAACCGGGAAAAGACCCTTAGCATGGAACGTAGAACTGGCGTGGGAGCCGACAGGGCGCTGGCAGGTGGCGGTAAAAGCGGAAG
>JAVERW010000147.1:0-2994 GCA_034006915.1 Desulfuromonadaceae bacterium | reverse complement strand
GACCCGAAACACAAAATGGCGCTCATGTTTCGCTCCTATCTGGGACAGGCAACCCACTGGGCCATTGAGGGCAACCCAAAGCGCCGGATGGATTATCAGATCTGGTGCGGTCCCGCCATGCCCGCCTTTAACGCTTGGACCAAAGGGACGTATCTGGAGCAGCCAGAGCAGCGCAAGGTAGTTGATGTGAACCTCAATCTACTGATTGGCGCCGCAGTCTGGCTCAGGGCTGGAATGCTCGGCCAAGCGCGTGAACTCTATGAGCACATACATCCGCAGGAAGCACTGGCACTGAAACCATTAACCCATGAAGAGATCAAAGAATACCTGCGTGCCTAACAGAACGTTGGAGTGAACTTCACGGGAATATTAGATCTTAAAATCAATCCCAAAATCAATCCCTACATAGCATAAAGAAGCTTTTGATTTTGCGTGTCCGTCCATGGGCTCGACAGGTTGTTAACTGTTGAGAGCATGGATTTCATACAGGAACCAAACGATGAATTCAAAACCAGATTTTAAAAAAGAAACTACCGCACCCACCCACCTGGCCTCATCCATTCCTCTTGCAGTTGTGGGTATCGGCTGTCTGTTCCCCAAAGCGGCGGACAAATCCACCTATTGGGCCAACATTAAAAACAAAGTGGACGCCATCAGTGAAGTTCCTGAAACCCACTGGCGCACTTCGGACTATTACGATCCGGATCCGAAGCGTGCAGATCATACCTATGGCAAACGTGGCGGGTTTCTAGATCCGGTTGATTTCAATCCACTGGAATTCAATATTCAGCCCAATATCCTCGAAGCGATCGACACCTCCCAGCTTTTGGGGCTTATCGCGGCGCGCGAAGCTCTACGCGATGCTGGCTACGATCCGGCTGGAGATTTCGCGCGTGATCGGGTCTCTGTCCTGCTTGGAGTAACCGGCGCGCTGGAGATGGTGATCCCCCTCGGGGCCAGACTCGGACACCCCATATGGAGAAAAGCGCTGCTCGACTCCGGCATCCCTGGGGCAGTGGCGGATGAAGTGGTTGAACGTATCAGTGCATCCTATGTCCCCTGGCAGGAGAACTCGTTCCCTGGTCTGCTCGGCAATGTCGTCGCTGGGCGTATCAGCAAACAATTCAATCTTGGCGGCAGTAACAGCGTCGTGGATGCAGCCTGCGGCAGTTCTTTGAGTGCGGTACATATGGCGGCAATGGAGCTGGCATGTGGGCATGCGGACATGGTGATCACCGGAGGTATCGACACCTTTAACGATATCTTCATGTACACCTGCTTCAGCAAAACGCCGGCTCTATCCCCTACCAACCAAATTCGTCCGTTCGATGAAGCAAGCGATGGCACCATGATTGGAGAAGGTCTGGGCCTTGTCACCTTAAAACGTCTGGAAGATGCGGAACGCGACGGAAACCACATCTACGCTATCATCAAGAGCGTTGGCAGCGGCAGTGACGGTAAGGGCGGTGCTATCTATGAACCCAGCGTAAACGGGCAAAAACGCACCCTCTTAAATGCTCAGAAACTCGCCGGTGTAGAACCACGCGATATAACCCTTATTGAAGCACACGGCACTGGAACCAAGGTCGGAGACGCCACCGAAATTAAAGCCCTGCGCGAAGTATTCGGTGACAGCGATGGTACTCCTTGGTGCGCCTTGGGCTCGGTTAAATCCCAGATTGGCCACGCCAAGGCCGCCGCTGGTGCCGCTGGACTCATTAAAACGGTGCTGGCACTGCACAACAAGATTATCCCCCCCACTATCAATGTAGACTGCCCGCAGGATATAATTACCGCTGGCAACAGTCCGTTTTATGTCAACACCGAAGCGCGCCCCTGGGTCACAGAAGCGAACAAGCCGCGCCGTGCTGGGGTAAGTGCATTCGGTTTCGGCGGAAGTAATTTTCACTGTATTCTGGAAGAATATCAGCATGAAAAACGCTTCTGCGACTGGGATGGCAGCCCACAGATCATGGCATGGAGCGCCGCATCCCTGGAGGGACTTAAACAACAGCTCGAACAAAGCCAGGTAGATTTGCAGAAGAATTCCGCCACAGCGCCCAGCACAGAACATGTACGCCAGTTAGCCGCGCGTAATCGCACTGCGTTTGACCCTGGGGCTAAACATCGCCTCGTGTGTTGCATCGAAGAATCTGCGCATGCACTTGCTACCCTGGGCCAGGCCCATACCTTGCTTGAAAGCGGTAAAGATCAGGCCTCAACCCCAACGGGGATATACTACAGCGCTGTAGAGCCTATCGGTGCAGATGCAAGCAAGGTTGCGGTGTTATTTCCCGGCCAGGGTGCACAGTATCCATTCATGCTCCGCGATCTCGCGTGTCATGCACCAGAAATGCTCGAAGAGCTGGAGCGTGCCGACGCCACCCTAGAACTAGAGCAAGGGCAAAAGCTCAGCGATCTGATCTACCCCCATAGCGTCTACACCAATGACGATAAAGACGCCGCAGCGCAGAAACTGCAGGCTACACAGCATGCGCAGCCAGCCATCGGCGCCGTCAGTTTTGGTGCTTGGCGCTATCTACAGCGCTATGGGATAAAAGCTGGGGTCTTTGGCGGGCACAGCTACGGTGAACTGACCGCTCTATGTGCCGCCCATTGCTACACCCCGGCGGAGTTGTATCAGCTCTCCGGTCTGCGCGGCACCCTGATGCGCGGCGACGGCAGCGACAAAGGGACCATGCTTGCGGTCTCCGCCCCGCTGGCAGATATTGAAGCCCTGCTTAAATCTGAAGGGCTGGATCTTATCGTTGCAAATAAAAACACCCCGCAGCAAGGGGTGCTTTCGGGAGCGCGCGCGGAAATTGAACGCGCCGCCACTGCCTGCAAAAATGCCGGCATGCGCTGCATTCCCCTTGATGTCGCGGCGGCTTTTCACAGTAAGCTGGTTGCCGCAGCCTCCGAACCATTTCACGCTGGACTGGATGCCATTGCAGTACAGGCACCAGACGCCAAGGTCTACGCCAACAAGACCGG
>JAVERW010000033.1:0-20138 GCA_034006915.1 Desulfuromonadaceae bacterium | reverse complement strand
GTTTTTATTTTCATGTTATTTCCCTTTCAACGTGGGTTTAATGTTTTGGAACGCCAGACATACTTGCGTTAAACGTCTGTTTGTTTGCATAAAAACTTGATTATTTCTCTAGTTATATTGTCAGATTCCTCTCCTTCTTCTCAGTCCTGTTACTCTGCATAAAACTGACTCCGAAATCATCCAGAACCACATAAATCCCAGGAACGACGTACAAAACCAGGACAGTGGTAGCCATTAAACCAAAGGCGATACTGATGGCCAGCGGCTGAATGATCTGGGCCTGCAGGCTAGTTTCAAACAACAAGGGGAGCATGCCGGCAATTGTAGTTATTGAAGTCAGCAAGACGGCCCTAAATCGCGCCCTACTCGCCTGAGTTGCTGCCGTAAATACATCTGCTCCTTCTTCAAGTTCCTTCTTGATGAACAACACAAGAAGGATCGAATCATTAACGACAATGCCGGCCAATGATACAAATCCCAACAAACTCGGAAGAGTAAAAGGCATTCCCATCAAAAGATGGCCGCCAACCACCCCGATAAGCGCGAAGGGGATAATTACCATAACGATGAGCGGTTCACGATAATTACGAAATTGGAAACTCAACAAGATGAAGACCCCGATCAGGCCTAACAAAATACCTCGCACAATCGATTTTTGCGTAGTTTTGGCGTTCTTTTCTTGCCCTTCAAACGCAATATTGAGGTCAGGATAGTCTGCCTGAATCGCAGGTAGAAACTCTCGCTTGAACTGATTGATCAGTTTTGCGCTGTTTGCAACGGCCGTATCCACATCGCCGCGTAAGGTTACTGTACGCACGCCATTGACATGAGCAATTCGCGCCCAGCCTAACTCTTCAGATATACTTAACACCGCAGGAAGGGGAACCTGTTGTCCGTCAGGGGTCTTAAAGTGAAAATAATTTAGATCATCAACACTCTTCTGAAGGTTTTTATGAAGCTGAACATCGACGCTGTAAGCATTACTCCCGAGTTGAAATTCATCCGCAGTCATCCCTTGAAAAGCGGCGTTCAATTGCTGTGACATGGTGACGGCGTCAAGGCCTAAACCAGAGGCGCCCTCTTTTATCGTTAGCTTCAATTCCCTCTTGCCAGGTCGCAGATCATCTAAAAGATTGTTTACTCCAGCAAACTGGCTAAACCACTGGCGTATTTCACCGACCGCCGCAGTGAGCTCGGTTAAGTCTCTACCTGCAACCCGGATTTCAATCGCGCGACCCGCCGGTTCATTGCTCGACTCGCTCATGACTATACTCAATGCATCCGGGACAGCGCCGGTTTCTTGCCGCCAGACATCCAGGTAATCGTCAATGCGACCATAGCGCTCATCGGCTGTCAACAGATCGACACTAATTGTCGCTACGTGCGCCCCCGTTTCAAAAGCATCGGCATTTAAGTTGAATTGGATATTTGAACCAAGAACCAGTTGCTGATTCTCAGGTTGCTCAGCAGTAAACTGGGTGTTCATTTTTTCTAGGCCGGTCACGAGCTGGTCAACCACCATTTCAGTTTTGCTAAGCGGGGTACCTGCAGGCATCAAAACCCGCGCCACCACAACATCTCCCTCCAATTTTGGTAGAGCCTGGAAGGGCAAAATACCACTGGTAATCATCCCCACGGAAATCAAGAGCAAGCACATCAAACACCCGAGGAATAAGTAACGAAACTCAATAATTTTATCCACAGAACGCCCAACAAAGTGTTCGCGAAAGTACTCAAATTTCTGCTCAAATTGTTGCCGAAACCGACTACGATCTTTTAAATCGTGGTTGTGCAGACTATGTGCTAGATGAGAAGGCAGGATCAAAAAGGCTTCCACCAGACTGACGGCCAGCACAAGGATGAGAATCATGGGGACTACGCGAAGAAGCTTGCCTATATCGCCACTGATAAATGATAACGGCCCCAAAACACAGACGGTGGTTAAAAAAGAAGAAAAAACGCCATTTTTAACTTCCAGAACTCCATCCAAAGCTGCTTGCAGGGCTGTCTTACCTCTCTGAAGGTGGGTTACGATATTTTCTGCGATAACAATGGCGTCATCCATCAGGATGCCCAGCGCAAGAAGAAAACCCACCAGGGTCATGAGGTTGATTGTCAGGTGTAAAGCTGGCATGAAAGCCATAGCCCCCAAAAAAGCAACTGGTAGCCCCATAACCACCCAGAACGACATACGAAACTGAAAGAAAAGCCACATGATAAGTAAGACCAATACAATGCCCTGAATACCGTTGGAAACAACCAGCTCGAGTCGATCCCGCAACCCTCTGGAGCCATCTTCGGTTATGTAAAAATCGATATTTGGCTGACGCTGTTGTTCCTGAGCAATAAAATAGCGAACCGTGTCGGCAATCCGCAGAGAATCTTCGGTCTTAGTTTTACTGACGATAATCTTTCCAGCACGACGTCCCTTAAAAAGGATTTTTTCTTCTGCGAACTCAAAGGTATCACTTATACTGGCAAGGTCGCCCAAGAGGATTTCTCCCCCCCCTTGTGCTCCTGTAATAACCAGACTCTCCAAAGCCATCGAATCCCGACGTTGCTCAACAAAACGCAACAAGATTTCCTGCTCTTGGGTTTTTATATCGCCGACGGGATTGTTTATACTTTGTTGTTTTATGGCATTTACAATATCAGTGGTACTCAAACCATGGCGCATTAGCGCTTGGGGCGACAATTCAACCCGCAGCTGACGCTCAGAAAAGCCTTTTACGTCGACTAGTGAAATGCCAGGGAGGGTTTTAATTTTCTCCTTCAACACATCACAATAATTTTTAAGATCGATGTCGGTTGTTGCTCCAGAGACAATCACCGCCAATACCTGGTCCTTGGTGCCCAATTGGGTGATAACCGGCGTTTCCACCCCTGCAGGGAAGTTGTCAATGGCATCCACCTCAGACTCAATATCATCTTTAAAGGTCGGGAAATCTCCCCCTTCAGTCATTTCGATGGTGATGATAGCCACACCCTCTCTGGCCTCAGATCTTACTTCCTCAACGAATCGTACCCCATCAACAGCATCTTCCACGCTGTTTACAATCGCTTCTTCCACCTCTAAAGCGGATGCACCCGGGTAGAGAATTTTGATTTCCACTTCGCTTGGAGTGACGTCAGGAAGTGACTCACGCCGGACTTCCTTGACGGTTAATATCCCCATGACCAGAAATACCAGCATCAAAAGATTCGCCGAGGTTGGGTGCTGTGTGAAAAAACGTATCATCGAACCGCATCCTCTCCCAGGCCCCGAGCTCGAAGCTCTGATAGAAGAGCTTCATCATGGACAGGTGTCACCAGAAGACCCTCTACTGCTGGACTGGGGCTGGATACCACCAGGATTTCATCTGCTTCAAGACCAGAATCAATAACAATGAGATTGTTTTGCTGGAACGCGATCTTGACTTCACGACGCTGTAAGCGGTGTTGCGCGTCGATCACATATACGCCTCCATTGTGGAAGGCCGAGGCTGGAATCACTATCTGTTGTTCACGCAGTGGCCCATCAACCTCAATTTCACAGTAGGCATCTTTTAACAGTGGAGGATGTTTGGTAGATCCAGATCGGCTATATGGATCATCAACTTCAACGATGAGACCATACATGCGCGTCTTAATATCTACAGTTTCCCTGAAGCCCATTACACGTCCGGGCCATTCCCATTTAATTGGACCGCTTCTTTGTATCACCCTAACCTGCAGAATCCGCTGCAGCGTTTCAATATCGGCACGTCCCTTTTGAAAGTCACTTTTAAGCGTTTGGTATTTCTCATCCGCCAACAGTTTCTGGATCTGAGAAAATGACACTTGGGCTTCAATCTGACTCACATCGGTGTCATAGGCTTCAAACAGTTCCTGTCCTATACTCACAAACTGTCCCGGTTGCAGATTGACCTCACCGATGCGGGCATTAAAAGGAGCTTTAAATTCGGTATAACTTAGATTTAATTTCGCCGCTGCGAGCCTTACCCGGGCTGCGGCAAGTTCAGCCTTGAGCGAACGTCTTTGGCTGGGAATAAGATTAAGGTGATTCTTTAATCCCTGCACACTTTGTTGTTGGCGTAGCAAAGCGCGCCGACTTGCATCAACTTCGGCTTGAGAGCCGGCATCCTCGATGAATAGCTGCTCGTCGCGTTCGAGTTCTTGACGGACAATACGCAGGCCACCCTCTTCGATCTCCAAAGACAGTCTGTCGTTAAGCTCCTGATCTACCAACTCCATAAGGGATGCTTCTGTTTTATCTATTTCAGCTTTTAATTTTTCAATCTCGAGCAGATATTCAGCGGGATCGATACGCAACAGCAAGTCGTCACTTTCAACAAAAGACCCGGAGCGCAAGTCAAGGCTCGTCTCAAGGATAAAACCCTGAACTCGCGACACTGCACGCCAGACACGCTGGGGTTTAGCAGTTCCATATCCTAATGCACGGGGAATCACATCGACCTGCGGAACGCTGATGACCCTCATAGCTCGGCTCTCCTCGCCGATTTCCTTTATTTTTGCGCCAGGCCTCAATGCCAACATAAGAACAAAAATAAGCCCACCAAGGAGTATGGGCACCAATATCGTCAGCTTGCATTGTAGAATTTTTTTAAAACCTTCTGCCTTCATTACGTCTTATCCCTTATTCTCGTAATTGATGTCTTGCTGGTTATTACTCACCTGAACTTGATCGCGCAAATATCTACCAAAGATTCAGATATTCGAAGATTTAAATGATAACTGAATCAATTTTCTGACCATCCCCCTCCCAAGGCACGGTAGAGGCCAACCAGGTTTTGAACCATGCGCGCTTCGCTGTCAATGAGCCGGTCTTCGTAGGCAAAAAGCGATCTTTGTGCGTCCAGAACATTTTGATAGCTTGTTTTACCGCTACGGTATAGAGACTCGGCATAGCGGACTGAACTACGATAAGCTACGACAGCCTCTCCCAAAAAATCGCGCCGAGATTTTTCCCGGTTAAATCCGGAAATAAAGTCCTGCACATCGGCCATGGCGACCAATACCGTGTTTCGATACTGCAGATAGGCCTCCTCAGCCGCCCATTCAGCTGCCTTGATTTTGTTTGTGGTCGCCTGACTATTGAACAGATTCCAATGTAACGACGGACCGAGACCATAGGTTTTGCTCGCAGATTGGAAAAGATCACCGCCACTTTGTGATTCAAATCCGAACGTTCCAGCCAAAGACAACTGTGGATACAACTCGGCCATGGCAATTCCAATCTGAGCCGAGCGCATTGCTACCAAGCGTTCAGCACTACGAATATCAGGCCTCTGTCTGACGACATCAACGGGCGCCGCAACCATAACTTCAGACGGGATCTTTGGGATTTCCCGCTCTGGAGGAGCAAGGAGTTCATCAAGTTCACCTGGATAACGCCCAAGTAAAAGCGTCAGCCGGTTCAGGGATTCCCGCAGAGACTGATGCAACTCGGGCATCTCGCTTTTTGAGCTGGCAAGATTTGACTCGGCCTGCGCCTGATCGAGCTTTGGCGCGGCTCCTGCTGCTACTCGTTTACTGACGATTTCAAGACTTTTACCCTGGCTGAGAATATTCGCGTCAGCAACACGGATGCGCTTTTGAAGAGCGCAGATATTGATATAGGTCGCAGCAACATCGGCAAATAACGCAACCTGGACGCCGTGCAAATCTTCCTCTTTCATTTGCAGATCTGCATGAGCGGCTTCGACTGCGCGCCTTACGCGGCCAAACAGGTCTATTTCCCAATTCATTCCCAAAGCTGCACGGTAATTATCCGTTGCGTTTATATCTGGCAAAGAAGACTCCGTTGGGGTGTACCCCATACTGCCAGCGGTTTTACTCGCGCGAGAGCGGAGGTATTGAGAATCTAAATCAAGGGTAGGACCAAACTGACTTTTCTCGACTCCAAGGTATGCACGTGCCTGCTGAATGCGGGCCACAGCAGCTTTGAGATCAAGACTCTGCACTGCGGCCTCATTGATCAATCCAGTCAAGACCGAATCATCAAAATTCTGCCACCATGAAACAAGTATTTTAGAACTGGGGAGCAGTGTTTCAGTGTCTCCCTGTTCGTGCCATTCTAAGGGAAGCGTAAAATCTGGTTTTTGATAATCAGGTCCCACAGCACATGCGCTTAGAATGAACACTACGGGTAAAAAACAGATATTTTTTATATTCATCCAAGTTTCATTTCAAAAGTAAATACAGATATGGTTTGATAAAATTTTGGGGCGCTTGCTTCTCTAGAACGGCAGCTCAACTATTTTCCGCTATGTTTAAATAGCTAATAGTATCGATAAAAAAGCGCAGCTCTGCTGAACAATCAAGTACCAAGTCACACCAGTCGATGCTTCTCATTGAGGCAGGAAAGACAGTTATTGATGTAGTACCAGCCACCAGGCGTGACAGGACTGTAAGCATGTGGAAATCAAGGGCGGTCATCTGCGTTATCCCCAGAATCAGATCAAAACGTGTCTGTAGCGAGGCATCACCTCCAGACAACAACCTATTAAGCATGGCGATAGGAGTACCTTCAGATGGCAAATGCCCCTTAAGGAATTTCCGAGCATCTTTATCTGGCATAATAAGTAAAATATGTAGAGACAATTTCGACATCTTATTTAGTTCCCGTTGGAATTGCCCAGCTTGAGTTTT
Organism: Desulfuromonadaceae bacterium; assembly: GCA_034006915.1. GTDB lineage: Bacteria > Desulfobacterota > Desulfuromonadia > Desulfuromonadales > Desulfuromonadaceae > JAIVHC01. Next base: position 13,487 of record JAVERW010000033.1, on the reverse strand, counting down.
TGAGTAACTTTCGCAGTCGCACTCTTTGTCCCGCAGCTGAGAAGCAACTATCGTTTCGGGTAATTCCATTGCTGCTGCTTCAATACCACGACGATAGTTGGCGAAAACCGTTGGTGCCTCTTCGCACAGCCACTCTGCCTTTTGTATCAGTAGTGATTGCACGGCCAGCCACTGAATTATGCCGATGAACGCTGTAACTGCAGAAGGTATATCCAATTCAGGCGCTAACTCCCCCTGCTCAGTTCCGGCTTTCATCAGTTCTTTGAGCATACGACCATATTTATCTAGTAAGGCGCGCACCTTCAGTTTTGCAGCGGTATCTTCTGCACGTTGCAATTCACTGGATAACATCCGCGGAACTCCCGGATGATCCGCTATAAACTTTATGTGTGTTATAAACACAGATTCAAGTGCGGCCAACGTAGAAGGTGCATTTTGTATTGCTTGTCTAACTTTTGTTAGCAATTGTTCCGCTACCCATCCCATCACTGCCCCCCAAATAGCGGCCTTGTCAGGAAAATGACGAAACAAAGCTCCTTGTGTCAGATTCATCCTCTCAGCAATGGCCGCAGTGGTGATACTGCATGGATTTTGTTCTGAGGCTAACCCGATTACAGCATCTACTATTGCTGCTCGGCGCGCCTCTGCAGGAAGATATCGCGGAACTCTTTCCATCACGTCTCCAAAAGATAGTAATTGATTACTATCTTTTATCGACACAGGATGAGGTTGTCAAGAAAATTTCAACGGTCTGACACAAGTTAACTATTTTAAGATTATGCTAAGGCTGATTCTAGTAAGAGGAGTTGGCTATCGCACTTAGCCACGAACATCTGAGATAAGAAAGCCTACTTTTGGCTTTAATCTGCCCCGCGGCGGGTGAAAGACGGACGAAGATGTCGCAAAAGGTCACAAAATGGGATGGTGATTCAAACACAAAAAAACCGCCACCTTACGGCAACGGTTAATTGTTTTATTTGGTGCCGAAGGGGAGACTCGAACTCCCACAGGCCTACGCCCACTAGACCCTGAACCTAGCGTGTCTACCAATTCCACCACTTCGGCATGAAGCGAGAAGTTTTATAACAAAGACTGGACCCAGATGCAATTAAAAACATCTGCTTGCATGAGAAAAACCATAATACGCTTCTTACTTAACAGCTGGAAGTGATCAATTCAACCCATGCAGCATAAGCACGCATATACTTAATAGCGAGTTTTTCAACTGACGCATTAGCAAGGTCACCGTTATCATCAAAGAGACTTTCGGCATTTCCGATGTAAGCCTCAGGCAGTTGCATGGTGGGTACATTGAGGCACACTAGTGCCTGACGCAGATGGTGGTTAGCGCCAAATCCACCTATAGCTCCAATGGAAACACTAACTATGCCACCGGGCTTCCCCTCCCACACATTTTTAGCATAGGGTCGCGAACCAACATCAATGGCATTCTTAATTACGCCAGGTATCGAACGATTGTACTCAGGGGTAACAAACAAAACTCCGTCGAGTTCCATCAAGTGCTCCCTGAATTCAGTCCATGCCTGCGGTGGTTTGGCCTCTAGATCTTGATTATAGAAGGGAAGATTCCTAATCTCGATTATTTCAAGACTCAACGTCGCAGGAGCAAGGGCAATAAACGCTTTTGCCACTTTTCGATTAAACGAGTCCTTGCGCAGACTTCCCACAATGACACCAATTTTTTTCATAGCCTCCTCCTCTGCCCTGCTTTTTCACCCTACTCTCAAGTGCTGTGGAGATCTGTATGCTAGACGAGATGTCTGGCTTTTAATTCAGTCTCTGTAGAACTTTAACCGCATCACTTAAGAGTGTTTGTGTTTTGCTCTAATTCAAGCAGATATTTCTTAATCGGCAACCCTCCAGTATAACCTGTCAGCGTACCGTCTTTCCCAATGATACGGTGACAGGGGATAATTACACCGATTGGGTTTGCCCCATTTGCATTGGCAACTGCGCGCACCGCTTTGGCATTATTAATGTCGCTAGCCAGCTGCGCGTAAGAAGAGGTTGTACCGTAAGGGACTTGACGCAAAGCATCCCATACTCTCTTTTGAAAATCAGTTCCAACCATCAACAAAGGGATATCAAAGGTTTGTCTATCCCCTTTAAAATATGCATCGAGTTGTTTCCTTGCTTCAGCTAAAACGGCATCGTCTTGCTCCACAAAATCAGCCTTAAGGGCATTTTTGATTCTACTATCAACGCTGGTACGCTTTTTTCGCAATCTAAAATCAAGAAGGCAAAGCTTCTTATCGAACGAACCAAGTATCAATTCTCCTATTTCAGTTTGGTAATATTGGATGTGAATCTGGTTCATTTTATGCAACTCCATGTTTATTCGCTACTCTATCTCGCCCCAGGCTTTTTTGCTGCGGGTAATTTTCTTTTGTACCGTTGCCCAAGTCTCAGTCTTCAAGAATGATTCTTCGAAACGCTTCATCATCTCAGTGTACATCCCAAAAGGAACGGTAAAGGACAATTCGTCCGTCTTGAAATATTTTCTTGCTGAAGGATCCCACCCCCCGACAACTGCCTTGTTTAGCCCTTTTGCTAAATAATGTAGTGGCCACACCACAAGGTTGCCACAGGCAGCACCCCATGGAGACGCGACAACTTCAGGATCATTTGTTACAAATGTCGCCAACTGGTGCAGCCCACTCAACGTTTCAGGACGTGCAAAAAAGGTTACCAGTTTCGGTTCTTCCTCCGCAGTAAAACTACTCATAGGTTTAAAAATACAATATTTGTGAGTCGCAGGTTCAGGATCAACATAATCGAACATCTTCCTTAGCTGCTCAGACGATTCACAGTAGAATTCACCTTCCATATGATCGGGGATGCCGCTGGAAACGTAATGCATAATGGTCTCTGTCTGAGGTTTGAGAAAACCCAGCCAGAAGGCAGAGCCAGGGCAACCAAACTGCTCTGCAGAAAAATATGCCGCAGTTTTATTTTTTCGCGCCCGCCAGATATCTTTCATTACACAGGAGAACTGCGTAAATATTTGCTGCCAGTCAATTTCTTGTTTCATCTCTCTTTCACGCGTTGGGGTAGCCGCCGCTTGCGGGGAATAACCCTCGGCAGGTTTCTCATTCGAGAAAAATATGCCCATTGGTTCTTCATCCAACCCCAAAATTTCGGAAAACTTCGACAGCGGTTGCACAGCTTCCTGGTTCATACAATCTTCTCCTAAGCATAAACATTGTTTGTCTAATAATTCAAATTCTTTTCAACCCAGCCATACTCCGGCGTAACCTCTACACGGGATTTCTGCCTGAGGTGCCATATAGCTAAATATAGCTAAACACTTCTACCTATTAAAGATCAATAGCGTAGGTGTATTGCTTGGGTACATAGTCGATACTTTCGTCCAAAGTTTTGGCTGCCGTGAAAGGGAAATACGCATCGCGTAAAAATTCACGTCCCAACATTATAGCGTCGGCATCCCCATTTTGCAGAATTTTTTCGGCCTGTTTGGCTTCAGTTATCAGCCCAACTGCAGAGGTCGCAATATCTGCTTGTCTTCTGATTGCCGAGGCAAAAGACACCTGATACCCGGGACCAACCGGGATGGGTGCGGACATAACATTGCCGCCGGTTGAAACATCGATAAGGTCGATGCCGCGTGTTTTAAGTTCTTTACACAATGTGATGGCTTGGTCCTGGTCAAAGCCACCCTCTACCCAGTCAGTCGCAGAGATGCGTACAAAAACCGGCAGGTTTTCCGGCACAATTGCACGGACTTTTTCAACCGTTTCGAGTAAAAAGCGCATCCGGTTTGCCAAACTTCCCCCATATTCATCTGAACGCTTGTTTGACAGAGGCGAAAGAAATTGATGCAAGAGATACCCATGTGCGGCATGGATTTCGATTACCTCAAAACCGGCGCTCACAGCCCGCTGAGCAGCAGCAGCGAAACTTTCGCTGGCTTGTTCAATCTCCTCTATAGTCATTGCTCGTGGCGTTGGGTAAGTGTCTGCAAACGGAATCGCACTTGGTGCAACCGTTTGCCACCCCCCCTCCTTTTCGCCAACCATTTCACCACCATTCCACGGCTCAGCGGTAGATGCCTTGCGCCCTGCATGGGCAAGTTGGATTGCCGCCACTGCACCCTGCTGCTTGATAAACCGGGTAATCCTCTGGTACGCATCACGGTGCGCATCTGACCATATCCCAGCGTCCGCAGGAGATATCCGTCCTTCAGGTACGACCGCCGTAGCCTCCATCATCAGCATTCCCGCACCACCTACGGCTCGACTTCCAAGGTGGACAAGATGCCAATCTGTCGGCATGCCATCCTCGCTAGAATACATGCACATTGGTGAGAGCCATATCCGGTTGCGAAATTCAATTCCACGTATGGTGTATTTTTCAAAAAGCTTGCTCATGCCTATATCTCCTCCATGTCAGCGCCCATATCCGCCCTACGTTTTCTCTACTTCCCTTATTCTTTAGCAGACCAGATCTATTTCAGGGCTATTAAATATACGGGTACAAGAATATTCGTTCTCACTAGCTTTATTAGCTTTGCCAGGATAACTGCATAGGTGATGGCACTACTTTAGCTGGCTGTCCTTACTGCCACGGCGATTGAAGCCACCGGAAACAGTTTCCTGTTTTTCAAGGGCAGATTGACACTCAACACAGAGTCGCACACCAGGGATCGCCTCGCGCCGCTTCTCTGGGATAGCACATTCGCATTCTTCACACTCAGTCAGGCTTTCTCCCGCTGTGAGCCTACTCCTGGCGCGCTCCACCGCATCCTCAATGTCTGCATCAATTTGGTCTTGCACCGCTCCATCACGCGTCCAACCGCCAGCCATGGCCTGCTCCTGTCTTCTGAATTAATTAGCCGGATAATTAAAACTTAAAGTCATGCGTACAAAAGGATCACTACAGCGACCCATCAACCTAGCCTATCTCAAACAACCGTATTCTCCTTCATGCTAACATGACTAGCGAATATAGTAGCCTGTTACGCGCCATTCACCATCACTTTCGAGCATCGGAGTGACCGTTTCAAGTGCATTGTTTTTATGCTCAAATGAGGTAGAAAATTGGATTACCACATATTCGCCCTCTGGCGCATTAGACAATGATTTTGTGTATTCTGTATCTTCAATTTCCCTGTTAAGCAAATTACCTAAGGTAGGTATAAAATTTTCAAGTTGTTTTACCCATTGTTCTTTTGAAATTTGTGTTTTGAAGTATTCCGAAGTTACATCCCAACTCTCGGGGTACCGTCCTGCATCTACCAATTGTAAGAAATTTTCTGCTGCCGAGGTAGCCGCCGCTACTTTTCTAGATTGATCGGCGTAGGAAGTAAATGGCAGCATAAAAAACAGCAGGAATGTAACTGATAGTTTTATTGCAGTAATACTTTTCATAATATCCTCCACGTTTAACGCATTGGTGATGTTTCGAAAAAACAAAAAATGGATCGATTTGATCTTGTACCGGCCCACCACCCATCCAATCGCAGCCATGACCTACTCAGTCTTATATGCAAATTAGTGCAAAAAAAGTGACAACGTTTTTTGCCGAACGATAGTTATTTTTTTATATACTTTTCCCATTCAGCGTAATCTCCCCTGCTTTATGAAGCGCAAACTTAGCAATAAAAGGCCCTATAATTTCATGGACTATCGTTGCTCCAATAGTCACATTTAAAACAATATCTGAAAGTGAACTAAAAGCAGCATTTTGTTTAATAACCAATGCTAAACCTATCACAATGCCACCCTGAGATATTAAGCCGCCACTGGTATATTTTTGTATAGGTGAGGACGCCTTTGAAATTTTACCACCCACGAATGTCCCACTAAATTTGCCGACTGCACGAAATACAATAAAAACAATTATCAATAAATAATTCGATACCATAACTGAAAAATTAAGATGCATAGCGCTTATGGTAAAAAAAAGGACAAAAATCAGTTCTTCAGTATATCTTTGGAGTAGTTTAAATATTCCATCTTTTTTTATGTTGTAGTTTACAACAACTATTCCCATCGTCATTGTAGATAAAAGTTCGTCCACACCAAACATTCCCGCAAAGCCATAACATAAAGACAAGAGACCAATAACAAGCGTGATCAAAACTCCTTCGGTTTCTTTGTTAATTAGTTTGGTTATAAAATTCATAAAATATCCAAACAAACAACCCACAACGATAGAACCTAATATCTTGATAAAAGGTTCAGCAGCAGAATAAATGCTCAAGGATTGATGCTGAATAAAAATACCTGCTATGGATACTGCAAGGCTGTAATTTATTATTCCAAGAATATCATCAAAGGCCGCTACACCCATGATTGTTGAAGTAACTTCACCTTTAGCTTTGTATTGGTGCTCAACCGCCAGCGTTGCTGATGGATCTGTCGGCGCTGCAAGAGAACCCAACAATAAAGCCAGAGGAATAAAATATGACATATAAGTAAATTTAGGCTCAGAGACGATCAACGGTCCCAATACAACAAGAGCCGCTCCTACAAACAAAAACGCAAATTCTGCTTCAAAAAGGGTAATAAAAATAATAGATTTCCCCAGCGAACGAATTTTCGAAAACAGCAAGGTTCCACCTACAGAAAATGTAATGAATGATAGTGCTATATTAGTAACAAGTTTCGTATCCCCAACAAATGACTCAGGTATAAAATGGGTCAGCTTTGGGTTTAGAATCAAACCGGCAAAGATATATCCCGTCACTTTTGGCAAACCAATACGCGCGCACAACTCGCCAGCGACAAAACCTGTAAATATGATGATTCCAATTATGAAAATTGGTTCCATATTCCTCCAGCTTTCTTAAAAGGACACCTTCTGTTGCATTCCTGAGTCTAGCCTCTTTGTCTCCTTATTCATTAAATAATGAATTTACTTGTGACGTATACGTAATCGACGCTGCAAAATTTTATCGCTTAGAGCTCGCAGCAATTTCATTGACATAAATTATTTCCATTTGTGCCCACATTTTACGCATTGATAGCGTTTTGAAAAAATAAGCAAAGGAAGTGAGAGCAACAGCGATAATGCTGCTGACTTACGCTGATAATCTATTGTTTTTATTTCCGTTCCACCACATTTGGGACAAGCGGAGGGAGGCAATTGTCCAGCTTCTGCCTGCTCGACATGTGGATCAGGTGAAGAGTAAGCTTCAAGTATTTTAAGAGCTTCATCTACATCGTTTTCCGCGACTCTTAACTTGATGCCCCCCAGTGCATCTGAATAAAGCCAATTAACTCCAACCATGAACTGGTTATCTAGAAAGCTGGTTATTCCTTCCGCCTCCAAAATTGATTGTGCAAGGCCAGCAGGCGGAATGTCTCTATAGCGCGCAATAGTTACTAAGCGTTGCGACATTGTTTATTTTTCACCTAACATTTGAGTTAAGCTAACAACGAGTACAAGGTGCGAAGAATCCAAAATGCCTATCGAATCACCAAGCATTGCTCTATGCACTTTTTCGTAACGCACTCCAAGTTTGGTATTAATAGCCGGAGAATTCCTCTGTACGGATATTGGCATCACTAACTCCGGCGTTACTCAACATTTTCCGCATCGCCTGAACCATAACTTCTGGGCCGACGATGTAATAAATGGGGAGCGTCAGATCGTCAATTGACTTCAGGAGCATAGCCTGAGTGATAAACCCAGTCTCTCCGTGCCATGCTTGACTTGATTTTTCCATCTGCGTCATCGTACCAATGAAGGTGTAATTTGGATTTTCTTTCTGAACTGCCACCAACTCATCCAGGAACACTGCATCTTCTGGCCTGTTATTGGAATCGAACAGAAAAATCTTGTGGGGAAGTTTGTCGTGCGCGGCTTGAAGTACGATGCTCCTGGCAGGAGTAACTCCAATGCCACCCGTGAGAAAAACGGCGGGAACTTTCGCATCGTTGTGAAGCGTGAATGAACCATGTGGGGCCTCTAACGTAAGTTCTGTACCGGGCTCCATAGTGCTTAACACCCGTTTGAATGCGGTATCGCGCATCCGGGTTGCAAACATAATAAAGTCTTCGCAGGGCGCACTCGCTAAGGAAAAAATTCTCTCATCTCCTTCGGCGTCGGTTTCCGGTGGATTGATCAGGGTGAAGGTGCCGAACTGGCCTGCTTTGCAAGTGAATCCTTGAGGCTTTTTAAAATAGAAAGCCATTGTTCCTGCAGCAACTTCCTGCTTATTTTCTAGTGTTACTTTGTAGATAGCCACTGTGCAATCCTCCTGACTTCTGCTGAAATTTGTAGCGCATGCAGCGACTGCCTGTTTTGCTAAGGGGCACGCTGTAAGTGCATCCTGCAGAGAATAGTTTGCCTCGGAGCGTACTTAAGAAACCACAGTCAGGCTGCTAACTACAGAAACATGCAACCTATATATAATTGTTGGAAGCGCTATCTAACGCACTGAGTCAATCATCCTATGTCTGAACCTATTCACCGACAACTTGGTAGAATGTCGGCGTGGGTTTACCGTCAAAGAGAGGCTTTACTTCTTCACCTGCATCGTCATGTGCAGGGCTACCGTGCATTGCTTTGAACGCTGCCTGATCTGTGAACTCAACTATAGCCGCGTAATTTTCACTACTTACAGGTTCAAGAAGCCTTCTACTAATAAAGCCGGGATACCCACTAAACGTCTTGCCTGAAGAATCAAACCATTTTCTAAAATCTGCATCTTTGCCTGCCTTAATTGCTGGAAATGCTATGACAACGATAAACATGGGTCACATCCTCCTTGTGTTAGATAAAACAACGCTCTCAAGTCCACCAGTGGGTAAGAATCGTTTCAAGACCTTCTTTCTAAGCAACGCACTGGGGCAGTTTTTGAGCAACGCTGCGTCATATAAATATCCGGCGACACCGCATAACTGACCTCGAATAGTTAACTATAGCCTGACTTCAAGCTCAATCAAGGCGCAATAGCCAACTAAACAAAAACTGGTGTAATTTTATATTGGCTAACGAGGTTTTAACCCGCCCTGAGAGCACTTCTATAAGCTTAAATACTGATATTCATAGATCGATCGCGCAAAATTCAAATATAGGCTCGCGCGACCTTCCAACAGATGCAAATTATAGCCCATATTCACTAGTCAATGTTCTTAGAAACTCCCCAGAACCAGCGCCAAACACACGATACGACGAAACTGAAACTGTCAAAGAGCGAGTAAACCACGGGAATTACAATCATGGTCAGGAAGGTCCCAACCAGCAAGCCTGAAGCAGCGACAATTCCTAAGGGACTCATGCGCTCAAGGCCGACGGCCATCTCGAAGATCAAGGGAGTAAGGCCAATGATAGTGGAGACCGTGGTCATCAAAATAGGGCGCAGGCGCAAGCGCACCGAATGCATAATGGCTTCATCTCGAGCCATACCAGAGGCACGGGCCTTGATAATGAAGTCAAGTAGCAAGATGCTGTTGTTCACGATGGTGCCGCCGAGCAGAATCATCCCCATCATGGCCGGTTTGCACATGGGCTTGTCGAAAAGCAGCAGACCCCAGAATCCACCGGCGACGGCAAGCGGAATGGCGGCCATGATGGTAAAGGGATGCAGGAAAGACTTGAACATGGCTATTAGCAAGATGAATAAAAGTACGAAACCAATCATGAGAGCGCGGCCCATTTCCTGCTGGCCTACCTTCATGTCCACCCCCGATCCCGCGATTTGGACGCTATAGCCCGCGGGTGTTTGCAAATCCGTGAGTTTCTTCTCTACCATACCGGTGACCTGTCCGATAGTGTAGCCTCGATTAACGGCAGTAATGTCAATAGTAGGCAGCAAATTTTCGCGGGTGACGAACGGTTGCGCGAGGTGTGGATGAATTTCGGCAAAACTCCGCAGTGGAACTTGGCCCGTTGGGGTGTCTAGATATACGTCACGAACCTGTGAGGGAAATTCGATGTCGCCGTCCTGATATTGGAGCGTAATTGGGATATCGAGATAACCGTTTAACCGCATGGGTGTGGCGGCTACACCCTTAACTGCGGTTTGAATCTCAGTGGCGATAACCGGGGGCGAAAGGTGATAGAGCTCGGCTAAATCTGGGTCGATCTCAATACGGCACTCGCGTTTGTCGATACGCCAGCTGCGCCGCACATCGACAAGGCCTGGTGTTCCATCAAGGGCCAACAAGACATCTCCAGCCAATTCATCGAGCATGCGTGGATCGGGACCGCTGACGATCAGATCTAGAGGAGCGCGCGTTGTCGAAACCGGCGTAGCACCATATTCTGCGACAGTGAATTCGCGAATACCGGGTATCCGGCGGAGTTTTCCACGCCACTGATCCTGGATCTCCCAGATATCTTCTTTGCGTTGGGTGCGGTCCACAAGTGTGATTTTTACGAGCCCTGATTGAGCGGTGGAACCGCCGCCACCGAAGCTGATCTCTCCAGGTTCCGAGCCGACCACCGAGGAAACCATTAACACTCCTGGCGTTTCATACACCATGTCCTCAATGTCAGATAAGACCGTTTCAACCTGACGCGGGGTGAAGTCCGAGGGCGTCTCGAAATCAAGGTTAACGATCCCCGTGTCCATTGGTGGCATCAACTCGCCACCAATCAGGGGCTTGACTTGCTGCATGGTAATGACGAGGAAGGTTGCGGCTAAGACAAGAACCACCCAGCGCTGACAAAGCGCTGCGCGCAACAAGCGAAGATAGAACCCCCTCAGCCAGTCAACGCCGCGATCCGTAATCGAAAAGGCACGCTCGACAACGTTACGCTTACGCTCACCCTGGACCAACAAACGCGAAGCCATCAAAGGAACGATGGTCAGCGCGGCTAGAAGTGAGCCGATAAGGGTTGCCGAAATGATCAGATTCAACGGGCGCATGGTTTGCTGTGTGTAGCCACCAGCAAACATTACAGGAATAAGGACAATCACCGTTGTCAGCATTCCAGCGGTAACAGCCAGAGTAACTTCTCTCCCCCCAACCGAAGCGGCGCGCACAGAATTCTTATCTTCATCTTCCCGATAGTGCCGGTAGATATTTTCTAACACCACAATCGAGGCATCAACCACCATCCCCACTGAGATAATCATCCCTGAGAGGGTGACCATGTTGAGGGTATAGGGGCTGAACCAGAGCGCGACCAAACTGGCCAAAAATGCCATGGGAATACTTATGGATACAACAAAGGCGGCGCGGAGGTCGGCGAGGAAAAGAAAAATTACCGCTATGGTTAGAAGGACTGCTTGAAACAAGGACGAGCGCATGCCGTTAACATTTAGGTCGATGATCGGCTGTTGATCATCAGTGATGGCAAACTCGATATCGGGGTATTCCTCCTGCAAATTAAACAATTGGGCTTTGATATTCTTGATCGCTTCAACGGTAGGTCCGCGCTCGGGACGCAAAAGATTTACGCCAATAGCCGGTTTCCCATTACCGTGATAGATACTCCGTTGTTCTGACTCGCTCAGCTCAACTTGCGCCACATCGCGCAGGCGGAGCACCCCACCCTCATTGAAACGAATCGGCATCCTGCGGATGTCGTCGAGATTCATAAACTGGCCAGATACTTTGAGCAGATACTCTTTGGTGGGAGCGTAAACCGTACCGGCAGGAGCAGAAACGTTGTGCCTTGCCAACGCTGCCAATATTTCTCCTAAAGTCAGATTGTTTGCTGCCAATTGTTCACGTGATACCCGAACTTTAACTTCAGGCTTATGCGCACCAAAAACATCAACATCAGCCACACCAGGGACGTTGAGAAATCTGTCTTCAATCTGGTTCTCAGCCAGTAAACGAATCTGGGCGAGGTCCTTCACACTTGTCGCTTTGGGTGTCAGCGCCAAGGTTAGCAGAGGACGGGTAGAATCCGAGATGCGATAGATGCGCGGTTCCAGAATAGCCGAAGGCAAGGAAGCACGAATTCGACTTACTGCATTCTGCGCGTCAAGTACAGCTTCCCCTAGGTCTTTATCATAGTAAAACTCTGCATTGATCGAAGAAACTTCATCCCGGCTGGTGCTGGTGACTCGTTTGAGGCCACTCAAGGTGTTCAGCTCTTTTTCAATGACCTGGGTCACCTTGTCAGCAATGTCGGCGGCGTCTGCTCCTGGCCATACCGTGACTATAACAGTTTGTGGCGGCACCGAGTCGGGGAAGAGATCGGTAGGCGTTTTGAAAAATGCAAACACCCCGAGTGCGGCAATCAAGAGAGAAACGGCAATAATCACATACGGAGATTTGATGGAAAAATCTGAGAGACTCATTTTCTAGCGCTCACTCTCATACCGTCTGCTAAGCGCGCCCAACCAAGAAAAGAATGAAGTACAACCTGCTCCCCTGAATCCACCCCTTCCACGGCGGCCTGATCGCAAGCAGTTCCAAGGACTTGCACCTGGCGCCTGGAAAGAACTCCCTCTGCTACAACAAAAATGCGTGCAGCGTTACCGAGCCCACCACCCTCTATCAGCGCACCAACTGGAATGAGAGAAACATCCTTGTGCGTTTGAAGAGCCACCGTCGCCGTCAGATATTGCCCGGAAGTTAAACCCGCAGCCTCCTCGTCGGTAAGTACGACTTCAGCCCGCACCATACGCGCGCGATTTAGCGAAGGGTACAGGCGACTGATCGTCGCTACACGCACATTTCCATCAACTTTAAACGAAACATCCAGCCCCGCTTCAACCGAAGGCAAATCGGTCTGTGGTACATCAAAGGCGATCATCATAGCCCCGGTGCTTTCAATTACGAGCAGTGGCTTCCCTGGGGCGGCTTGATCGCCGGGATCGACAAAGCGCGAGGTGACTACGCCTTGGAACGGACTTTGAATATTGCCATAACTGAGTATAGTTTTGAGCTCATTCTGGCGAGCCTCCAGTGAACGAATCTGTTGTTCTATGGAGGCCGATTTCAGCTTAGCGGTGCGCAATTTCCCCTCAGCGTCGTTCTTCTTCTCAACGGTCGCTTCCGCTTGGGCGGGAGCAATCGTTTCGTTCCGCGCCAACTGAGTGTCTCGTTCTGATTCACGGCTCCAATAGGCAAAGGACTCTTCCAGCGTCGTTACTGTAGCCTTATTACCTTGCAAATCGGCCTGTGTCTGCTTGATTTGAGCTAGTACCGCTTCAAGTTGAGCCTCGGTCTGGCGATTATCAAGCGTAAGTAGCGACTGCCCCGCCGACACCTTATCCCCCTCGCCAACTTTCACCGTCTTTAGGGTTGCGGTCACCCGTGCAGTAATATTTACCGACTGGACTGGTTCGACCATGGCCAGATAATCGTGGACCTCGGTTAAATCGCCCACATAGGCGGCGACTGTATCGACCAACGTTGTCGGAGCCTGATAGCGTGGCGCTTGGGCAAGATCACGTTTTTTCTTTAGAATTAAGGCGCGACCGCCCACGACTAGAATCAGGAGTACAAGGATAGCAATACAAATCCGTAGGGATCTACCCGTCGGCATTTTCATGGATTATCTCCTAAGGATAAATCAATCTGCGCACGGGCGAC
>JAVERW010000146.1:0-3041 GCA_034006915.1 Desulfuromonadaceae bacterium | reverse complement strand
ATGCAGGCAATATCGCCGGACCAGAGGGTGTCGAGGGAGTCGAGGCGCATCCGGACCTGACGGTCAAATATTTGGGACTGGTATGCGCTTAGATATAGACGCAGCATTTTTTTGCCCATGCTGAGCACCGCCTTTTTGGAGCTGGCGCCACCGCGCAGAGCCTGAAGCAGGCGGCGTTCATCACGCATGTGGCGTGGCATCACTGTAACGGCGGTATCTATATCGCCATCGGCGAAAGCTTGCGCTGCTTTTTGCCAGTGGATGTTGCTGATAGTGGCAGGTGTGCCGATGATTTCCTGGGCGGCACGGTCAAAGTCTGCTCGGAGAATGGCCTCACCGATGCTGTGATTGTTGCCACGTACCCCGTAACGCTGAGCGCCAAATAAATTGGGCACCCCTGTGTGCTCAAGGACGTGGAGGATATCCTGCGTCCGTTTTAGCCCGTCGGGGACAACGGCGTGGATGTTGAGTTTGAACCTGTTGCCGCGCAGGTGGCCGAGGCGCAGTTTGTTGGAATGACGTTTCACGGCGAGAATTTTTATATCGGCATCAAACTCCAGCGCAGATAGCCTGTCTTCACTTATTTCGGCTGGGGCGGACACTGAGACCCACTGCCTGGTGGTAGCACGCTTGTCTTTGAGTCCAGCAAAGCCGATGTCAGCAGGTTTGAGCTGGAGTTGCTCCGCCAACAGCTGCACCAGATGCAGGGTGCTGCAGTTGCGCTTTTCTATCCACAGGTACAGATGTTCGCCTTCTCCTGAAGGGATATAGGCGGGGATCTCCTCTACCCAAAAATCCTCTGGAGTGAGTTTGATGTTGCCCCCGGTGCCGGCAAATTGGTTGGTCAGATATTGCTGCATGATTGCGTCTCGTCGGGGTGTGGTGTTTCTGTTTGTTGGCAGCGAAAACTCAGCTCCAGCGCCGGCATGTGGGCACGTTGCAGCTTGGCTGCGGGGTCGAGTTGGCGATGAATGTAGTGGATCGGCAGGTTTTGTTCTTTAAAGCGTCGCATGTAGCGTGAGATCGGATATTCATCGAGTTCATAGGCCATGGGCGCTTTGAGCTGATTGAGAAATTCCGGCATCTCCTCCAAGGTCATGGCGACCTCAAGAGCGTAATCTTCTACGTCGGTAACAAAATACAGATCGCCACCAGGCTCTAGATAGTGCGCTAACTGGGTTAAAAATCTGCGACTCACCAAGCGGCGCCGCCGATGGCGTTTTTTAGGCCAGGGATCGGGGCAGTTTATGTATACCGCGCGCAGCGCCTCAGTGTCACTGAACTGACTCAGGAGATAGCGCGCTTCGATGCGGATAACCCGTACATTGTCGAGCCCGTAGCGCTCCACCCGTTTGCAGGTCTTAAGACAGCCTTTGTTGTAGATATCGATGACGATATGGTTGACGTCTGGGAATTGGCGCGCCCTCTGAACGATAAAATCGCCGGTGCCGCAGCCAATCTCCAGCGCCAGCGGGCGTTTGTGCGCAAACAGACTGTCTAGGGAGTCGCACTGGGCTAGGGCGGTTGGCTCCATAAAGACTGGAGAGGTGATTTCGATAACGTGTTGGGTCATAAAGGGGGTTCCATTTGTATGTTTAATTCATGCATATTGCATGCTATTGGAAGTGAAAATTTGCCAGCCGTTCATTGCTTGCTTGCATCCCTTTTGCCGAGTGGTGGCCGCGCCAAAAGCAGCTAATAAACAGCTGAAAGCGCGCTGAAACTATCACATGCATCTGCTGAATTCAATGCGCATCAGCGTCGTACCGTGTGTGCAGAGTACGCCTTTTATTTCCTCTGCTGTTCCCCACTTTGGTTATGTTAGTATCGCTTTGATATGCTGAATTTAAATATGCAGGAAGTAAACCGGCGCATAGAAATGTGCGGCGTAAAGGAGAATTACATGCTTATAGTTATGGATCATGCCGCTACCGCTGCCCAAATCGCTGCAGTCAATGAGAGTGTAGAAAAGATGGGGTTGCGCCCTGAGGCTATTCCTGGCAGTCAGCGCACCGCCATTGGCGTTCTCGGAAATCAGGGTTACATAGATGACAGTGCTATCCGCAATCTGGCTGGAGTACGGGAGGTTATCCATGTGAGCAAGCCGTATAAGTTGGTTTCGCGCGATTTTCATCCTGATTCCACCATCGTGAAGGTGGGTAAGGTTGAGCTCGGGGGAGATTTGCCCGTGGTAATGATGGCTGGGCCCTGTTCTGTGGAGAGCGAGGCGCAGATGCTCGCCAGCGCCTGCATTGTTAAACAGGCAGGTGCAGATATATTGCGCGGGGGAGCGTTTAAACCGCGCACCGGGCCGCATTCGTTTCAGGGGCTTGGGGTTGAAGGGCTGAAGTTGCTGCGTCAGGCTGGGGATGAGGTAGGCATGCCGGTAGTAACCGAGGTGATGCGTATCGGACAACTCGACGATGTGTGTCGCTATGCCGACCTCATCCAGATCGGTGCGCGCAACATGCAGAACTTTGATTTGCTCAAGGAAGTGGGAAAGCTGAAATTTCCGGTATTGCTGAAACGGGGAATGAGCGCCACCATTGAGGAATTTCTGGCGGCGGCGGAATACATCCTGGCCGAGGGCAATGGTCAGGTGATTTTGTGTGAGCGTGGCATTCGCACCTTTGAAACCGCCACCCGTAACACCCTCGATCTCACCGTGGTGCCGTTGGTGCAGCAGATGAGTCACCTACCTATTATTGTCGATCCAAGTCATGCCACCGGTCGGCGTGATCTGGTGCCGATAATGGCGAAGGCTGCGGTGGTGAGTGGGGCGCAGGGGTTGATGATAGAGGTACATAATGATCCGGCGCAGGCGTTGTGCGATGGGGCTCAGAGTTTGGATGGAGCAGGATTTACGCAGTTAATGTTAGATTTGAGACAGCTTAAATTCTGAACACTTAAGTCGAACTAAGGGCTTATCTTGCTTTGAGCGTAGAGGTTCCGGTGACAGCCCCGCCACCTGTTATGTATTTTGGCAACAAGAATTTGTTAAAACAGGGAAAATAGATGACTGAGCTACAGGAGTTGGTCGG
>JAVERW010000145.1:0-3047 GCA_034006915.1 Desulfuromonadaceae bacterium | reverse complement strand
GCCATGACCACGACAGAGGGGACAGAGGTGAGACATTTCACCTTCGATGGCGACCGTGCCGCCGTGCGGGACCGTACCGCCTATGCCGCCCTCGATTGGATCAGACGGGTGGCCTTGCAGCAGATGCATACCCAATGAGGCCAGCGATACAGCCAGATAGAAGCCAAAAAAAGATATCTCCAGAGATGAGGAACACAGGTGAACGGCAGGCAGCATCAGGTTGTGCTTGAAAGCATTGTGCCGCTGTGCTATCGGTTGAAATCGGGCTGGACAAACGTGGGTCCCAACCCTCGGATCTTTATAAGCAACGCTGCACTTAAACATGACATGGAACGATCAGGCTCACTCTGGTGTGATTTAATTACTATAAAAAACTCAAATAGATGCAGACTTTAAACGTACATTTATTCTTTACAGGAGCATGCCCCCGATTATGGCAGTAGACAACAGAGATCAAGCCATTGACTTGGCCATGGGCCAGATAGAAAAGCAGTTTGGCAAAGGAAGTATCATGCGCCTTGGCGGCGACAACGTCATGCGCGACATCGCCACCATTCCCACCGGCTCTCTTGGGCTTGATATTGCGCTGGGTATCGGCGGCATCCCGCGTGGGCGTGTGGTCGAGCTATACGGTCCAGAATCCTCCGGCAAAACCACCCTGGCCCTGCACATTATTGCAGAAGCGCAAAAAAAGGGGGGAATTGCCGCGTTTGTTGACGCCGAGCACGCCCTGGATATTCACTATGCGCGCAAACTCGGGGTTCTTGCCGATGACCTGCTGGTGTCACAACCGGATACCGGTGAACAAGCGCTCGAGATAGTCGAGGTGCTGGTACGCAGTGGCGCCATTGATGTGCTGGTGGTGGACTCCGTAGCCGCTTTGGTGCCTCGTGCTGAAATTGAAGGGGAGATGGGTGATTCCCACATGGGGTTACAGGCTCGCCTTATGTCTCAGGCGCTGCGAAAACTCACAGGGACCATCAGCAAATCCAACTGCAGCGTAATTTTCATAAACCAGATCCGCATGAAGATTGGGGTAATGTTCGGCAATCCGGAGACCACCACTGGAGGCAACGCCCTCAAATTCTACTCTTCCGTACGCATGGATATCCGCAAGATAGCCACCCTGAAACAGGGACAGGACATCATTGGCGGACGCACCCGCGTCAAAGTGGTAAAAAACAAAACCGCACCACCCTTCAAGGATGCTGAGTTCGACATCATGTACGGAGAGGGAATTTCCAAAGTAGGCGAACTTGTTGACCTCGGAGCAATTAACGACATCGTGGATAAGAGCGGAGCCTGGTTTTCGTACAAAGGAGAACGGATCGGTCAGGGGCGTGAAAACGCCAAGACTTACCTGAAGGAACACCCAGAGATGGCGCACGACATCGAACAGCAGATTCTGGAACTGTACGGGTTGTCTCAACTTAAGCCAAGCAAGAAAGAACCTAAGGCGGAGTAACACCATGGATCTCAACGACATTCTGGCCATGGCGATAAAGTTCAAGGCATCGGACGTACACATCAAGGCCGGTCTCCCCCCCGTATATCGCATCGACGGCAACCTGCGCCCTTTGCCCAATGCACCGCGCCTCACCCCGGAGGAGATCCGCAAGATGGTCTTCGCCATGCTCACGGAGCAGCAGCGCGAAGAGTTTGAAACCAAACACGAAATTGATCTGGCCTATGGATTACAGGGACTGGGACGTTTCAGGGTCAATATGTTTACCCAGCGCGGTTCCATCTCTGCGGTATTGCGTACCATCCCTTTCAACGTCTCCACCTTGGAAGAATTAAACCTGCCGCCGATAATCAAAAAGATTACCCAGAACAAGCGCGGCCTGGTGCTGGTCACGGGGACCACAGGTTCAGGTAAATCGACTACATTGGCCAGTATGATCGATGCGATCAACTCCAACCGTACTGAGCACATTATTACCATTGAGGACCCCATCGAGTTCCTCCATCGAGACAAAAAAAGTCTTATCAATCAACGCGAACTCGGAGTAGACACCCAGAGCTTTTCCGTGGCGCTCAAATCTGCCCTACGCCAAGACCCTGATGTTATACTCGTGGGTGAGATGCGTGACTACGACACCATTGATACCGCACTGACTGCGGCTGAAACAGGACACCTGGTGCTCTCCACCCTGCATACAGTAGATGCTCAAGAAACCATAAACCGCATCGTGGGGGTATACCCACCCTATCAGCAGCGCCAGATACGCCTGCAACTTTCAGCCCTACTGCAGGGGGTAATATCCCAGCGACTGGTTCCGCGCGCAGATGGCAAAGGGCGAGTGCCTGCGGTTGAGGTGATGGTTTCAAGCGCGCGCGTGCGTGAACTGATTGACGATAAAGAAAAGACCAAACTGCTGCGCGACACCATCCAAAATGGGTATGACTCCTATGGCATGCAGACCTTTGATCAATCTCTGATGAAGCTGCTTAACAATGGACTTATCACTTACGAAGAAGCTCTGCGCCAGAGCAGCAACCCGGACGACTTCAAGCTCAAGCACTCGGGCATCTCCTCAACTTCAGATCTGAGCTGGGATCAATTCAATAAAGATGAAAATCCCAACATAGAAAATTAAATGGAAGGCGCGAACACAGCATATGCACACGCTCTGCGCCTATTGAGTGTACGCACCCGCAGCAGCGCGGATCTGCGCAGACGCCTGGGCAGAAACGACTACCCGCCAGCGCAGATAGACGCAGCTATTGCACGCTGCCGCGAACTGGACTATATAAATGATCCGCGCACCGCGTGTGAACGTGCCACAGCCCTTACCCGCAACGGCAAGGTAGGGCCACGCATACGTTTGGAATTGCGTAAAGAGGGCTTTGAAGAGCAGGACATAGAAGATGCAGCCTCGGCCAGCGCCGCGAAATACGATGAACGCGCCGTACTGGCCGAAGTTTTTGCACGCCGTTTCAGCACCGATAATACCGATTTGCACGATCCACGCCAGCGCCGCCGCATAGTGAACTATCTGCTGCGCCGCGGCTTTGCCCTGCATATAATATTTGACCACATACAC
>JAVERW010000032.1:0-20551 GCA_034006915.1 Desulfuromonadaceae bacterium | reverse complement strand
GCTGCTAGAGCGGTAAGCTGGTTGCCAATGAGCTGCATGCCGTCGCCGGAATCACCGGCAAACTTGACGACAATTTGCTCAGATTTTGTGAGTTTTGCGTTCTCAGCCATACTGTCTCCTGTTAAATAACGATACGTTCTATGTTCCCTGACCGCCGCAGCGATTGCAGCAGTTGATAAACTTAAAACAAATAAGTGACCAGTATACCACAACTACACGCATGCTGATGCTAAATCCAGGCGCGGTTGTGGTATACCACCAAATAAGTTCAGGCGCAAGGCGTGATAACGCCTAAACTATTAAATAATTGACTTTTTCAGCCAGGCTATATGGTTCCAACAGTGCGAATTAAAACATGAAAAGAATGGGCTCTGAAGGGTTAGGGTGGCTGTGCGCAAGAACAAGGGCAATGTTACCATTGCCCTTGTTGTGAGGGTTTAAGTTCCCCTGTTTCTACTAGCTTACTTCAGGACAGATGCCATGTCCGGGAGGATGCTGGGCAGTTCATCAATGAGGCCCTTAACTGCAGCAACAGAGTTGTCAAACAGAGCCTGCTCTTCTTTGTCGAGCTCAAACTCAAGAATTTTTTCAATACCGCCAGCGCCAAGTACGCATGGAACACCAACATAGTAGTTGTCTACGCCGAACTCACCTTTGAGCAGTGCACATACAGGCAGAACGCGCTTCTGGTCACGCAGGATAGCTTCTGCCATTGCGATTGCAGAGGAGGCCGGGCTGTAGAATGCAGAACCGTTGCCGAGCAGCTTTACAACTTCGCCGCCAGCCATTTTGGTGCGCTCAACCATGGCAGTCATAACTTCTTTGGCCTTGGCTTCACCGTGCTTGCGTACCAGTTGCTCCATAACCGGGATACCATTGACGTTGGCGTAACGTACGATGGGAACCATGGTGTCGCCATGACCACCGAGAACCATTGCGTTTACGTCACGTACAGATACGCCCAGTTCCCAGGCGATGAAGGTACAGAAACGGTTAGAGTCAAGAACACCAGCTTGGCCCATTACACGCTCGGGTGGGAAGCCGGTAACCTTTTGGCATAGGGTAACCATAGCGTCCAAGGGGTTGGATATGATGATTACAAAGGCGTTGGGGGCGTATTGTTTGATTCCTTCAGACACCTGTTTCATGATTTTGGCGTTAACGGCCAACAGGTCGTCACGGCTCATGCCAGGCTTACGTGGCAGGCCGGCAGTAACGATTACAATGTCAGACCCGGTGATGTCTTTGTAATCATTGGTACCCTTGAGATCCACGTCGAATTGGTCTACGCGGGCAACTTCAGCGATGTCGAGCATTTTGCCTTGGGGCAGGTTCTCTACGATGTCAAACAGAACAACGTCACCGAGTTCACGCAAGGCGCATAGCTGAGCAAGTACGCCACCGATCTGACCACCACCAATCAGGGAAATCTTTGATCTTGCCATGTTTCTCTCCTTTGAATCAATTAAATGAATAAAAAGCCGGGGTGACTACATGTCACACCGGCACGAGTAAATACAGTCAAAGGCAATGAAGGTTGAGCATAATGCGATTTGCTGGCGCTTTTATAGCCGTGCGCCCAGATTGCATCCGGTTTTGCTGTCGATTCCGGACTGTGATGGTCGCATCTGCTCTGTGGCTTGAGTTCATGCCGGTAGAATCCCGTTTATAGTAATTGCGTCGCTTCAATCTACATTGTGTTTCTGCACTAGGGTTATTCAGCAATTCAGTCTCTGCAATGCGTACAACAGGTATACAGTATGCAAAAGGGGGTAGGCTGTCAAGTGAATTTGAGCGCTGTCAGGCCCCCAATTACCTTGTTTTTGGATGCGAAATGAAACACTGATTTATTTGCGCTCAGCGGCAGAGAAAATCTGACTTTCCTTGGCCTTGGAGCGTGCTTGTTCTATGTCAGATTCGGATATATCTCTGGGGATATTTAATACCTGGCCAGGATATATTTGGCGTGGATCTTTGATTTGGTCACGATTGGCGCGATAGATCAGAGGCCATAGCATGCCGTCCGCATAGACAGAGGAATGTTGGGCTATGATATAGAGGTTCTCACCGACCTTCACAGCATATTTACTTATGCGCGCAGGAGGTTGTGGTTTAACCGGAGTTCGCGCTGGAGTTTTAGTCGATGAAGTTTTGTCTCCGTCCTGTGACTGTCCGGGAGTACCGTTATGCGCTGTAGCAGCGCTAGAGTCGGGAAAAGAGGAGGTCGCACCGTTAAGCTCCATTTCTGCGTCAGTCGAGCTAGTTGGCTCCTTGGCTCCGTTGTAACCGTGGTCTCGTGATGTTGCTGAAGCGGAGTCAGGACAGGTGGTACAGTCCGTTGTAGCGTCGGGAGAGGAATTGTGTGCGGTCTTGGTTGGAGGTTGAGTGGTGCTGCACGCATTTAAAGTGCAGATAAGCAGCGCAGCAGCGATACACCACAGGATATTGCGCTGGAGATTGCGCCTTGGACCGGATTGCACACGGGCCTGCGGTAGCGGCGCGTACTTTGTGAGCTGATTATGGATATACTCTGATTTCATGTAGATTCTTTACGTTCCCAGCTAGCGACAGGTTGAATGCAGGATACGAGTAGCGGCTGGAGATGTATGGCGCCTATGTAAGTAAACAACTTATGTTCAGGATGGTCTAGAATAGTCTGCTGCCTTTTCACCAGGAGTAAAGGGCAGCAAACTATCTGTTGGATTTGGTCTATTCCTTTTTGGTTTTGCGCAGGCGCAGGGATAACTCCTGCAACTGTTTTTCATCAACTTCCCCCGGAGCATCGGAGAGCAGGCATGTACCCTTCTGTGTTTTAGGAAAAGCGATGACATCGCGGATGGAGGCTGTCCCCGTAATAATCATGGCCAGGCGATCAAGTCCAAATGCTAGGCCACCGTGGGGTGGTGCGCCATACTGGAGTGCATCTAGAAGAAAGCCGAACTTGACTTGAGCTTCTTCAGCGTTTATGCCCAAAAGTTCGAACATCTTGCTTTGCACCTGCTGGTCGTGGATACGGATACTGCCGCCGCCGATCTCTGAACCGTTTAGAACCAAGTCATACGCTTGAGCGCAGGCCTTAAGCGGATCTGTGGCGAGCAGAGGCATATCTTCTTCGCGTGGAGCGGTGAAAGGGTGGTGCACCGCGCTGTAACGTTGTTCATCTTCATCCCATTCGAGTAGAGGGAAGTCGGTTATCCATACAAAATTATAGGTGTTTTTATCGGTAAGTCCAAGCTTATGTCCCAAGTGTCCACGCAGTCGTCCGAGGGCTTCATTGGTAGTGGTTGCGCTGTCGGCGACAAACATCAGCAGGTCACCGGGGCTGGCATCAAATTCGCGGTTGATTTGTTTCATTTCTTCCGCAGAAAAGAACTTGGCAATAGGAGACTGCCAGCCATCTTCATTGACCTTGACCCAAGCCAACCCTTTAGCACCGTAGATTTTAACAAAATCGGTCAAATCGTCCATGTCTTTGCGCGAGAACGTACCACAGCCTTTGGCGTTGATCCCTTTAACCAGCCCCTTTTGCGCTGCAACATCTGCAAAGACCTTGAAGTCACAATCACTGGCAAGAGCAGTAATGTCAACCAGTTCCATGGCAAAGCGTAGGTCCGGATTGTCGACACCAAAGCGATGCATAGCTTCGGTGTAAGTCATGCGCGCCATGGGCAAGGTTACCTCAAGGTCGAGGGTCTCTTTAAACACCCGGCCAATCATGTTCTCCATGATGGTGATGACATCGTCACTGTTGACGAAACTCATCTCGCAGTCTATCTGGGTGAATTCAGGTTGACGGTCGGCGCGCAGGTCCTCATCGCGGAAGCACTTTACGATTTGAGCGTAGCGATCATAGCCGGAGACCATCAGGAGTTGTTTAAAGAGTTGTGGTGATTGGGGCAGGGCATAAAAGCGTCCACCGTTGACTCGGCTGGGAACCAGGAAGTCGCGAGCCCCTTCCGGAGTGCTTTTGGTCAACACTGGGGTTTCGATTTCGATAAAACGCTCTGCGTCTAAAAAGGTGCGTACCGCGCGGGTGATCTTGTGGCGCACGATCATGTTCTGTTGCAGTGCAGGCCGGCGCAGGTCGAGATAGCGGTATTTAAGGCGCAGACTTTCTGCTGCGTCGGTGTATTCGTCTAGTCCGAACGGAGGGGTTTTGGACTGGTTGAGAATCTTGAGTTCACTGACTTCAATTTCAACTTCGCCGGTCTTCATTTTGGGATTTACGGTGCCCTCGGGGCGCGGTGAAACGATCCCCTTAATGGCGACGACATATTCGCTGCGCACTGTATCCGCTTTTGCATGTGCCGCAGAATCGCGATCGGGATCCAGTGCTAGTTGCGCTACCCCTTCGCGGTCACGTAAATCGATGAAGATCAGGCCACCGTGGTCGCGGCGCCGCTGAACCCATCCCATCAGGCACACCTGTTCACCAATGAGTTTACTTGTCAGTTCACCGCAGTAATGGCTGCGCTTCCATTGTCCTAGAGTGTCGTTCAACGGCTTTCCCTCCCGCAGTAGGCAGCGTAACTTTCGCTGTTACTGTTTGTGTATAATTTTATAAGATAGCGTCCAGATTGTATCTAAGTTCAGTTAGTTATGTGGTATTTGCCGGCTGTGGCCAACCAGAAGAGCAGCAGGCGCAACGCGAAGCGGTTAAGTATAGGCGCTATGCTTCTTCCCCGTCAAGCGCTGCTGCCAGTGCATGCAGTTCAACGTTTTTTTCCGTGCCGTCAGCCATCCGTTTGAGATTGACGTTGCCGGCTTCTAGTTCATTGTCGCCCAGTACTATAGAAAACACACTGTCCAGCTTATTTGCCAGGCGCATCTGTGCCTTCAGACTTTTACCAGAAAAGTCCATTTCTGCATATATACCCTGATGCTGGAGGCGATTAAGTAGAATAAAACCTTCCTGCTGCGCACGTTCGCCCAGCGCTGCTATAAATAGCTGCGGCACCGGAGATTTGAGTTTGTGCGCATCCAGAAGCAGCACCAGGCGTTCCACCCCCATAGCGAAGCCGATTCCTGGCAGAGCGGGCCCGCCGAGCTCCTGAATCAGGCCATCGTAGCGTCCACCCGCGGCTACGGCGTTTTGGGCGCCGAGAGCGGTAGTCACCATTTCAAAGGTGGTTTTGGTGTAGTAGTCGAGACCACGTACCATGCGATTGTTGATCTCATAGGGAACATTTAAGGAGTCAAGGTGGTGCTGCACCTTGTGAAAATGATCTTCACATTCTGCGCACAGGTGGTCGAGCACCGATGGCGCTGCAGCGGTGGCTTCCTTGCATCCGACCGCTTTGCAGTCCAATACCCGCAGGGGATTGGTGGAATAGCGCCGCTTGCAGTCATCGCACAGCAAATCCAGGCGTTGAGCAAGAAAATCAATTAAAGTGCTGCGATAGGTAGGGCGGCAGGCACTGCAGCCTAGGGAGTTGAGCTGTAGGCTGACATTGGTGATTCCGACTGCGGTAAAAAAATGGCTCAGCATAGCCAGCACCTGAGCGTCGATGCGCGGGTCATCCTGCCCGATTACCTCCGCACCGATTTGGTGGAATTGGCGGTAGCGCCCTTTTTGCGGGCGCTCGTAACGGAACATGGGCCCCATATAGTACAGTTTGGAGCTATTAGCCTCATTGTAGAGTTTGTGTTGAATGAAGGAACGCATTACCGGCGCAGTCCCTTCGGGACGCAGGGTGATGGAGTTATTCCCCTTGTCTATGAAGGTGTACATCTCTTTTTCGACGATATCTGTGGTTTCTCCGATAGAACGACTGAACAGCTCAGTTTTTTCCACTACGGGAACGCGGATCTCTTTGTATCCATAGGTATGAAAAATCTGGCGTGCCTGTTGCTCCAGAAACTGCCATGCGGCAATGTCGTGCGGCAGAATATCATTCATCCCTTTGATGCCGGTTATACTCAACGGATCTCTCCTTCGGGTCGTATGTTTGTGTTTATTCAGGTCGAATTGTGCGGTTGCATGCGAAAACATGGCACAATTTATCCTTCTTATCCTATTTGCGCTCTTATTGAAAGTGCCGCCTTAATCTCTGCAGTTAAAGCCACGCCTGCCGGATGAGTCAGTGCAAACGCGATGCTATGAATATGCCGGAAATTTGTTGCTGTCAAGGGGGTGTCTGCAGTGCTCTCCAGTGTTTAACTTTCCAGCTCTTACCATCGGTGCTGAACTGGACACTACCGTGCAGGTCGGTGCGCCATAGAGGGATTTTTTTTGCTGCAAGGATGTCTCGCACCAACAGGTGCGGGAACCCAAAGTGGTTTTCGAAGCCACAGCTTGCAATGGTATGCTTGATGTCCCAGACGTCGTTCCACTGCTCCGGCCGGGAGTTGCGGCTACCATGGTGAGGGAGCTTAAATAGTGTAACCGGAAACGGCGGCTTAATCCGCATGAGTTGCGTCATTCCGGCTGTTTCAAGGTCGCCGGTGAGTACCAATCCTTCAGAGCCGTGACCGGCAAACACCGCGATAGAGCGTTCGTTGACTGATCTGTGGGTCTGATCGGGGATATGCAGGTATACATATGAATCCAGACGAATAAGTCCTTCGGGTAGCGGAATCAGTGCTGGAGCTTGTGGTGTGTTCAATGTCGCACGCAGGTGCGGATTGAGGGTATGCATCTGCGCGCCACTCAGAAACACTCTGGTGGGGAAGTGGCTCAGTATATGATTTAACCCTTTGCTGTGGTCTGGGTGGTCATGACTTAAAATTACCGCATCCAGGTGTGTAACTCCAAGGCGTTGCAGCGCCGGAGCCACCAGTTGGGCGCCGGTATCGAAGGTGTCCGAGTAGAGTCCACCTCCATCAATGAGGTAGTTTCTATTTTCAGGGGTCTGGAGAAGGAAAGAATCGCCTTGGCCGACACTTAAGGCGGTCAAACGCAGGGTTGAGGGGCTGTTAAGGGGTGTCAGTGTAAGCAGAAGCGCTGCTATAGCTCCTCCAAAACTGGTATATGCCGCTATTCGGCGGCTGGCAGCCCAGAAAATCAACCCTGCACACAGCAGTGCCAGAGCTGTGTGTTCCTCCATTGATAGATAGATATAGCGACCTGCCAAGGGCCCTTGCGCTAGGGCTTCACCCCACTTAAGCAGCTGCATAAGCAGGGTAGCGCAGAACCTGAGTAATGGTTCGCCAAGAGTTGGAACCATGCTGAATATTGCGGTGCTACTCAATGTCAGAGGTAGAATAATAAAACTCACCAGCGGAACCGCCAGGATATTGATTAAGATTGCACCCGGTGCCAAGGTGTTAAAGTGCCATAGGGCAAAGGGGGTAGTGGCTAAAAAGGCGGTGTATGAAGTTAGAACGAGCAGAACGATCCAACGCTTCCAGCCTACAGATAATCGTCGATGCCATACAGGTAACACCAGCAGCAGGGCGCCGACACCGGCAAACGAGAGTTGGAAGGACGCGGTCTGCAAAGCCAAGGGGTCGGCAAGCAAAATAAAGGCAGCCGCCAACACGAGAACCGCACCGGCCTGGGTGCGGTAATTGGTAGCAGCGACCAGCGCTGCGACACCCAGCATTACGCCGGCCCGTACAGTGGGAAGGGCACTGCCGGTCAGGATAAGATAGGTGAAGACAATGGGGAGACACATCAAGGGGGTAATTTTCTGCACTGGCTGCCATAACAGCAGGGTAGTGCTGCGTCGGTACCAGAACTGCAGTAGGGCATACGTTAGCGTTGCGATCATTCCCATATGCAATCCAGAGATTGAAAACAGGTGTGATAGTCCCGTAAATGCCAGTGTCTGGCGTTGTGTGGGGCTCAAGCGGGTGTTTTCACCCAGAGCCAGACTCAGCAGGTACGCCGTGGATTGTTCTGGCAGACATGTCGCAATATTCTGCGCAGTACGCTGGCGCCAACGAGCTATGCGTGCACCACTGGATGGAGGTGTTACAGGAGCCATGCGGGCAATGGCAGCAGCGTTGGCGACAAAACCCGAGGCGACGATGCCTTGTCTGGCAAGATAGCGCGGGTAGTTAAACTCCCCAGGGGTGCCGAACAGGCGAGGTTGGCTAAGTTTCGAGCGCAGACGCACATGATCTCCGGGGTATATTTTTATTGTCTCGTTGGCAACATGGATCCGCACTGGCATCGATCTAGCTTCAGTGTGAGCTTCACCTTTGTAGATGGTGTCGACAGCAACGTCCAAGCGCCAGCGTCCCGGCTGTGTTTCCACTCGCAATACCTTGCCTGCAAGGGTAACCTCTTGCCCCTCAAGCTGTTGTAGCAGTTTTAGATGGTAAGGAGCAGGAGTAAGTGCAATGGAGGTGGCAATTCCGCCCCAAAGTATCGCAGTAGCTATTACTAGGGGGCGGGTAGGGCGTCTGCACCAGACAAGCAGAACAAAAATGGTTATCCCTGCCATTTGCAGAACAGTGACCGACGGGATTCCGACACTGGATACGAGTATGGAGCTGAAGACGTAGCCGAGTAGTGGAGTGAATACAGGTGGCATTTCGGAGAATAGCGCAGTTTTTCTTCTGCATATTTGTCGATATGCTGCATTGAAATACACGGTGCGTACCTCTGAGCCCACCTGTTTGCCTCAAAGCTTATGCGCTTTGAGGCAAAGTGAAGTTAAAACAAGTTGGAGTGGAGTTAAAACATGAAGCGACGCATGCTCACGTTCAGAATTATTCCAACCGCAACCATGGTTGTAACCATGTTGGTGCCTCCGTAGGAGAACAGGGGCAAGGGTACCCCCACCACCGGGAGGAGCCCCATTACCATGCCTAGGTTTACTATAGCGTGCCAAAAAATAATGCTGGTTGCGCCAATGGTAAGGTACATGCCGAAGTTGTTGGAGGCCTTGTGGGCCACCAGAATGCCGCGGAAGATGATGAGAACGTAGAGTGTGAGCAGAATAAGAGCACCGAATATTCCCCATTCTTCGGCAAAAACCGAAAACACGAAATCGGTATGGCGTTCTGGCAGAAAGGATAACTGCGACTGCGACCCCTGCATAAAACCTTTGCCCCAGAATCCACCGCTGCCAATGGCTATTTTAGACTGAATGATATGATACCCGCTGCCAAGAGGGTCGTGCTCGGGGTTTAAAAAGGTACGAATCCGGGCGCGCTGATATTCGTGGAGCAGGAACCAGCCCCCCGCAGCGAGCCCGACACCGGCGCTGCCGATAAAGACGAGGGTTTTGGGACGAATCCCGGAAAACAGCGCCATGGTGCCGCCGATAAACAGCAGCATGATCCCCGTTCCGAGGTCAGGTTGTTTGATGATCAGTAATGTAGGGATGAGTAGAATAATCCCAGGCACTACGAGTCCACGCAGTGAGTGCCCCTCTGGGCTTTCATGTCTGGTGAAGTAATGGGCCAGTACTATAACGATAACCGGTTTCATGATTTCGCTGGGCTGCAGGTTGAACAAACCAACATCGATCCAGCGGGTAGCCCCCATATTGGTTTCGCCTAAGATAAAAACTGCGATCAGGATCCCAGTGCACACTGCGTAAGCTCCAGGTCCGAGATGGAGCAGGTGGCGATAGTCAAACATGGCTGTCGCAGTCATTATCAAGAGACCGAGTCCCAGCCACAGGCACTGCTTAATATACAAGGGGGGGAAGGAAGTACTGCCACCAGAGGTAGCGCTGTACAGATTGACGATTCCGATGGACGCCGTTAAAAGAATCAACCCCACAAAAACCCAGTCCAGATTTGTCGCCAAGCGCCGATCAAACATGCATATACCTTTTATTTTGGCCTTTGTTTTGGTCCGTTTGACTACTTTGTCGCCGCGCCAGATTTTTCCGTATTGAAGTATTCCATGAGCAGCGCGCGCGTAACGGGGATAGCAGTTTTACTTGCATGTTCTCCATGTTCGACAATCACTGCTGTGGCTATTTGAGGGTTGTCGGCCGGGGCATAGGCGATAAACAGGGCATGATCTCTGTGGCGGTATGCAATCTCTTCTTTTGAAATGCCCTTTTCATCTTCGTCGGCCAAGCGTACAACTTGTGCTGTACCAGTCTTTCCTGCAATTCGCAATCCCTCAATACGGCACGATGTCCCAGTGCCGCGCGGGTCGTGTACTACAGCTTCAAGGCTTGCTTTTACCTGAGCTATGGCCCCAGCAGGAATGTTGCTTTGGTGCAACACTTCAGCTTTTATCTCCGTATCCATTTCACCGGTATGGGAGGTTATGTTTTTCAGGATCTGCGGCCGATAAAGAGTGCCACCATTGGCTATAGTGGCTGTCATCAAAGCCAGCTGCAGAGGTGTGGTCAAAACGTAGCCCTGTCCAATTCCGGTAATAGCGGTCTCTCCCATATACCATGCTTCATTAAAGCGCCCACGTTTCCAGGCGCGATCGGGGATAAGCCCTTCCTGTTCGCTGTCCAAGGGCAGGTTGTATCTGCTTCCTAAACCCAGATTTCTCGCCATGTCAGCAAGCCTGTCGATGCCAAGGCGCATGGACATGTGGTAGAACCAGACGTCACAGCTCTCACGCATCGCTTTGTTCAGGTTGGTTGAGCCGTGACCTATGCGCTTCCAACAGCGGAAATCCCGATTGCCGATCCTGGTTTTACCTTCACAGATGATGGGTTGCTGCGTATGGCTAATTTCTGGATGTGAAGCTGCCAGTAAAGCGATAACTGGCTTGAAAGTTGAACCAGGTGGATACTGTCCGCTGATGGCTCGATTTTGCAGGGGAGTTCGTGGATTGTTCAGAAGTTCAAACCATTCGCTGGTGCTGATTCCGTCGGTAAAAATATCCGGATCGTAGGTCGGGCTACTGGCAAGCGCAAGGATTTGGCCGTTGGTGACATCTAGCACCACAGCAGCTCCAGCCATGCCGTCTAATTCTTTTTGGGCACATTGCTGCAGGTTTTTGTCCAAGGTTAGAACCAGATTCTGCCCCGGTGTTGGTTGGCGCTTTACTCGTTGTCGCAGCAGCTTACCTTTGACGTCGACTTCCACTACGAGTTGCCCATCGTTGCCGCGCAGGGTGGAGTTGAGATATTTTTCTAGTCCACCTTTGCCAATCAGATCACCAGCTCGATAGTTACTATCTCCTTGCTTGCTCGCCAATTCTTCTGCGCTAATCAAGCCAACATGTCCAAAGATGTGTGCCCCAGCACTGTCACTTGGATAGCTACGTACCGGCCTGGTTTCTATTATCATCCCCGGCAGATACATGGAATTCTCGCTAAGTTGCTCCACCTGTCCACGGGTGATACCGATTTTAAGCGGGATGGGTGAGTACTGGGGGAAATACTTGTATTTCTCCCAGTTTTTTTCAATTTCATCTGTGTCGCATGCAAGGATCTCAGCAATATCTTCAATCAGTGTAACTTTGTCAGTCACATCCTGGCGCAGAACCGAAACGCTGAATGATGGTCGGTTCCCAACGAGAATTTCGCCGTTACGATCGAATATTATTCCGCGGGGTGCCGCAATGGGGATGTAACGGGTGCGATTCCTTTGCGCCAAAAGTTCAAAATGATCAGCTTTGATCACCTGTAGATACCAGAGGCGTGCGGCTATGAGGATGAAAAAGATGGCCACAGCGAACAATAGCCACTCGAAAGTACGTTTTCTGTGTTCGTCATCTGGAAGTGGAGCGTGAAGAGGCATGATTACCCTTGCCTTTTAAATGGCGTGGTTGACTGCAAGCCAACGGTAAGGCTAAGCTTGGTGAAGAGTGGGCGCAAAACCAGTACAGCTGCGAGATTGACAAGCATTTGCATTGGGATAGAGCTGAGTATCTGCGGCCAGACTTGGTCACGATCGGAAAACAGCAGCAGAATAAAAATAGATAAGAGGGCAAAAGCCCCCGTACCTGCAATTGTTGCAAAGGGCAACACTAGAGGGTTGTCTGCATTGAGTTGGCGTCTGAAACCTGCGGTCAGCATGAATATTGCGAGGAGTATTATTGCATGGAAGCCAAAGGTTACGCCGCTGAAGACATCGAGCAGGCATCCTAAAGTAAAAGCGCAGATGCCACCAGCGCCAAAGGGAGCCTGAAATCCAAGGTATAGGATTATCAGCAGGGTGGAATTAGGGGAGGGAATCTGCGGAAGCAGCATGGTCCAGAGGGTAGTCTGGGCTACAAGGAGCAAGGTGCTCAGTGGGAAGAAGAGGAGCCAGTATTTCATAGTTCACTCTTAACTATTACGAGAACTTCCTCCAGTCGGGAAAAATCTACCGCTGGTTTTGCCGTGATCGTCTGAAATAGCCCATATTTGGGAGTCTGAACCTCGGTAATGGTGCCGATGAGGATGCCCTTAGGGAATACGCCTCCATTGCCGGAGGTTACGATATGGTCACCTATATTGGCTTTTTCTAAACGGGAGGCGTATTCACAGGAGAGGTTAGCTCCGGTTCCGCGCGCTACGGTTCTGATGCGGTTGCGTTGCACGAGTGCCGCCACCGCCGAGGATGCATCGGTAATGAGCAACACTCTGGAGCTTTTTGCCGCACATTTAATGGTTCGGCCCACAATCCCAGATGCCGCGACAACGGGCATATTCTCTTGGATCCCAGAGTCGGTACCTTTGTTTATGATTATAGTGCGAAACCAGTTCATGGCATCGGCAGAGATGACCTGTGCCGGAACAGCCTCAGCATTTACGCTGTCGCGAAAATCAAGCAGTTGTTGCAGACGTGCATTCTCCGCAGCCAGTTCGTTGTTCTCGATCGCAAGGTGGCTCAGCTGGTTTAACTTGAGCAGCAGTTTGTCGTTCTCTTGTTTGACACCAACCAAGTGCAGATAATCCTGCCACAAGGTGATCACGCTATTGGTGGTTTTGGTTATTCCCTGGCTCACCGGTTCAGTCAGCAGCAAAATGCTGCGTTCAAACAGGTTGGTGCTCGACTTCGCGCGCAGATTGTAGCTGTAGAGTAATAGGGCGCATAGTAGGAGTACAAATAGAGCGAACAGGCGCTTTTGTAGATTAAAAAAATCAAGCATTTAACCGAGGCCAGTGTAATAATGGATTACTGTTTTTATCTGCTTGGCGTTTAATTCCAGCATAACCTCAGCTGCTTATCGTCACGCGACGCAGCAGATCCAGCTCGTCGAGTATTTTACCCGAACCTAAAACAACGCAGGACAGAGGTTCGTCAGCTATGACTACGGGTAAGCCGGTTTCCCGGTGCAGCAACTTGTCAATATTGCGCAACATAGCTCCACCGCCGGCCAGTACAATCCCTTTGTCTACAATATCCGCTGCCAGTTCAGGCGGGGTTCGCTCCAGGGCTACCCGCACCCCCTCAACAATGGCATTAACCGTTTCGGACATAGCCTTGCGAACTTCCGCAGACCCGATATTCAAAGTGCGTGGGATACCTGTCACCATGTCACGCCCTTTGACATCCATGGTCAACTCTTCATCACCCTCCATCGCACTGCCGATTTCAATTTTAATCTGTTCAGCGGTGCGCTCACCTATTAGCATATTGTAATGGCGTTTCAGGTGTTGGGTAATTGCTTCATCAAGTCTATCTCCCCCTACACGTACGCTCTGGGCGTAGACTACGCCCGCAAGGGAGATAATTGCCACTTCGGTGGTGCCG
Organism: Desulfuromonadaceae bacterium; assembly: GCA_034006915.1. GTDB lineage: Bacteria > Desulfobacterota > Desulfuromonadia > Desulfuromonadales > Desulfuromonadaceae > JAIVHC01. Next base: position 6,994 of record JAVERW010000032.1, on the reverse strand, counting down.
CCACCAATATCTACAATCATGCTGCCGTGCGCTTCAGTTATGGGCAGCCCTGCACCGATAGCTGCAGCCATCGGTTCTTCAACCAGATAGACTTCTCGTGCTCCGGCTGATTCGGCTGATTCTTTCACGGCGCGCTTTTCCACTTGGGTGATACCCGAGGGTACACAGATCACGATGCGCGGGCGCACCAGCGCTTTACGGTTGTGCACTTTCCGGATAAAGTAGCGCAGCATCTCTTCGGTGATATCGAAATCAGCTATGACCCCATCGCGCATAGGGCGGATCGCGACTATACTGCCTGGAGTACGTCCGAGCATTTTTTTCGCGTCCACCCCTACCGCTAGCACTCGTTTGGCGCCGTGGACATCTTTCTGTACAGCTACCACCGAAGGCTCGCTTACTACAATTCCTTTGCCTTTGAGGTAAACCAGGGTATTGGCTGTGCCTAGATCTATTGCGAGGTCGTTGGAGAAAATTCCCAGCAGGGTGTTAAATATATTCAGCATGATCCAAAACCTCTTTCGGTAAGTTTGTTGGGGGCATTGTACCTGCCGCCGCTTCTTTTTGGTTTGGTGAGTATTGATAGAGGCTGCGGTTTTTGTGTTAATTGCTCAAGCTAGCAGAAAGCTCCCAAGCACTCAAGTTTAAAAGAAATGTATGTGCAAATATCCTCTGCTTCTCGCCACATGGTGCGGGAAGTCTTCTTTATATAATATGTTGCATTTCGCACTGTGCTTATCTAATATTCGACCCTGGTTTTACGCTGCGCCTGATAAAAGGCTTACTCCTGTAAATGGGTAAGTACTTCGGGGACGCTTCCAAGGAGAAATAAAGGAGAAATACTAATATGCTCGACCTGATTCGCAAAAAGCAGAAAACATTCATAGTCAAAGTTGTTTTCTGGACAATTATAACTGCCTTTATCGGTACCATCTTCCTGGTCTGGGGGAAAGGGCAGGAGCAGAAAGAACAAATAACCGTTGCAGCTAGAGTGGGCAATATCGATATATCGTTCGATGAGTTCAGGATTGCGCATAATAACTTATACAATTTGTACAAAAATCTGTATGGCGATGCCTTCACCCCTGAAAATGAAAAACAACTCCAGCTTACGCGCCAAGCTATAGACATGCTTATCGATCAGGCCCTGTTGCTCATGAAGGCTGACGAAATGGGGATAAAGGTGAGTAAGGGCGAACTTGTCTCTGCTATAGCGTCGGTAGAAGCATTTCAGATTGACGGCACCTTCGATAAAAAAAGATATGTTGAGGTGTTGAGTTATCAGCGCATGACGCCGCAGGATTTTGAGCAGATGCAGCGCCATCAGATGCTGGTTAACCGAGTACGTGCCTATATTCAAGGGCAGGTGCAGGTCACCGATGCAGATGTGGTGGAAGAGTTTCGTCGCCTCAGAGAAAAGATAAATCTGGCGTATTTAGAATTTGATCCGAAGGACTACCTTAACGCAGTCGAGCTGGATCCTGTGGCAGTTGAGCAATATTACTCAAAAAATAATGAGCAATACAGAGTGCCGGAGCAAGTGGCTCTCGAATATGTGGAAATCTCAGCTGAGTCGGTGCGTGATCAGATTGAACCGGCGCCAGAAGAGCTGACGCGCTACTACCAGCGGCACTTGGACGCGTTTAGTATCGACGAGCAGCTTCAAGCTAGCCACATTCTGTTCAAAGTGGCGCAAGATGCAGATTCGCAGACACGTCAGGACAAACGCGCACAAGCGCTGAAAGTTCAGGCCGAGCTTGTTGCCGATAACTTCGCGACTTTGGCAAAACGGTATTCCGAAGATTCTGAGAGTGCCGCTGCAGGGGGCGATCTCGGATATTTCAAGCGCAACACCTTTGGCTCCGCATTTGAAGATGCAGCCTTTGCTCTGGAGACAGGTGAAATTAGTGATATCGTAGAAACCAATATGGGATATCATATTATCCTGGTTACTGGGCATACTCCAGCAGGCTACAAGCCCCTAGATCAGGTGCGGGCCCAGGTAGTTGAAGGCTTTATAGCCGAGCAGAGTATCAAGCTTGCCTACGAAAAAACGTTCGATGCTTACAACATGAATCGCAAGCAGGGTGGCATTATAACTGCCGCACAACAACTCGGATTATCTCCGTTGAAAACCGAACTCTTTTCCCGCAATGAAACCATTGGAGGGATAGGTAACGTTCCAGAACTTAGCAACCAAGCTTTTGGTGTTTCGGAAGGAAAGCTGCTCAAGCCTCTTAAAGTAGGCAATAAAGTGGTTTTAGCCCAGGTAACAGAGCACAAACCCAGTTACATACCCGAACTTGAGCAGGTGCGCTCCGATGTTGAGAAAAAGGTGCGTCTGGAAAAGTCCATTGAGCTGGCTCAGCAACAAGCTGATGCTGCCATGCAGAAACTGCAACAAGGGGCAGAAATGGCTGCCGTAACACCTTCTGCAGCAGCGGTGAAAGAGACCGGTTTGTTCACGCGCAATCTTGGGGGTGTCGTCCCTGGAATTGGCCCGAATGAAGAACTTGCGCAAGCGGCGTTTTCCTTAAGCATAGAACACCCGGTTGCAGAGCAAGCATATCGACTGGGCAATAGCTTTTACGTAATAAAATTGAAGCAACTTCAGCCGGCCAATCCAGCTGAGTTGAGTCAGGAAGAATCTGACGCTCTTGAAGCAGAAGTGCGCCAGACAAAACAGGATACCGCGTTGCAGGGTGTGCTGGACGAGAAGCGTAAGAATGTAGCAATAACTATTGCACCAACCATTTTAAATTCGATGAAAGAGGAGTAATCCACCATGATACCGGTTATTCTCGAATCAGATTGTCCGGAGCTGCACCTGGTCAATAAAGGTAAAGTCCGAGATGTTTACGATGTGGGCGAGCACCTGCTAATTCTCACAAGTGATCGTATTTCCGCCTTCGACGTAATTATGAATGAAGGAATTCCAGAGAAGGGCTTAGTGCTGACGGAAATTTCCAAATTCTGGTTTGAAAAAATGGGCGACATTATTCCGCACCACATAATCAGTACCAATGTGGACGAATACCCCGCAGTAGCGCAGCAATATCGTGCCCAGTTAGAAGGGCGCAGCATGCTGGTTAAAAAGGCTCGCCCCTTGCCGATAGAGTGTATTGTGCGCGGGTATATTTCCGGCTCCGGCTGGAAAGAGTATAAAGAAAAAGGCTCAATCTGTGGCATTGCACTGCCTAAAGGACTCAAAGAAAGTGACCGGTTGCCAGAAGTGATTTTTACCCCCTCAACCAAGGCGGATTTGGGTGCTCACGACGAAAACATCCCCTTCAGCAAGGTGGAGGAGATCTGTGGTGTAGATATCGCGGCACAATTGAAGAAAACGACCATCAGCATATACGAGCGTGCCCGCGATTACGCCGAAACCAAAGGGATCATTATCGCCGACACCAAATTTGAGTTCGGCATCTATGATGACGAGCTGATCTGGATTGATGAGGCTCTGACTCCCGATTCTTCCCGTTTCTGGCCGGCTGATGAGTATAAACCCGGCGGACCGCAGCCAAGCTTTGACAAGCAATTTTTGCGCGACTATCTCGAAACTTTGGATTGGGGAAAAACTGCTCCCGCACCACCCCTGCCTGCAGAGATTGTGCGTAAAACGGGAGAGAAATACAAAGAAGCTCTGCTGCGTCTGACCAAATAAATACCCTGAGCTGCACATATTCATTGACAGCAGCCAGAATGATTTGATATAAACACCTCCGACTTGTGGGGCTATAGCTCAGCTGGGAGAGCGCTTGAATGGCATTCAAGAGGCCCGCGGTTCGATCCCGCGTAGCTCCACCATAACAAACAAGCACTTACGGGTTTTTCCTGTAGGTGCTTTTTTTGTTGTAGCTGCTTGGGTGGCCCTTTTTAAATGTCATCTCTTTGCTTGTTCCGATTATTACCAGGGCGGGAATAGTGTCGAGCAGTCATGGTATTGGTAAATCTCCTTTGCTTTAATGCCTGCTACGCTTTCTTTGAGGTTGACGATGATTGCTAATTGGTGAAATGAAGATGTCGCACCCATCCTCAATAACAACGCCAGATTTTGAGAGAATAGTGACGCATTTTTATCTGCTCCTCAAGCCCGGTATAGACCCAAGTCCAGTCTTAGCGCAGTAGTCGCATGCGTATTGCGCGTCAAGTTTGAAATTTCTGTGCCACCATAAAGTGGTTATAATTTGATATGAGCTGTTCAGGAAGCAGGATCATAAGTTATTCTGTTTTGTCAATATTACGTTATGTTTATTGATATCAGATTAGGGAGGTGCTGCAACACCGAGAGTGCAATTGTCAAACAGGTAGGATGTGTGTAAGTTAGCCAGAACTGTATAATAACTTGTTAGGCTTTGAATTATCCAATCAACCAAGGAGAACTGAACATGAAGTCCATGCTGTACCGTATTGCAACTTTTTCATTAAGCGCGTTTGCTTTGGCCGCTTGTGTTTCCACTGGTCCAAACAAGGCGCCAGAAATTTCAGCAACCCCAATCAGCATTGAAGCCATTACATATAATGTGCCCAACTCAGAAGGAGTGATTAGAAGCGGCGGATTAATTAAAGACCTCTCTTTTCCGTCAATGTCGCGTTTTATTGGAACAGGTCATTATGAGCGACTCCTTTATCAAGACAAAACACCATCCACGTTTGTCGTTCACCGCCGTGTTGATAATGGAACCGCTGGATCCGGAATAAAATACACGGTCGGTTACACCGTTACAGATAGTAACTCCGGCTATTCTGTAAGTTTGAAACCACAAGAATACATAACATACCAACAAGGGCTTATTGGCAAATTTCCAATCCCAAACTACGGAGTAAGCGATCTTCGTAACACCTTAGCGTCGAGTACCTTGTATTACAAATTCGACATTGATTCGCCGTACAGCTCGGAGTCTGTTTACGCAAACTTTCTACGTCTCGTGAAGCACGTAAGTTTTCGCCCTGGGGAAAAGGATCCCGTTACCGGGAAAATTTTCAAAGATAGGTTTGTGCTGACAAGTCGAAACAATGAAGTACGGTTCGTGATTGAAGCATATCCCTACCGTAATGGTTCAAAAGTCATCGTTTCTGCTGCAATCCCTGGTGCAGAGACATCGCAAAACGTCATCGACTTTGGCGTTCTCATTCGTGAAATTGAACAAAAACTGCTAGAGGTTGTAAAAGCCTAACAATCGCGTCAGCTCGGACTGCCAAAAGCTGCGTCGCTTCGCAACGCAGCTTTTGGCAGCCGGTTACGCGAAACGTTATGCATTTTAGGAGTATAAATGGATTTCGTAGTCATTGATGTAGAAACCGCCAATCCAGATCTGGCAAGTATTTGCCAAGTAGGAGTCGCAATTTTTCTGATGGGAAATTTTTGGACTCTTGGTCATCCTTGGTAAACCCGAATGACTATTTTGATGAATTTAATGTTTCGGTGCACGGAATAACTGAAGCAATGGTTTCTTCCGCTCCAATTTGGCCAGAAATACATGAAAGAATAAAATCTGACTACAGCAATCGAATAGTTGCTAGCCATACACCTTTTGACAGAACAGCAATTCGAAGAGCCTGTGAGAAAAATGGATCGGAACCATTTGAATGCCAGTGGCTAGATACCGCACGGGTTGTTCGACGTGCTTGGCCGGAATTCTCAAGGTCTGGATATGGTCTTTCAAATCTTTCCAAACACTTTGACATTCCATTCAAGCATCATGATGCAGAAGAAGATGCCCGTCTTGCTGGCGAAATACTGTTATTAGCAATTCAAGAAAGTAAAATAAGTGCTTCCGAATGGTGCTCAAGATCATTAAAATCTTTAGCTACGGCAAAATCTTACACCGCATTAGAAGCTAATCCAGATGGCCCTTTGTTCGGTAATGTTGTCGTATTTACAGGGACTCTATCAATACCCCGCAAAGACGCTGCAAAACTTGCCACTTTTTCGGGTTGCGAGGTCGGAACTGTTGTTACTAAGTATACTTCTTTACTTGTGGTTGGCGATCAAGATATCCGTGCATTAGCTGACGATAAAAAAAGTTCTAAGCACAGAAAAGCAGAAGAACTCATAGCAAAAGGTCAGGCTATTAGAATAATTGGTGAAAGTGATTTCGAGCGGCTTATCAACGTATAGAGCTTAATTGGTACTGCGCATAACAAGTCGCTCAAACCCGACTGTGTTACCTTGAAAAGTTATTTCCCTTCGGCTTTTTCGAACGCTGTCTGCGCACCCTGATAGTCGCCCAGGCTGGTGCGCGCCTGCCCTATGATGCGCCAGTTCTCCGCTCTGAGCTGCGTGTCGGTGCCGGCAAGGATGTTCGCCTTTGCCGCGAAGTTTTCCGCCTCGCGGTGCTGTCTCTGATTGAGACGCACGCGCGCCAGCTCCTGCCACAATTCAGGATTTTGCGGTTCAATGCGCAGAGCGCGTTCCAATGATGCACCCGCCATATCGAGCTTTCCCGCAGCGGATTGGCTCCGCGATAGATCAAACAAGGCGACAACAGCTTCGTTGCGGGGTGGAGGTTGCGGCTCCGTAGCCACCGGCGCGAGTGAGGCGCACCCCGCTAGCAGAAGTATCATGACACATGCTAACCAACGCTCTAGCTTTTTCATCGGCCAAACATCCTTTCAAACCAGGTTTTAAGCGACTTCTTTTCTGCATCTTGTGCGCACGGCACAATCTGTTCTGGAGCTGACCCAGCAATAAACGGGAGGATAATTGCTCCCTGACAGTCTGCTGCGCTGCGCAACCCCGAGGCCTGATCGATCCAGACATGCTCGATCCCTTCCCCTGCCGGTAACAACAAAGGGGCAAGATCGAGGCTGGCCATCATCTGGCCCCAGATTGTCATGGCACCACTGGCACCGGTGAGCCCCGACGGTTCGTTATCATCCCGTCCAATCCACACCACCCCTAAGCGATCTCCGCTGAAACCGGCGAACCAACTGTCACGAAAACCGTCCGAGGTGCCTGTTTTGCCCGCAACTTGTAGCTCAGCAGAAA
>JAVERW010000144.1:0-3079 GCA_034006915.1 Desulfuromonadaceae bacterium | reverse complement strand
TGGCAAATCTTCTGAGTTGAGTATCGAAGAGGCAGTAGCCATGGCAAAGAGCTTTGAAGAAGATGGATGTCATGCCATTCTGGCAATGACTACCGCCAACTTCCCCTATGCCAAGGTGGCTCCTTATCTGCCCGCGTTGCGCGCCGCGCTCAAGCCGCATACCCCTTTAATTTTAAATGTGGGAGATAATTGCGCCGACCATGCGGATGAGATTAAGCAAGCTGGGGTAAGTGGGGTGTATCATGCTCTGCGTTTGGGTGAAGGGGAGGATACTGGCATCCCACCGGAACAACGGCGCAGCAGTATTGAAAAGTTCCTCGCTGCGGGGCTTCAGGTAGGCACCTGTATAGAACCAATCGGACCGGAGCACAATAACCGTGAGATCGCCGAACTTATCTGCTATACCGCGAGCATTAATCCGGTGTTCAGCGGTGCGGCTCGCCGGATCCCGATCCCCGATACACCTATGGGGGTTATGGGTACGATCCCAGAGGTGCGGCAAGCTCAGATTGTGGCGATCACCCGTCTTGCTATGCCACATTCAACGCTAGCCAACTGCACGCATGAGCCCTGCACTCTCGCCGCTCTCGGTGGAGCGAGCTTTTTCTGGGCCGAAATGGGTGCCAATCCGCGCGACATTGTGGAACACACAGAAAAGGGACGCGCCCACAACGTGGAAGAACTGATCGAGATTCTGTGGGAAAGTGGCTGGAATATTGATCAGGGGAAATCGCGGATCTGGAAGGTATAGATAGAGACCTCTAAGGCTTGATGGTACATAAAAAGGCGCGGAAAGTATCAAATCTTGCCGCGCCTTTTTGTATGTTTTAACCTGAGCTATCCACAGGTCACTTGATATGGCACTCGCTGCATCCTACCGGGCCGCCAGAGCTCTTGTGGCAGTCCTTGCACATGGTTGAATGGGCCAGATCTTTAGTCAACTCAAAGGGTCCAGGGGTGCTGTCCCCGTGGCAGGTGGTGCAGCCGTAGGTTTCACCGTGAAACTTGTGGGTCAGGGTTACTGTGCCGAACTTATTCTCCAAGGCGATGGTCTCTGGCACTACAACTTTAGCGCCTTTCTGCACGGTCGAAGCGGTGGCAGTGTCAGCTGAATCGATCCCTTGGACTTTCGAGGTCAATTCATTGAGCTTTTGCGACGAAGAGGCCACAAGTAGATTGGCTTTTTCTGCTGCGGGCGCGGTTGCTGCCTTGGTTTTCTCAACTACCTGCTGAGTGGTTGCGCTTGCTTGATCCCGCACCGCTGCGCTTGCCTGCGTCAGCTCTTTTTTGGCATCTTCAACCGCGACTGCGCCTTGTTTCACTGCATTATCCACAGTTTTTTCCACAGCCTGTTTTGCCTCTTCCACACTCGCCTTCGCTTTTTCAAGCGCCTCAGTGGCTTTCTGTTGTGCTTTTTCTACCGCGGCAGCAGCACTAGCCTCCTGTTGTTGCTCAGCTTGAGTTTGCTGTTGTTGTTTGTCTTCACTGCATGCACTGAGGGTAAGTAATAACATGAGTGCACATAGACTGGTTAGTCTGAGCCTGATTGATCTGAACATATAGACCTCCTGTACTGGGTGATTGAATACCTGCGTATTTCGAAACGAAAATGCAGAGAAATATAATGCATAAAGCATACAACATGGGTGCTTAATCCCAAAAACTTAATATCTCACGCTATTTACCTGCAGTAAAGTATATAGCATAATGGCTCGATTTTTCATGTGTTGTGCTCACTGACGGAATGTTGCGATGAAATTTAATACTGAGCTTGGTTATTTTCGCCATTTTTACCATTTGCTCCAGAGTGCTTGGCTGCTGCTGGCGCTGGGGGCGCTGTTGTTTAATGTTGTAGAAACCCAGCATGAAGTTGATGCGTTAGCACGTCAGGCAGCGCTACTTGAAAGAGATCGCACCAATACAATCCGCGAGTGGGTTTTACATCAGAAAGGGCTAGAGATCAGAGGACAGGAAGGGGAGTCGACTCCGGTACTTTCTTCGGCCCAGGTTCTAAGTCAGATCCAGGCCTTGCTTTCCGACGAAGGTGTTCACAGCCGCCTAGTGAGCCCTGTCCCTCTGAACCCGCGCAACATGCTGGATACTTGGGAAAAAGATAAATTCCCCTTGTTGCAGAGTGGTCACGATATAGTGCGTGAAAAGACACAAGGTCCCAAAGGGCGCACAGAATACCGCGAACTGCATGTGATGGAGAAAACCGAGCGTTGTCTGCCCTGCCATCCGGGGTATGAGAACATTCACCAGCCCGCTGCCCTCTCAATTCGTGTTCCGCTAGAACCTATTCAGGCGATGCTTAAAACCAGGGCGGTTGCGTTCAATGTGATGTGTTTTGCAATCTGGGCGCTGGGGGCGGGTGCTATGCATGTTGGGGCGGCGCGATTACGTCAGCACCTTAAATATCGGCAGGCTCTCCAACATGATCTGGAACAGAGCAACAACCTCTACAGCGCTCTGAGTGCTGCAAATCAGGCTATGTTGCGTACCGATGATCCGCAACAACTTTACGCGAACTTGTGTCGCATTGCGGTGGAATATGGGAAGTTTCATCTCGCCAGTGTTGCTCTAATCGACGCAGAGAGTTCAGCCCTGAGTCATGCTGCGGTATATGGAGATGAAAAAGGGTGTGCGTACATTAACGCTATCGACGTCAGCATCGACCCTGAAGTTCAGCTGGGGCGTGGCCTTACGGGGAAAGCAGTGCGCGAGCAGAAAACTGCAGTCACCAATGACTTTATGCATGATATACGTTTGACTCCCTGGCTGAAGGAGGCAGAAAAAGCTGGTATTGGTTCGGCAGCGTCAATGCCTATCTTTATTGGTACCGAAGTGGTGGGGGTGTTTAAGGTGTATGCATCCACACCCAATTACTTTAACGGCTCACGCATTGAACTGCTCGAACAATTACGCGACGACCTGGGCTTTGCCCTATTGAGTGCAGAACATAAAAAACGCGAAGAGTGGACACTCCGTAAGCTGCAGAAGTCACAGAAGTTTCAGCAAGTGCTCCTGGATGCGCTCCCGTATCCGGCGGTATTGGCGCGCTACTCCACGCACACGGTTG
>JAVERW010000031.1:0-20855 GCA_034006915.1 Desulfuromonadaceae bacterium | reverse complement strand
TGTTCAATCCGCTATTATTACGAAAATCCACTACCTGCTGGATGTCGATCCACTGCTGACTGAATGGGTCTGACTGAGAAGTTTTGACCAGATTTGTTTTGGAATTCAGTTTTACTAGGTAAGGGATGTCCGGATAATGCATACCGTATCTTGCAATCAGTCCAAGCTGAGTAGCAAAAACACCAATTTTGGCCTGGCTTGCAATCTTGAATAGGTGATCGGGAGTACTATTATCCTCGTGGATTCCTTCACCATAAAAATCGTCATTCAGGTGCTCTACTTTTTGATCGCCGGCAAAAAGCATCAAGCGCCCGGTTTTATGGGTAATCTCTAAATAGTTCTTGATATAATCTTCCCGCGCCGCCTTTGGAACATCCAAGGGCACAATTACGCCATTTGCATCCATCCTATTCTCCCTCCATCATGTGCGATTTTATCTTGGGTACCAAAGATAAAATCTTCTTTGTGGCACCACTAACCTTGTCCATGACGTTGCTCTAGACCTCGAATTCACAGAATTTTTATAAGTTACATATACCTCTAGATCTAGGTAATGTAGACAAATCAACGACCTGAGACCAAGGCTAACACGTTCTTTCGCATGTACAAGGGCACTTAATCAGCTTTATACGCTATTGTTTAGGGAAGTCCAACCTGCGTTCAAATGAGACGGGGTGTCTTTTTGCTCCAACATGAACTGGTGAATCCGTGCGTCTGAGTTAATCTGTACGAGCAGAGGAATTCATTCTGCACAAGAAGCGCAAAAATTTCACAAAGCGGGAGCGCTTAGGGGTGAATGCTCATGGCCTGGTTTTTGTCTCACTTGGTACTGCTCTTCGGGTTTTTACTGGCCGTCCCTATGCTTGCGCAGATGATCCGTCAGCGGCGCTCTCCATCGAGTTCTCTGGTCTGGTTGCTGCTTATGCTGCTTGTGCCATATCTCGGCGTTCCTTTGTACCTTGCGCTGGGTGGGCGTAAAATGCGTAGGCTAGCGGATAGTAAAGGGGGATTGCAGTTGCCTGGCCAATCCCTGCCGCTCCCGAAAGAAATCCATGGCATAGATCGACTGCTGCGTTCCTATGGGGTTGCAGGCGCTTGTGATGGTAACCGGATGAGGCTGTGTCGTACAGGGGAAGAAGGTTACGCAGCTTTGGTGGAAATCATCGAGCAGGCTCGCGAGAGTCTCTGGGTCAGCACGTTTATCCTGCATCCGGATGTGGTCGGGCGCGATATCATCGAACGTCTTGCGCGCCGTGCTGCGACAGGGGTCGAAGTACGAGTACTGCTTGATGGTGTAGGATCACTCCACACCGGCAAACGCACCTTGGCATCGCTGTTTGAAGCCGGGGGTGAGGTCGCTTTTTTCATACCGGTTCTGCATCGACCCTTTCGCGGTCGCACCAACCTGCGCAATCACCGTAAGGCGGTCGTTGCGGATGGTTCCAGAGTCTGGGCTGGAGGGGCCAACATTGCCGCCGAATATATTGGCCCGACTCCAACGTCTGAACGCTGGCGCGACCTGTCTTTTTTGTTAGAGGGACCTGCGGCTCAGCACTACACAACCATCTTTCGTTCAGATTGGCAATTCGCCACTGGGAAAAAGCTTCCAGATCATTTTGAGGGTTTGAAGTTAGCTTCAACGCCCATGGGGCATGTAACCGTCCAAGTGGTTCCCTCGGGCCCGGATGTCAGTGGTGACCCCCTATATGCGGCCTTAGTGTCTGCTGTCTTTCAGGCGAAAAAACGTTTATGGGTTGTGTCCCCCTATTTCATCCCGGATGAGACCTTGGCCGAGGCGCTACGCTTGGCCGCGCATCGAGGGGTTGATGTACAGGTACTGATCCCAGAAATATCTAATCACCGCTTGGCTGACATGGCGCGAGGACCTTATTTGCGTGACCTGCAGAAAGCAGGCGGGCAAGTTTTGTTCTATCAGGGAGGGATGTTGCATGGGAAGGCGCTTTTGGCAGACGATAACCTAGCGGTAATCGGTTCGGCCAACTTCGACATGCGAAGTCTTTTCCTCAATTATGAGACGGGGTTGCTGGTCTACAGTCCGGCGGAGGTTCAAGATATCCACGCTTGGATTAAAGACCTTGCGCGGGATAGCCGTCGTGGAGTGGATACCGTAGGCATGATGCGGGATATCAGTGAAGGAGTGGTGCGTATGCTGGCGCCGATGCTTTGAATAATAGGGCGAAAAAGGGTAGTAGTAGAATAAATTCTGACATTGACCAGATTCGAGTCTTTTTGACACGTGAATATTCCAGAAAGGCTATCCCTTATTTGGTGGTCGGACTGATATTGAGCATTGTGCTTGTCGTTGGGGGTAGGGAAGTCGAGCCTCACATCAATGTTCTTGAATCTTGGATCTCCAATCTTGGCCCTTGGGGGGTGCTGGCGTTTATCGGAATTTATGTCGTGGTCACATCTTTGCTTGTGCCGGAATCGGTGTTATCCATTATTGCAGGTGCCCTCTTCGGACCGAGTTTGGGTTTTATGGCGGTGCTTACGGGTAGTCTGGTGGCTGCGACGCTCCAGTTCGCCCTCTCGCGCAAGTTGTTGAGGAGCCGAATCCAACGTATAATTAGTTCTAGACCATCGTTGGCGGCTATTCAACGGGCCGTCAAACATAACGAATTTCGGTTGCAGGTGTTGCTACGCCTTGCACCGTTGAATCCTGCCTCGATCAATTACCTTCTCGGTGCTGCCGGGGTCCGGTTCTTCGGTTTTCTGATTGCGTGCCTGGCATTGACTCCTCATCTACTGCTTGAGGTTTATTTCGGCCATGTCGGGAAACATGCCGCCCGCTTAGCTGGCAGTACGGGAACAACGACTCATCTGCATGATTTGGCGCTCTTCGGGGGGCTTGTGGCAGGTGTCGTGGTCCTGATTTTTATTTCGAGGCTAGCCCACAAAGCAGTTAGCCAGGCTGTGACTGAGGCAGATGCCAAGATAGCTAAACCAGAGAATAATGCGGCATGACCCTTCATCTGTATCTTGCTGACACCGGTAAATCATGGGTGGGTGCGGATGGAGTTTCCATACGAGGGAATACGTATCCTATTCCAACCGGGAGGGCATTCAATGCGGAAGAAAACCATGCCGACCAAACCATCTTGTCAGATTTGTGGCAGCGATAAACGCAGCGATCTTAACCATGGAATAATTGTCCGTCCCGTGGTGGCAGACTTGATCCGACGCGAGGTGGGACATTGGGAGGAAAGTGGTTGGATTTGCACCCAGGATTTGCAGGATTTTCGCCACAAGTATGTCCAACAGTTGCTTCACGAGGAAAAAGGTGAAATCACCTCGCTGGAACAGGAGGTCATTGAGAACTTGCGGGAGCAAGAGGTGTTGTCCAAAAATCCCGACACCGAGTATGCAGCCAACTTGACCTTTGGTCAGCGCATGGCCGACCTCTTTGCTGATCGAATCGGTAGTTGGGGGTTTATCCTCTTTTTCTCAGGGGCACTGATTCTGTGGCTTTTGTTCAATACCATCAGCCTCTTTCGGCAACCGTTCGACCCGTATCCATACATCCTGCTCAACTTGGTTCTGTCCTGCATTGCAGCTCTTCAGGCCCCGATCATCATGATGAGTCAGGGGCGTCAGGAGGATCGGGACCGCCTGCACGCCCAGCGCGACTATCAAATAAATCTGAAAGCGGAACTGGAAATCCATTACCTGCACCAGAAAGTGGACCATTTGCTGTCGCACCAATGGGAGCGCTTGGTGGAAATTCAGGAGATACAGATGGAATTGATCAACGAAATACGCGGCAAGAAATAAACGGTTTTACAATCCATGCCAACCATATGCCCAATCAATGGAGGTTACTTATGCTCAACCCACAAGATACGCCTACCAACATCAGTCCCCTAGCAGGCAAGCCAGCTACATCGGCTATGTTGGCGGATATTCCGCGACTCGTCACGGCCTACTATACCCAGGTACCTGACCCCACCGTACCGGCGCAACGGGTGGCGTTCGGTACTTCTGGACATCGGGGCTCGGCCTTGGGGAAGGCCTTCAATGAGCAGCATATATTGGCCATCAGTCAGGCCATTTGCCTTTACCGCAAACAGCAGAAGATCGATGGGCCGCTATTTTTAGGCTGGGATACACATGCCCTTTCTGCACCGGCGTCGGCCAGCGCATTAGAGGTGCTGGCGGCCAACGGGGTGAACGTCATGATCGCAAAGGATGACGAATATACCCCAACTCCTGCCGTTTCCCATGCGATTCTCACGTACAACCGCGGGCGCAAGACAGGTCTGGCCGATGGCATCGTCGTCACGCCATCCCACAATCCCCCCCATGACGGTGGTTTTAAATACAACCCCCCTAATGGCGGACCAGCAGAATCCGATATCACTGCCTGGATCGAGGCGCGGGCGAATGGTTTCCTCGAAAATGAGCTAGTGGGTGTGAAGCGGATGGCTTACGAAAAGGCGTTGCGTGCATCCACGACCCACCGACACGACTACCTCACCACATACGTAGCGGATTTGGCCAACGTGCTCGACATGGATGCTATTCGCGGGGCGACACTCAAGCTCGGGGTCGATCCCCTTGGCGGTGCAGGGGTTCACTACTGGGAGCCGATTGCCGAGCACTACGGGTTGAACCTCAGCGTCGTCAACACAGAGGTGGATCCGACCTTCCGGTTCATGACGGCGGATTGGGACGGCCAGATTAGAATGGATCCTTCTTCGATCTATGCCATGCAGCGCTTAATCGGCATGAAGGATCGTTTTGACCTAGCTTTCGCCTGCGATCCTGACCATGACCGTCACGGGATTGTCACTCCGGGCGAGGGCCTGCTGCCGTCCAACCACTTTCTTGCGGTTGCTATCTTCTACCTCTTCCAAAACCGGCCTAAATGGAGTCAGGAGGCGATGGTTGGGAAGACCGTGGTGAGCAGTCGGATGATTGATCATGTTGTCGCCAAGCTCGGTCGAAAACTCTACGAGGTGCCGGTCGGGTTCAAGTGGTTTGCCAAAGGACTGTTCGACGGTTCCCTAGGCTTTGGTGGCGAAGAGAGCGCGGGGGCGTCATTCCTTCGCCTGGATGGGACCGTTTGGACGACAGACAAGGATGGAATTGTTCTTGCCTTGTTGGCGGCGGAGATCACGGCCAAGATGGGCCGGAGTCCCGATGAAGTTTATCGACTCCTCACGCACGAGTTCGGTGCGCCGGCCTATGACCGTGTCGAGGCGCCGGCCACTGCAGAGCAAAAGAAACGCCTGGCGAAGCTCGCACCTGAAGAGGTGAAGAGCAACAATCTGGCTGGGGAAAAAATTCAGACCATCCTCACCCGCGCGCCGGGGGATAATGAGCCTATCGGGGGATTAAAGGTGAGCGCCGCCAGCGGATGGTTCGCAGCGCGTCCATCTGGGACTGAGGACATTTATAAGATTTATGCGGAGAGCTTCCAAGGAGAGGATCATCTGCAGCGCATCCTGAAGGAGGCTCAAACAATTGTCGACGCTGCCTTGGCGTCTTCTCAGGGTTAGTTGGAAGCTAGATTGTGCTACTGCGACAAGTATACGCGGTATTGAGCATTATTACAGGACTCTGGCAAGTTCATTTATGCCAGCGACTAAGGCTGAAAACCTAGTACTATGAGAGCAGAATTGAAGGTGAATTCATGAGCAAACAAACACGTATCGACCATCCCATGTATAATCTGTTGCCTGTAGATATTGAGGGATTTGACTCCTTGGCGGAGCTTGCTCTGGATATGCGCTCATCGTGGAATCATTACGCCGATAGCGTATGGCAGCGGCTTGATCCTGAGTTGTGGGAAAACACACATAACCCTTGGGTTGTCCTCCAGACGGCCTCCCGAGATCGGATCAAGGAAGCGCTGTCCGATCCAGACTTTCGCAAAAGCGTTGATGATATGCTGCAGGCGCGGCAGCAGGCAGTGAGCGCACCAGGGTGGTTTCAGCAGCAGCATGCCGCAGGCCCCCTGACCAACGTCGCTTATTTTTGCATGGAATTCATGCTGGGCGCTGCGTTGCCTATCTACTCGGGAGGGCTCGGTAATGTGGCAGGCGATCAGCTCAAAGCTGCCAGTGATCTGGGTGTGCCGGTAATCGGTGTAGGGCTGTTGTACCAACAAGGTTATTTTCGTCAAGTAATCGACAAGGATGGTTGGCAGCAGGCTCTCTTCCCGTATAACGACCCTGGGCAACTGCCAATTACACCGGTGCGCCAGGCCGATGGTGAGTGGCTGCGGTTTGCGATCGATTTTCCGGGTTATTCAGTGTGGTTGCGTGCCTGGCAGGTTCAGGTCGGTCGAGTGCAGCTCTACCTGCTGGATAGCAATGATACGGCGAACATTCCTATTCACCGTGGAATTACCAGCGAGTTATACGGTGGTGGACCGGATTTGCGCCTTAAACAGGAATTGCTTCTAGGGATCGGCGGTTGGAGGCTGCTTGAGGCACTTGGAATCCATCCGGAAGTTTGCCATCTGAATGAAGGACACGCGGCTTTTGCGGTACTGGAACGTGCTAATAGTTTCATGAAAGCGAGCGGGCAGTCTTTCGATGCTGCCTTAGCCGTTACGCGTGCGGGTAATCTCTTTACTACCCACACGGCAGTAGCTGCCGGTTTTGACCGTTTCTCTCCTGATCTCATAGAGCAACACCTCGGCGGCTATGCCGAGCAACAGCTGGGTATATCTCTCTTTGATTTACTCGCCTTGGGACGCCAAAACCCACAAGACGCATCGGAAGGTTTCAACATGGCCTATCTGGCTATCCGCGGCAGCGGGGCGGTTAATGGCGTGAGCCAATTGCACGGCAAGGTGAGTCGAAAGCTCTTTGCACCGATTTTTCCACGCTGGCCGGTGGATGAAGTGCCTATCGGGTATGTGACCAATGGCGTGCACATGCCTACCTGGGACTCGGCACCAGCCGACGATCTGTGGACGCAAACCTGTGGCAAGGGTCGCTGGCTTGGGCCGACGGAACCCCTCGAACATCATATTCGCGGTGTCTCCGATGCGGATCTCTGGAAATTTAGGCGCGCAGCCAGCACGTCTCTGGTGGAGTACGCGCGTATGCGGTTGCCCCAGCAGCTGGAGGCCTGCGGTATGTCGTGCGATGAGGTAGAGAAGGCGAAGCAGCTGTTTGATCCCAATGCTCTGATCCTTGGGTTTGCGCGCCGTTTCGCGTCTTATAAACGCCCCAATTTGCTGCTGCATGATCCGGAGCGGCTCCTGCGAATACTGAAAAATTCTGAGCGTCCGGTGCAACTCATCATCGCTGGCAAAGCCCATCCGAGTGATCTGCCAGGGCAGACCCTGATTCATGAATGGATCAATTTTATCCGCCAGCCTGAAGTAAGGCCCTACATAATCTTCTTGAGCGACTACGATATGTTGTTAACAGAACACCTGGTGCAAGGGGTGGATGTATGGATTAACACGCCACGGCGACCCTGGGAAGCGTGTGGCACCAGCGGCATGAAGGTGCTTGTCAATGGCGGCATTAATTTATCGGAGTTGGACGGCTGGTGGGCGGAGGCTTACACCCCCGAAGTGGGGTGGGCTATAGGGGATGGCCAAGAACATGGAGACGACCCAGCGTGGGACGCGGCCGATGCCGATGCGCTTTACACCCTGCTTGAACAGAAGGTGATCCCAGAATTTTATACGCGTGATGAACAAGGCATCCCAAAGGCGTGGGTGGCGAGAATGCGCGAAAGCATGGCGCGTTTGACGCCGCACTATTCCGCTAATCGAGCGGTGCGTGAATATACCGAGCAACACTATCTTCCCGCGGCGGCAGCCTATCACGAACGTATTGCCGATAAAGGGGCAGTTGGCCGCCGGATTATGGATTGGCGCCAAGCCCTTGCGCAAAAGTTGAGCGCATTGCGCTTCGGCGAGGTGAAGGTAACGCCCCAATACGAACAGTATTTGTATGAAGTCCAGCTCTATCTTAATGACCTTGACCCGCAAACAGTGCGGGTGGAACTCTACGCTGCTGGTGTAAATGGCGAGGCTTCGGTACATCAGAAAATGAAGCACAGTGGTCAAGTGGAAGGTGTGTCCGGATGCGCGCTTTACCGCGCAGCTGTGCCTGCAACGCGTCCTTCCGCAGATTATATTGCACGTGTGATACCGCATTTTGAGGGGGTTGCGGTTCCCCTTGAAACGACAGAAATTATCTGGCAATACTAAGCGTGTCTGGTGCGGACGTAGCAGAGGACAAACCTTGGCTCTGGTCGGTTTTTGGGACGCTGACTTGATATGGGACATTGACGGTAGGCGGGTGACAATTATAGTATGCATTCCATTTTCTTCGAGGCCACCATCTATTATGCCGTATTCTACAATGAACGGCCACAGAAGAAGCCTCTTCTTGGGTGTGTCCGGTGCCGCAAATTATACAAAGCTCCGCGCGTTGATCATCTCGGCCGGGGAGGGTAACTACCGAATATCGCCAATCCGAACTCCTCGCTTAATTTGGAAAGCGGCTCTAGGAGATTTTGAGTCGGAATCAAGATTATTCTTGACTGATTTTCAGGAGCTGTAATGTCCGTTTATCGTTTGCCTGTCCTGCTTTGTTGGCGAATAGCTTTCTTCCGTCCGGGATTTGTCTGGCAAACCCTTTCTGTGTTGTTATTACTTGCATTGATCTCGCTGGGGTGGCCCACTTCGGTATTGGCGGCTAAGTTTAAGATTCGCGGTATTTCTGGGGAGCTTAAAGATAACGTTGAGGTTTTTCTTACTTCAGTTCCAGACCCGCAGAGCATTGATCTTGAGCGATACCGGGAACAGGTGAAAAAAAGTAGCTTACACGCCCTCCAAGCGTTCGGTTATTACCAACCCGTTATAACCGTTAAAGTAGAAAAGACCGGGAATAACTACGCAGTAGAGATTCATGTTGTTGCCGGTGAACCGGTAAGAATTGCCCAGCTGGATGTGCAGATAGTGGGTGAAGCGCAGCAGGATCCTGAATTTAAGAGACTGATGCTCCAGCAACCATTTCAGGTGGGAGACCCGTTTCATCACGGTAAATACGAAGAACTAAAATCTCGCTTTTCTGATCTGGCCAGCTCAAGAGGCTATTTCGACGCCCAGTGGCAGATCTCCAAGGTTGAAATTAGCATTAAAGACCACAGTGCCAAGGTAAGTCTGCACTTCGATTCCAAACAACGCTATCATTTTGGCCAGACCACCATCGCGGGTGCGCCTGAATTGGAGAAATTGATCCGGGCCACGCAGCCGTATGGCGATGGAGAGCCTTATTCAACCCAAAGACTTGCTGATTATAATACCAGGCTGAATGATAGTGATTTTTTTCGAGCTGTTCTGGTTCTGCCCGATTTAGATAAGCGAGCTGATGGAGTCGTTCCAATCAGTATTCAGGCGGTCCCATACGCCAATAATATCGTCAGTGTGGGTGGCGGATTTTCCACGGATATAGGTGTGCGCGGAAGAGCGAAATGGACGGTGCCGCGGATCAATAAATATGGCCATTCGCTTATTAATGAACTTGAAATTTCAAAGCCTGAACAGCAAGTTACAACCTCTTATAAAATTCCGCTCGAAGACGCCTCGGAGAATTACGGCGTGCTGCAGATGGGTTATAAACACAGAAATAATAAAGATACTGAGAGCCAGAAATATACGCTGCAGGCCAAACGCTTACGTAAGCTGGGTCCCCTGTGGTTGCGAACCTATCAGCTGCGCTATGAACTAGAAGATTTTCGCCAGGGTGATCAAAGAGCCTGGTCGAGTTTAATTCTGCCAGGGATCAGTTTTACCCGGAGCCGCAGTCGCGGCGGCTTGAACGTTTTGTGGGGGGATAGACTTCAATTTCACTTAGATGTTTCAGACCCGATCTGGGGTTCAGATGTGCGTTTTACCAAAGTTCTTGCCCAGACCAAATTAGTTAGAACTGGTGGCGAGAGAGCCGAGCATAAGTTCATAGCCCGCGCAGATCTGGGCGCCATTGTGGTCGATTCTATTTACGATGTGCCAACGTCGTTGCGGTTTTTTACCGGTGGTGATCAGAGTATCCGTGGCTTTAAATACGAGACAGTCGCTCCGCGCGATGAGCACGGGCTCTTGATCGGGGGCAAATATCTGGCGGTGGGAAGTCTGGAGTACGCATATCTGCTGTTGGAAAAGTGGCGGGTGGCAAGTTTTATCGACGTAGGCACCGCAACCAACGATTTTCGCGAACCGCTTTCGATCGGCAGCGGGATTGGTTTGCGTTGGATCACCCCCGTTGGGCCTTTGCGCCTTGATCTGGCCTTTGCGCTGTCTGAACCTGGAAAGCCCTGGATGATTCACTTTTCCATGGGGCCTGACCTATGATGACCGCGCCGAAATCCCTTAAACCCAGACGTTGGATAATACGCGTAGCACTGGTGGCTATAGTGCTGTTCTTTGCGCTGACCATTGCTTTTTTTGCCATGCTAGGCACCCAGGCGGGTAACCGTTGGCTGCTGTCCGCCGTTACCCGGATAGAACCCCGCCTTGCGGTGACGCTTGAAAGTGGGACACTACTCGGTGAGGCATCCTTGCGTAATCTGCGCTGGACGAGCTCCGGTATCGACATCCTGATTCCGCAACTCGAGTGGGATTGGGACTGGGGGTGCCTGAAAAGCATGACGCTTTGTCTTGATCAAGTATGGGCTCAGGGCGTCAGATTGACTCTGACAGAACATCCAGCTGATGATGCAGTTCCTGATGTAACTGCTGAAGTAGATGCCATCTCATTCGAACTGCCGTTTGCGGTTGAGGTCCGCAGTCTGCATTTGCAGCAAACCAAGGTTGATGTCTATGGCCAGATAATTACTCTAGCTGAGTTGCTCTTGTCCGCCAGACTGGACAGAGATGGCTTACAGGTTTCGCCATTGAAGCTGCGAGATCTACTGGTGATAATTGCACCAACTCCATCGGGATCTACACCTGCAAATGCCAATATTGGTGTCGATGCTGAGGATGCTCCAGTCTTGCCCGAAATTAATTTGCCCTTGACCATTGCGCTGGATGGGCTGGATTTGACCAACGCACAGATCCGTCAGGCTGAGACCGAATACCTGATTCAGCGGTTACACTTGTCGGCTCGCGCCGCAGGTTCGGAGATCAAGATTTCAAACTTGGAGATTGCTACCCCTGAATTCTCGGTGCAAGCCCAGGCGCAGATTCACTTAGTTGCGGATTACCCTTTATCATTGCAGGCCCGTGGCCGCTTACTTGAACTGCCACCCCTGAGCGGACTTGCTGTCCAGCTGGAAGTAAGCGGATCTGTTGGCGCACTTGCGCTTGAGCTAAGCACAACCGGTCCAGTTACGGGCCAGTTGCAGGCACAGGTAGGGCTGCTTGATCCGCTTTTGCCGTTTGCGGCGCAACTGTCCTGGCAGGATTTTAATTGGCCTGTCCAGCAACCCCTTTGGCATTCTGATAAGGGACAGATTGTAGCCAGCGGGTCGCTTGAAGGCTATGTCTTGCAGCTTTCCGGCGATGCCAGGAGTGAACAGTACCCAGATATGGCATTGGTAGCTCAAGGCCAGGGGGATTTGCGCCAGCTGAGGCTGGACTCTTTGGTCGTGGAGACCCTTGAGGGAACGGTCGAGCTCACTGGCTTATTGCGGTGGGAGGAAGATCTTGTCTGGCAGGGGCAGCTATCTTTCCAGCAGATTAATCCGGCAGAGCTAATCACGCAGCTACCAGGACAGCTTTCTGGGCGATTGGACACGGAGTTTTTGCTGCACAATGACAGCTGGGACCTGCGTGTACAGCAGATTGAGATAAACGGCGAACTAGCAGGGCAACCCTTGCGCTTACGCGGAGGAATTCTGGGCAAGCAGGATGGTGACTGGCAGATTTCATATCTGCAACTCATCAGTGGCGCCAACCGCTTGACGGTTAATGGTCAAATCGGTGATAAAAGCGACCTTACGGGCGAACTTGAGATTATCGATCTACAGACCTCGCTACCCCAAGCAAGCGGATCTGCAAGAGGAGAATTCAGCGTCTCGGGGAGGAGGGAAGCGTTACAGTTGCAATTTTCGCTCACAGCTGAAAACCTGGTTTATGCCGAGCAGGAAATCAAGTCGCTGGATGCTGGTGGTCAACTGACTTTTACCCCAATGCCGCAAGGTCAGGTGCGTATTAAGGCGGCAGAGATTGCTTACCAGGGATTAGCTTTTGAGTATCTGGACCTAACCTTTTCTGGCGACCACAGCGACCACAGCCTGGCGCTTGACTTACGCGGGGAGGAGTTTTCCGTTCATAGCAGCCTTAAGGGGCAGTTGGTTGAGCAGCTCTGGTCCGCGCAAATGCAAACAAGCTGGGTGGAAACGCCGCTCGGGCGCTGGAGCCTGGATGCCCCCCTCGAGCTGAACTACGATCTTGAACACCAACGTGCGGTCATCGCCAAGCACTGCTGGCGCTCTGGGGATGCCAGCCTGTGCTTGAATGAAACGGCTCAGATCGGTGAAGCAGGGCAGTTGAGCATCAGTTTGCAGGGCTTTACTAGTTCTCAGCTGGCCAAACTGCTGCCAGAGGGATTCTCTTGGCAGGGAAGCCTGACAGCCAACGCTGATGCGAGTTGGACGCCGGAGCAAAAACCCAGGATTGAGGCGGGGCTGGCGGCGGACAGTGGTCGTTTCGAAATTGAACAGGGCGGAGAAAAACTTCAGGTGGACTACCAGCAGCTGAAGTTAAGCGCGGTGCTCGATGAGAAGTCCGCCCAAGCAACGCTGCTGCTGCGCTCGGAACAGTTCGGCAAAGGCGACATCAGTTTGCAACTATTGCCATATCAGGAGGGAAAACCTCTTCAAGGCGCTTTTCGCCTCTCCGATCTGCATTTGGCTGTCTTGCAGCCGTTTATTTACCCTCTGGAAGAAATCGCCGGCACCGTTAGTGCAGCTGGGGAAATCTCAGGCTCCTTGAAAAATCCGCAGGTGTCTGGAACGCTATCTTTGCGTAATGGTTACCTTGGTGGCAAGGTTTTGCCGTCCGATGTCGAGCAGATCAACCTACAGATTGAGTTGGAGGGTTATGAAGCGCGACTCGCCGGTGACCTGATGTTCGGGGAGGGGCGTGCGCAACTTGCCGGCGCTGTTTCGTGGCAGGAAACCGCGCCAACCGGTTGGCTTACTCTGCAAGGAAAGCTGCATAAACTCAACATTGAGCCGGAACTAAGGCTGCTGGTCAGTCCGGACCTGCGCCTTGAACTGCAACCAGATGGACTTTCATTGACTGGGGAAATCCTCGTCCCCTCTGGTCGTATCAGAGTCAAAACCTTGCCTCAAGGGGCCGTGCGCCTTTCGGACGATGTGGTGGTTCTGGATGACCCGAACGCTCAAAGTGACAAGCCGGGTTTACCCTTTTTCTTAGCTGTAGAGGTGAAGCTGCTGGACGAGGTTAAAATAGACGCCTTTGGCCTGAAGGCCGGGCTAGAGGGGAGCCTGGCACTTAAACAGTCACCCACCCAGCCGCTAAGCGCCAATGGAAGTATCGATTTGCGCGAAGGAACTTATCGAGCCTTTGGGCAGAACCTTTTGATTAAAAAAGGGCTGCTACTATTCTTTGGGTCACTGTCGGAACCTTTTATCGATGTTGACGCCATTCGCAATCCGGAAGCGACAAGAGACAATGTGGTCGCGGGAATTCGCCTGCAGGGTGAGGCCCTGAAGCCGAAAGTCACTATCTATTCAGAACCGGCAATGTCACAGCAGGAAGCGATCTCATATCTTTTGCGTGGGCGCTCTTTGGGTGACGGTTCCGGCTCGTCGCAAGATGTAATGCTGGCAACCTTGCTGGTCGACGCCGGAATCGGCAGGAGCGAAGGAACCATAAGCGAGGTGGGCAAAGCGTTCGGCGTTCGCGATTTGGCTGTCGATACTCGAGGTGAGGGAGACGATACCACGGTTCAAGCAAGCGGTTACCTGCTGCCTGGGGTTCAGGTCGGCTATGGGGTTGGTATATTTTCGCCGCTTACCGAAATTACCCTGCGATATGAAATTTTACATAACCTGGTCCTTGAAGCGGTCAGCAGCCTGCAATCGGCGATTGATCTTCTGTATGAGTTTGAATTCTGATCAGAACAAAGATAAGGCATAAAACTGCGGGGAGTTACTTGCTTATCCTCAACCAAGAGTTCAAGAACTCAGCATTTGCCACATCCATCGTAGTATTAAAAACCCAACACTTGAGATGAGGATAAAAACAAAAGCCAACACGGCAATGAGGGCCAGCATGAAATAGCGGCTTGAAATAGTGGCTTCCCTCGGATTGTCCATATAGGCTTCAAGTAGTTGCACGTTCCGCAGATTGGATTTCCAAACCATGTCGAACGCATCTCCGACAAAGGGAATTAAGCCGATGACAGAATCAACAGCTATGTTGTATCCCATGCGCAGGAGAATCTTTTTAGGTACCCCCATCTGAGCCGCAGTCCCAAGTATATAGCTAGACATCACAGCTCCTATGCCATCACCGATACCCGGGATCAGCCCGATGAGAGCATCGACACCAATCTTGTAATTGGTCCTGGGCAAGGGAATTGAGTTATCCAGAAACCATGCCAGACGTTTGAGGTGTTTTCCGGTTTTTTCTCGATTGTCCATTGGCAAGGCAACTCCATAAGATGAGGTGTAAAAACATAAAGAGAGACCCCGACTGGAAATGCGCCTTCAGCTGGCCTCTATCCCGTTACGGGGAAAAGACGCGTCCAGAATCAGTGCTTCGTTGCTATTACCTTACTTTTATTTCCTGTTTATAGATAAACATTTCATGAGTAAAACCACTATCAAGTCCTATGTCCTGAGGTGTAATCCAGGGATGAGAGTGTTGAGGATCCATTGTTATGATCCACCTGAGTCGTCTTGAGCGCGAGGTATCTCAATATTGGTGAACGTGGTGAAGGCTTCTTTATGCTCTGATATTTTAGTCACGCTAAAACTGCCATCCGTTTCCAATACCACGGTTTCTACATGCCCAATAGTCGCGATACCATTTCGTCGGAGCGCTGCACGCACCTCCGATTCCAAGACTCTCTCTTTCTTCATGGCTTTTGAAAGAAACTCTCCTCGATATAAAAGAAGCGTAGGCTCTGACTTGACAAATCCGGCAATTGTCGGCGAACGAACGGAAAGCCAGGTTATCACCAACTGAAGACCGATTAATACCATAAAGGCCACAATCCCTTGGGCTAAGGCGACATCTTTTGAAAGAAGTATCGTCGCGAAAGTCGAACCAAGTGCAACTGTGACAACCAAGTCGAAGGCGTTCATCTTGGAGAGGGTACGTTTTCCTGAAATCCGCAGCAGGGTGATCAGGGTCACATAAGCAAGGATGCCTACCACTACGGTTTGTCCCAGGACTTCCCAGCCTCTAAAGAACATATGACACTCCAGTGAGCACGCATGCTGCGCTTATTTCTTAATTCGATGTTTTGTGTCGAGAAAATACCTTCATGTGCTGGACTGCAGTAAAAACAACCTTTAGCTGAGCAAAAAGAAGCGTAACAAGAATTATTTCTCTTTCTCCTCGGTTTCTTCGTATTTTTTGAAGAGCTCATCCAGGTCCTGAGTCGACATTTTCTGTAATACTTTAAAGAGGCCACCTTCTTCTTCTTCAATGTGGTGCCGATTTAATTCATCAAGAACCTTGGCTTTGGCCTTAAAGACATCACTGTCGATGTTTAATTTCATTAATTCTTTAAGGACAATCTTTGCAACGTGATGCTCCTGAAGCCCTTCAAGGGCCTGATCACGAATATCTTCTACTGAAGATTTGGTGAGATAGGCAAAAAAAGAAGCTTCTTCCCCCATTATATGGGGATATAACGCCTCATAAAGTTGCTGGCGTACTTCCTTCCGAATAGAAAGGTCAGTCGATTCCGATAACTCTTTTCCTAACTGTTTTTGTTTTTCATGGTCTTTTTTCAGGTGTTGGATAAACGGATGGTCGCTCATAATTAATTACTCCGAGTGGTAGGTTTGTACTTGCGTGTAGTAAGACTGCGTCTTTTTCATCGTCTCGCAGAAGCACTAGCAATTTTTATTTTTTCCGTTTCATGTAATTTTCTTCTTTCGCTTGTTAGTTGCAATGTAATTCTAAATCCATTCTTGGCTGATGCAAGTATCTATTTTCGCTCTTTAGGCAGTTGCTGATTTGTTCGTGGTTCCAACACTTACGCCGAAGTTGCTCTATCCGAGACACCGTGCAGCTCTCTATGCGGCATCTATGTTTCAACCTTCGCCTGCAGGTAGCAAAATTGGGCGCTTGTCTAGGTCTTTACTCCCAGATGTTGCTCTGGATCCCGTGACTTTTGGTCGCTTTGTGGCGCCCGGGGATTCATTTATTGCCCTGCTGTACATAAGGCATTTGTCTGGTATCTTTTTACCGGACAAGCCGCGTGTAAGTTCCCGTTGTGCCCTCACTTTGGTCGGTTGAAAAAGGGTGTGAGACTAGCGTAACTTTTCTCTTTAACCAACCACTGGAGTTGCACTTACATCTTGATCCCAGGATTATGCAACAAGCTACTTTTTTGCTCTTCCCCAAAAATGCCTTCGTATTCAATGGCCAGCATAATTCTAACTTTTTCAGTGAAAAAGAGTCCTTTTGTGCCAGAATTAATACAAACCTATAAATAATGTCAGGGAGTGATTATGCTATCAACTGGCCGCTATATACGTTTTGTTGTTATTGCTCTCGGTCTCCTAGCGTTATTTATCTTTCTTCAGTGGCTGGTAAAGTCAAGTATCAATGTGGTTTTCCTTCTCTTTGCCGGGCTCCTTTTTGCCATTTTTATTCGTGGGTTAAGTCGGTTCATTTTCGATAGATTTCCTGTAATACCTGAAAGCGTAGGCATAACAATCACTCTTCTGTTTTTGTTTACTATGTTTTTAGCCTTTTTTATTTTGCTGGTTCCGCAACTGACCGAACAGATGCCGAAACTGGTGGAAGAATTGAGTAAAGCACAGAACTTACTTAAAGAGAAAAGTGCGGATTTTCGCTGGTTTGGGGATTTCATCCAGTCCAACAATGACACGGTTGCCAATTTTGGCCAGGAGTTGACGAGTAAAGTTTTTGGGGTCTTTGCCGGTACTTTTGGGGTTATAACAAGTCTCTTTGTCGTGTTTTTTATCGGGCTGTATCTGTGCTTCGCACCATATTCTTATCTCGCCGGCATTTTTGCCCTTGTGCCGACGGAATGGCATAAACGCACCGATGAGATTGTTTATGCCCTCGACTATACGCTGAGCCACTGGCTGATTGGTCGATTTGTCGGAATGTTAATGGTAAGTGTTCTATCTTATGTTGGGCTGCTTATCTTGGGGGTGCCTTTACCCCTGAATCTTGCGGTCCTTGCGGGAATTTTGACATTTGTTCCCAATGTTGGACCCGTAATCTCGGCTATTCCTGCAATTTTGTTGGGCTATTTGGTAACTCCTGCGACAGCGCTTTATGTCACCCTGCTTTATCTAGGCATTCAAGGAGTGGAAAGTTATCTCGTCACCCCTCTCATTCAACAGCGGCAGATTTCCCTTCCGCCGGTTCTTATGCTCGTCGCGCAAGTAGTTTTTGCCAATATCTATGGTTTTCTTGGATTGCTACTGGCAACTCCACTTACGGCCGTTGCAATTGTGCTAGTGAAGATGCTGTATATCGAGGATGTTCTTGGTAAAACTACTGATGTCCATAGCTCTGGGAGTAAAATGGATAGGATTAAAGGTTAAGTATTGACGATGTATTGCAGGAGGAAGGTGTCGACAAAGTTTACACTTGCAATCATCATAAACCGCCCACCTGTATAACATACTGATCTAATGTAGCTATTTTATTTGGTACAGAACGTGCTTGCTCTAATACTTATATAGGTATTCAGCTCACTATTATATTTACTTAGGTAGCTCCAAAACTG
Organism: Desulfuromonadaceae bacterium; assembly: GCA_034006915.1. Lineage (GTDB taxonomy): Bacteria > Desulfobacterota > Desulfuromonadia > Desulfuromonadales > Desulfuromonadaceae > JAIVHC01. Next base: position 2,943 of record JAVERW010000031.1, on the reverse strand, counting down.
GCAGCTGCGATTATCAGGAGGTCGACCATGAGTCAGGTCAAGCTGAAATTATGGAAACGGGTCATGCTCGCAGGCTTTGTAGTTACTGTGTTGTTGCCGGCGCTTGCTGGTGCGACCCCGATGTTGTTCAACGTCGAGGGACAATGGGATCGTAATTTCATCCCAGGTGGCGGTACTTTCAACGGCACGATGTCTGTGGACACAGTTGCTGGCGAGATTTCTTCGATGAACATCGTGTTTCCGGATTTTCCTGCCCTGCCGGAGTTCAACACGATTCTCAGCCAAGAAGAGTCGTCGGGCCAGTGGCTCGTGGGCCTTGGCAACGGCAGGCTGGATCCGTTTGGGTCACTGGAACAAGTGTCATTCAGTATCATTACCACCCCCGGCGTGGGCTCGCTGGTCGGATTTGAAGGAGGCGTTATCAGCCAGGGTGGCTCGGGGATTCTCGACACCGGTACTTCAATAAGGATTTTGCTGGGTTTCAAGGGAGAAATTACGCCTGCGGTCGCCGTCGTGCCAGAGCCTGCCACGTTAGGGATGTTTGGTCTGGGATCATTGTTGATCGGGGGATTTGTAGCGTTGCGCCGGCGTATGGAATGAGTTTGATTGGCGGCGACAGGTTAGCTTTAGCCTGTCGCCGCTAAAGAACTCCAGTGCCGAGAGGGGTGTGACTGATCCTGCTTCGCTATTTCGGTTCGGCCTGCATGCGTCGATCATCTCGCCGATACCATTGTCGTTTGGCGGTCAGTCTTTATTAAATATCCGTGGATTTTTTTTGATAAACTTTCGAATCAAATCTTTTACAAAAAAAGTCTGTTTACGTTTCAAGTACCACCAGCCCATACAGCTGATGATCAGTGCGCCAATTGCATTGACAATCATATCCCACATGGTGTCGGTCAGGCCGGAAGGATCGTCCAGCATCGCTTTCTGCATGTTCGTGCCAACGAGCTGATCCATGGAGAATTCAAATATTTCCCAAAAAGTTCCAATGGTGACTGCAAATAAACCCGCGAACAAGGATATGAAAATCGGGGTCATATGCAGTTCTACCCGGTTACTTTCATTCAAAAGATAGACCAGTAAAAATCCGACAATCCCCATCAACAGTCCTGCCGATCCGTGAAGTGCCATATCCCACCACCAAAACTTGTGGTAGAAACTCTGAATTTCACCCAGATACAACGACGCAAATATGAAGATAACAGCCGCAAGGTGAAATTCAGCTGGAATTTCGATCTCCATATTGTGCCGAAAAATAAGCGGTGCTAGCAGGGTCACAATAATGAGGGTTGCCAGAAATGCCGCAAGCCAGCGGTGGTCAAGCAGAAGGGCGACCCACTCTATCACCATCAGAAGTAACAGCAGGAATATAAGGGTACGATGGGCCCGATTTTCTCCGTGGTTTTCAGCTGGTGCCATAGGCGCATTGTCTTTTTGGTTGTTGGATTTTATCATGCCATCGTTCCTATAGTTTTGCGAAAACGAGCCAAGGCGATGACGAAGAATACCGTACCGATTGCAATGAGGGCGAGGAAGCGTGGCCATACCACTTCTAAGCCGGCTCCACGGTAGAGAATCGCTTGGGCTGCCGCTACGAAGTGCGTGGTGGGTGCGGTTAACATCACGGTTTGGACTAATACAGGCATGCTCTCGCGCGGTGTTGTGCCCCCCGACAGTATTTGCAGCGGTATCAGCGTCAGTACCATCAATAGGCCGAATTGCGGCATCGAACGTGCCAGAGTTGCCAGGAAGATGCCAAACGAGGTGGTCGCGAACAGGTGCAGAGCCGCGCAGAACAGGAACAGTGTCACCGAACCTTCGATGGGTACCCGCAGCGCACCTTGCACAATGAAGGCCAGTGAAACCGCCGTCGCCAGCAGGACCACCAGTCCCATAGACCAAACCTTGGAGAGCATGATCTCACCGGGGGTCACCGGCATTACTAACAGATGTTCGATGGTGCCGTGTTCGCGTTCGCGGATGAGCGCAGCGCCAGCAAGGATAATCGACAGCATGGTGACTTGGTTGATGATCTCCATCAGCGAGCCAAACCAGGCTGGCGTCAGGGCCGGATTGAAACGTGCTCTTAATACAAGATCCACTGGTGGTGGGGCGGTGTCACGGTAGCGCTGGACGAATGTGTTGACTTCATCAAGGGTTATTTGCTGGATATAGCCATTGCCGGTAAACGCTTGGGTCATCCGGGTGGCGTCAACATTAAGCTGAATCAAAGGGCTGCGTCCTGCCAGCACATCGCGCTGAAAGTCCGGAGGGATATCGAGTGCAAAGGTGAACCGACCCGCATCCATGCCTGGATCGACCTCAGCCAGCGATATCATACTCGGGGTGTTGAAGTGCGGGGGATAAAAGGCCGAAGCTATGCGCTGTGATAGTGGTGACTGATCTTCATCCACGATTGCAATCGCCGCCTTGTGCAGTGAATCCGGCATTGCGGTGGCTGCAATGTAAATCGCGGCCGTGAAGCTATAGATGATCAGAATCAGCATCGTCGGATCGCGGATAAGGCTCCACAGTTCCTTCACCCCTAAGTGGTAGGTATTGGAGATATGGCTCATGGAGACGTGGCTCATGCTCAGGTCTCCTGTTTTTTCAGTAAAAGGATCGACAGTACCATGATTACCGGGACTGAAAGCAGCATCGAGCCGAATGAAGCGTGCAGATCGGATAGTGTCAGCGCTTTCCCAAACACTCCACGACTGATGGTCAAAAAATATGTAGCCGGGTATATCTGCCCAATCAGCCTTCCAGCCCCCTCCAACGATGAGACCGGATTAAGTAGGCCGGCAAATTGGATAGCCGGGATCAAGGTGCCGATCATGGCGACAAACATCGCGGCGATCTGGCTGCGGGTAAAGGTGGAGGCAAATAAGCCGAAGCCGGTAGAGAAGAGGACAAAGATAAAAGCAGCTAGGGACAGCG
>JAVERW010000142.1:0-3143 GCA_034006915.1 Desulfuromonadaceae bacterium | reverse complement strand
ATACGGAGGATTGTCTCCAGTGCCATAACGGATACTTTGTTGGTTGGGATTATATGGGGCGTGCTCCGCGCGACGACCACGCACGTTATCAGCGCGGTCCGCTGGCAAACGGAGAGCATTATCTCAAGATGCGTCCCGATGTGCATGCCGAAGCTGGAATGACGTGTGGGGCCTGCCACAGTATGCAGAGTTTAAGTCGTGGAGAAATGGCATCTAAGACCTGCACCGATTGCCATACCCCAGACCTGGAGGTTATAGAGCACAGTGTCAGCGCACATTTAGAACGCATGACCTGCACTGCATGTCATGCCGGATGGTCAGCGCAGGAGTATGGCACCTTCTATATCCACACCAAAAATAGTTCAAATGCTGAGATCTTCACGGTGCAGCAACCGAGTGAGAATTACCGCAAGAGTGCGTATTTAAAACGTCACGACAGCCCCATTCTGGGGGTGAATGCCGCTGGGAAAGTGAGCCCGATCCGGCCGCAGTTTATCGCGTACTATTCGGCCATGCAGGATAACAAGCCGGTAGGGGAAGAGAACCGCCTCTTGGCAGCGGAGTGGAAGGCATATACGCCACACACCATTCAGCGCGGTGGACCCATGTGCGACGCTTGTCATGCGGATGCAAGGCGCTTTGTACTGCAAGATGATGAACGCCGCATCTATCGCCCCGACCTCGATGGGTTGCAGTTGCGTGGGTTCTGGAATCAAACGGGGCAGACGGTGCGCAATGGCAGATTTTATTCTCCTGCAGAGTTTGAGCAGTTGCAGCACAAAGGACCGGATTTTACGCGGAGATATATACAAAAATGGCAACAGTTTCTACATCCAGACGCCGCTTTATCACAACCCTTGTCGGCGCAGTAGCCGGAGGTTGGTTTTTGCAGCGGTTTTTTGCCCTGCCTCCCCATCAGACACGGATGCTCCTTGAAGTACCGATTGAGCAAATGCCGGAGCGTGGTGCCCTGGTTTTTCGTGAGCAGCGTCTAGCGCTGGTGCGCGAACAAGGGCAGATTTATGCTATTCGGCTGGTGTGTACCCACCTTGGGTGTACGGTTAATGTATTGCCTCAGGGGATGAGTTGTCCGTGTCACGGCAGTGAATTCACCAGCACCGGGGTCGTGGTTAAAGGTCCTGCTACCGATCCGTTGGAGCATTTACGTTTAGAGCGGCATGGTTCGTTACTGCGTGTGTATGAAAGTGGTGTTACAGCAGGCAGTGGAGAAACGGTTTGATAAACTTGCAGAGCAGGGTGTTTGTGCTGTTTTATTTACGGAGAGAGCTTCATGCGTGATTTTATTCGCCATTTGTTCCCCCGGGTGGTGCTCAAAGACAATCTGCAGATAAGGTATACGTTTTGTCTGGGCGGTCTTGCTTTTACTATGTTTCTAGTCCTGCTTATCAGCGGCGGGCTGCTGGCCTTTTACTACATTCCCCATTCGGCGCAGGCATACCATTCGATCTTGTTTATTGAGGAAGAGGTGTTTGGTGGATACTTTCTTCACAGCTTGCATCGTATTAGTGCCAATATTTACTTGGGGCTGTTGTTTTTGCATACCTTACGTGTGATTTTAACGGGAGCGTATCGCCCCCCGCGCCAATGGAACTGGATTGTCGGGTTTCTGCTGTTATGCCTGGGTCTTTTTTCCGGCTATACCGGCTACTTGCTGCCTATGGACCAATTAGCACTATGGGCGACCCAAACTGGAATGGAGTTGGTGCAGGTTGTTCCCTTAGGTAAGGTGTTCTATGCCTTCATGGTTCCGGATGAAGTTGGCGCGCCACTGTCGCTGTTGCGCTTCTACGTTCTGCATATTGTATTTCTGCCATTGCTGACCCTGATTCTGTGTGCAATCCACTTTTATAAAATCAGACGCCAGAAAGGAGTGCTCCCTTACCTGTGAAAGAATATGTCAAAAGTTCTCCGGTGTTTTTTACCCTGATCCGCAACGCTATGGCAGGCGCTATTCTGGTTGTACTGGTGCTGGCGGCGTTGTTTCCTGCCCCCTTGTTGGAACCGGCTGACTTAGCTGATGTGCCAAATCCTTCACGGGCTGCGTGGTTTTTGATATGGACTCAGGAGGTGGTGAGTTATTCCAAATATGCCATCTACCCGATAATTTTCGTTGGGGCCGTATTTGCATATTTACCATGGCTACCTCGCACTCAACCGGCAGAGCGGGCACGCTGGTTTGCTCCAGAGCAGAGATGGATCAATGTGCTGACGCTATTGGTGTTTGCGATTATCGTCATCCTTACCGTTGTTGCGCTCTATTTCAGGGGGGAGAATTGGGCCTTCGTACCCTTTGCCTGAGTGTATTGGTGCTGGTGGCGCTATCATTCCCTGCTGTGGCGCAACAGTGCACCCGATGCCATGCTTCCCAATGTCCCGCGCCAAGCGTGCGTCTGATATGGAATGGGGAGCAGTTGAGCCAATGTGTGGAGTGTCACCGTGGAAACCTTTCAACCACACGTAAAAATTTGGCACATAGTGGTCTGGTGCAACCCCGTCACAGCTGGTATACGTATCCGCAGGGTCAAGCAGTGCAGCAGGGGGAAAAACTAACGCAGAAGTTTGCCTGTCGCCGCTGTCATGTTACCGGAGAAAAGGGCAACAATCTGGCGACAAGTCTGGATAGTATCGCCCCTGGACGCAGTAGCGTAGAGTTGGAACTGTCTGTGCGCGAACCAGCTGTATTTATGCCACTGTTTCCATTGACTGATACCGACCTGGATTTGATTTTGACGCGAATTTTGGCTGGCGGCCTGGCGGCCCCGAAGGAACAAGCTCTCATCAGCCCCTTAGTGGTGTATTTCAGTCATGCGGCAGCACAAGAAGACCCTTTTAGCCGTCATTGCGGTGGCTGTCACCGTATGTTGAGTCATAAATACGGAGGTCTTGGCACCGATGTCATTGGCCCCAACCTTTCCGGTATGGGGACACAATTCTATCCACCGACAGGGCGGGATAATAAACCCTGGAAGCGTGACGATCTGCGAGACTGGGTTAAAAATCCGCGCAAAATCAGGGCGCTGGCGACCATGCCTCCGCTATCTATCCAAGACGAAGAGTTGCGCCAGGTACTTGATATTGTCTGGCACCAAAGTGATGAGGGGGAATAATGCAATATAGGTATC
>JAVERW010000143.1:0-3143 GCA_034006915.1 Desulfuromonadaceae bacterium | reverse complement strand
AGCAGGTCGCGGTATTGGGCGAGGGTCAAGCTGGAGTGTTGCTTAAAATGCGCGATCAGGGTGTTTAGCGCTTGGGTGTAACTCTCAGGATGGATGAAGATATCCTCCGAGAGTTTTATTAGTTTAGCACTGAAGAAGATATAGCCAAGCAGATCCTCTGGATTGAGAGAACCAAATTCGATATGTCCGAGCATTTCCGTGCGTCCTTTGACCTGCACGCCGGCTTGTTTGTAAGCCGTACAGATAGCCTCAATGATCTCTTCTTGCTGTGGATTCGGGCTGGGGACGAAGTTCTGCCGTTTAATCCACTCGCCGACTCGCTCCAGTCCAGCTTGATTGAGTAACTCCTCAAAGGCTTTGTTGCTCAACGCTTTGGGTAGCAGTGCCTTCAGAGATGCGTGCCCCATCCCCGGCAACAGCGGATTTTTTCTGTGATGTTGTTCCACCGCAGAGTTGAGGCGATGGAGCCAAAGCTTCATGCTCCCTGTGTCTATCCACTGATCTGCGATCTGCGCCACCTGTCCGCTGTGTTGCAGCTGCTCAAGGTTGGTGCTGATCCGTTCCCGGCTCAGGGCAGATATCTGTTCGAGCTCTTTGATGCGCGCGCATTGCAACTCCGTGAGTTTCTGTAGAATAAATGACCCTTCACCAGACTCCAGCTCTGTGAGTGCCTTTTGCACTTCAGGACGAAAGCGCTTGTGCTTGTCCGCATCTGGGTCGATTACCACGCCCCCGCCGATGGTGTGCATGGGGGAATATGAGCGAATAATAAAGCGATCTTTTCTGTGAGCCACCAGGGGTTTATCCAGATGGATCTGCACTAGGGCACTTTCGCCCGCTTCAAGCTGGTCGCGATCAAGCAGCGCCACCGTGCCCACTACGCGGCTGGTTCCCAGGTAGAGATGAACTGGGTCGCGAAACCTCAGTGGCCGCGTGGCGTCAGCAAGCAAGGTCAGACGTGCGTCAAAGCGACTGGTTTGGGTGAAAAAACCTGGTGTGGCGACGACACAACCGCGCTGGAGGTTGTCGCGTTGCAGGCCGGCCAGGTTTAGTGCCACCCGTTGGCCACAGCGCGCCTGAGGATATTTTTGGTTGTGGATCTGGATATCACGAATGCGCACCTGTTCCCCCAGCGGAAGCACCTCTACGCTGTCACCGACGTTGGCCGTGCCGGTCAGCAGGGTGCCGGTAACCACGGTGCCGAAGCCGGCGATACTGAAGTGACGATCGATGGGCAGACGCATAGGACCATCCGCATCGCGTTCTGGGATCTGACGAGCCTGCTCGCCAATTGCGCTGGTTAGGGTGTCTATCCCCGCCTTGGTTATGGATGAAACCCGGCACACCGGTGCTTGAGCCAGAAACGTCCCCTGTACCGCTTCACGGATCTCCTCTTCGACAATATCGGCCCAGTCTGGTTCGACCAAGTCAATCTTGGTCATGACGATGATCCCCTGCGGGATTTTGAGGAGGTTCAGAATTTGTAAGTGTTCAACGGTTTGGGGCATTACCCCTTCGTTAGCATCGACTACTAGCAGAACCATATCGATACCGCCGATACCGGCGAGCATGTTGCTGATGAAGCGTTCATGTCCAGGAACGTCGATTACCCCTATCTGAGTACCGTCAGCGAGGCGAAAGGAGGCGAATCCCAGTTCGATGGAGATGCCGCGCTGCTGTTCTTCCTTGAGGCGGTCGGTTTTTATGCCGCTTAAAGCGCCGATAAGTTCCGTTTTACCGTGGTCAACGTGACCAGCGGTACCGATGATGATGTGCTTGTGTTGCTGTGACATGCTTGGCTGCCTTTACTCTTGTGGGGTCTTTGCGGGGTTTACTGCCTGGCTCACAGCATGAATTAGTTGTTGCTGCTGCTGGGGAAATACCGTGCGTAGGTTAAGAATGAGAGCACCATCGTGATTGCGTCCCACAACCGCAGGCTGCTGCTGGCGTAGGGTAAGTGCTAAGGTGGCAAGGCTTTGCTGGGGCAGGCGGATTGCAACGGCGCAACCAGGCAAAATTGTAGCTGGCAGAGCACCTCCACCGACACAACTACTTTCTACAATGACATCTACGCACGCGGAACTGCCAAGTTCTTCTTTTAACTTTTGGGCAAAAGCTGCGGTGCGCTGGGCTAATTCAGTTTCCGACATGTTAAGCATCTGCAGTATAGGGATGTTGTCCAGCGCCTTACGGTGGTCAAGATATTGGTACAGGGTGGTTTCCAGGGCCGCGAGGGTGAGTTTATCCATGCGTAAAGCGCGGGCGAGGGGATGGTTCCTGATTTTATCAATGGCCCATTTCTTACCCACAATAAGTCCCGCTTGCGGACCGCCGAGGAGTTTGTCGCCACTGAAGGTGATGACATCAACCCCCGCAGCAACCTGCTCACTTACCGTAGGTTCCTGTGGCAGGCCGAATTCCGATAAATCAAACAACATGCCGCTGCCGAGATCTTCCATCACCGGGATTTCGTGTTGATGCCCTAATTCTACCAATTCCGCCGCAGAGACGCTTTGGGTAAAGCCGATAATGCGATAGTTGCTAGTGTGCACCTTGAGTAGCAGTCCCGTTTGTTCCCGCAAAGCCTGAACGTAATCGCTTAGGTGGGTTTTGTTGGTGGTCCCCACCTCGCGTAGAGTGACGCCTCCAGCTTCCATCACATCTGGAACACGAAACGAACCCCCGATTTCGACTAGCTCCCCGCGCGAGACTATTGCCTCACGTCCTCGCGCCAGAGCGGTAAGAGCCAGAAGGACGGCACCGGCATTGTTGTTAACTACGGCGGCAGCCTCCGCTCCGGTCAGGCGGCACAGCAGCTCATCTACATGGCTATAACGGTGTCCACGCTTGCCTGTCTCAAGATCAAGTTCAAGGTTCGAATATGCGTGCGCGATGCTGGCTATGTTATCTATTGCCGCTTGACACAGTGGCGCGCGCCCCAGATTTGTGTGGAGCAGAGTACCCGTTGCATTTATCACCGCGCGCAGAGAGGGAGTTAGTTTAGCATTGAGTCGATTAAGCGCATCAGCGCGGATAGCACCGAGCTCAGCTGCGCTGATGGCACCAGGGGCGGTAGCACCGTGCAGGATTGTTGTACGTGCTTGAGCTATTGCCTCGCGTGCGGCTTCAAGTACCAGACAGTG
>JAVERW010000003.1:0-93934 GCA_034006915.1 Desulfuromonadaceae bacterium | reverse complement strand
GTGATACGACAATGGCTACCCCAGCACGGCACAGCGCGGGGATCTGGAAGCACAGTGATTTGCCCCCACCCGTCTGCATCAGGACAAAGGCATTATTTCCCTCCACCACTCGATCCACAATGGTTTGCTGCAACGGGCGAAACTCCCGATAGCCAAAAATAGAATGCAGAATATCCAGGGGTGCAACGGACACAACAACCTCGCAAAAAGAACTAAAGGGGGAAGAAATTCAGGGCTTTGGATAAATATCGATACATGCTTAACAAAAACGTGATGAAAAACATTGCGCCAGTGTAACCCAGTTCACCCCGGATGTCGCGTCGGCTTTAGAAATATACGTAGAGCGCATGCATGAATATTTATAGAGAGTTGCGCGGGGTGCACCAGAATTAACGGTTAGGGGCCGCCTTTAGGGGTGGAGGCAATTCACGAATTGCCTCTACACAATCGGCGAGTGTTGAGTGTATCGGCAAGTTTGATCAGGGATGGTGTGGCATGCCGCCCGGTGAGAACCAAGATAAGGGATGCCGGGGTGCGGTGTAGCAGTTCAGCCACTTCATTTTCATCCAGTAGGCCATGGGCCACGGCACCGCAAATTTCATCGAGGATGATCAGATCATAGTTACCACTGCAGATATACTCGACAGCGCGGGTCAGACCTTGTGCGACGGCCTGTTGATGGACAGGATAGCTGGGATGTTCTGGTTTGGGGATGAAATCGAGGCCGCATTGCTCGGTCGGGACGCCGAGTTGACTTAGCGCCGCTAGTTCGCCGACGGAAGTAGCGCTTTTCATGAATTGAAGAATTCGCACCCGCTGGCCATGCCCGACAGCGCGTAGCGCCATGCCGAAGGCAACGGTGGATTTCCCCTTGCCGTTACCGGCGAAGATCAGGATGTTTTTGTACGCTTTGGTCTCCGTCGCCGTGGCGGCAAGAGCATTGCCTGGAGGTTCTGTTTCCACTTTTGCTTCCGCCTCAATCTCCACCGGCGAAGTTAATCGATGTTGAAACCAGTCCAGGCGTTGGTGCATCTGCACCACTTCACCGATTATGATCACTGCCGGACTGGTAATGCGCTGGAGTTTCACTTGTTCGGCAGCGTCCACCAAGGTGGAGATTAAGGTGCGTTGCTGCGGTGTTGATGCATGACTGACCACAGCCACAGGCGTGGTGGAAGCGCGGCCATGCGCGATGAGCTGTTGGCAGATGGTGGCGATGCCGGTCAGCCCCATGTAAAACACCAAGGTCCCGCGTCCACGCCCCATAGCAGGCCAGTCAATATCGCGCTGCGGATCTTTGCGCGTGTTGAGGTGGCCGGTAATCAGGGTGACACTGGTGGTGAAATCGCGGTGGGTCAGGGGAATCCCCGCGTAGGCTCCGGCGGCAAAGCCAGCGGTGACCCCGGGCACCACCTCAAATGGCACACCTGCATCGACCAGAGCGTCAACTTCCTCGCCGCCGCGTCCAAACACAAACGGATCGCCGCCCTTGAGGCGCACCACCACCTTATTTTGGCGTGCTTTTGCCACCAACAGCGCGTTGATCTGCTCCTGCGGTAGCGCATGATGCCCCATGTTCTTGCCCACGTAGATACGTTCGGCCGCCTTGGGGACTTCATCCAGCAGGGCCGGATTACACAGGCGATCGTAGAGCACCACTTCTGCGCGTTGTAGGCAGCGTTTGCCTTTCACTGTTATCAGGCCGCTGTCACCGGGGCCGGCACCGACCAGATAAACCATGGCCTTTTTATTCACGTTATTTCTCCCCGTCAGATATCTAGCATAGCGGTTTAAGTGGTTGTGCCAAGGTCAGGAGCGTGCTGTCATCAGACTGTCTAGCGCTCGATCCAGATGATCGAAGTAAATTTTGAGAATCGCCTTGTTCCACCCTAACGCGTTACTGCACCTAGTCTGCGGCGCTTGTAGAATGTTTTTCCAGCTATTTTCTTTGGCGCCAAGTACATCGTTCATGAGGTGATTTTCGCCTACGAGCATCAGGGGCACAAAGTTTACCGCTTGCGGTTTTCGCCTCCTGAGCACCTCAAGACCCGCGCTCCCCGGTGTGCCCTCAATGCTGGCCACCACTAAGTGAGGGAAGTGCGCTTCTATGGCGGCGACGAACGCTTTGAGTTGTCTGCTGCACTCTGAGTGTTTGGTGTTACCGTGGGCGACGATCACCGTGGCCGCAGTGGGGTCAATATCTAGAGCCAGCGCGGTGATGGTTGCCTCAATGTCGGTGGCGCTGGTGAGCAGGGCTCCCCCGTAGGCTACCTGCAAGCCAGTGGTGTCGATGGCGAGTACAGCGCGATGTTCTTGGCCGGGAACTACATACATACTCTGAAACACGATGCGCTGGAACCCACGTGAACGCAGCTCAGCCACCACTTCGGCAACAGTACGGGTGATGATGCCGCGACGCTTGAGTTTGTCAATGATGAAGCTGGAAGTAAAGGCCCACTGCAGCTCATGCTCTGGATAGCGTTGGCGCGCCTGGGCATCAATAAAATCAAACACCTTGCGGGCTGAGTCCATCGAGGTGCCGAAAGCCACCAAAACGATGGCGGGGAGTTGATGGCAGGGTGGTAGGATTGGCTTGAGGTTCGGAGGGTTTATGTACACAGGAGCGTTCATGCCAGCCCTCCAGGGTGCAGAACCAGCAAGGCAGCGATGATGGTGATCAACTCGGCTAACTCGCAGGTGGCGCCGAGGGTGTCGCCAGTGAATCCGCCAATTTTATTCCGGCAATAGCGCCCAAACAGCAGTGTAGTGAGTAGCACCGTGGCGGCAATGATTAAGCCATGGAAGTGGAGTAACAGCGCCGCGCTGAATAGCAGCAACAGCGCTGCACCCCAAGCGTGGCGCGGGTGAGCCTGCTGTCGCGTCAGCTCGGCCAGCCCGCCGGGGCGCGCGTAAGGCAGAGTGACCAGCGGTAGCACCATGGCGGCGCGTCCGGCCAGAGGGACGAGAATTATTACCGCCCAGCGGGCTTCGCCCGTCAGAGAAGCGAGGGCGGCAAACTTGAGGAGCAGCAGGCTCGCGATGCTCAGCGCACCCATCGCTCCGATACGGCTATCTTGCATGATGCTCAGCATGGTGTCTCGGGCGCGCGAGCTCATGAACGCATCGGCGCTGTCGGCTACGCCATCAAGGTGCAATCCGCCACTGACGCCAATCAGTGCCACCACCAGTAACGCGCTTGGAAGCAGAGTGCCCGGCAGGAGCGCGCACAACACCCAATCAAGGAGCGCCATGCCGATGCCGATGAGCAAACCGACCAGCGCATACCAGTTGAGGCTGCGAGACAAATCGACTTCATCCCCACACCAAGCGGAGGGTACACGCACAATGGTGAGAAAGCTCAGGGCGGCAAAAAACGGTTTCACCGGGCGGAACTTTCCGTGCCCGCCTGTTTTGGGGAGCAGGTATGTTTGGGGTTGTTAGCTTGAGTTACGGCGGCTTCTTCAAACGTGGCCACCTCCGTGAGGATGGCTACCGCGGCGTCCACCAGATTCATGGCCAGCGCTGCCCCGGTCCCTTCACCGAGGCGCAAGTGCAGATCGAGCAGCGGGCTCTTGCCCAAGTGTTTCAGCGCGATGCGGTGCCCCGGTTCGGCGCTGTGGTGCCCAGCAATCATATAGTCGCGGCTGGCAGGGGACAGATTGGCGGCGAGCATGGCCCCAGCGGTAGAGATGATGCCGTCGAGCACCACGGGTTTCCGCTGTGCGGCGGCGCCGAGGATCAACCCTGCGATGGCGCCGATTTCAAAGCCGCCCACCTTGGCCAGCACGTCGATACCGTCATCAGGATCTGGGCGGTTCAGCTTCAGCGCTTTGTCAAGAATAGTGATTTTGGCCTGTAATGCTGCATCATCGAGACCAGTCCCCCGCCCAGTGACGGTAGCAATATCACAGCGACACAGGCAGGCAATAATAGCGCTGGAAGGGCTGGTATTCCCAATCCCCATGTCGCCGGTGGCGTAGAGATCGGTGTTGGGGGCCAAAAGATTTGCAACCTCGATTCCAACTTCGAGGCTACGACAAGCTTGCGCCCGGCTCATGGCTGGCCCGCGCGAGAAATCCGCCGTTCCCGCAGCGATCTTGCGCTCAAGCAAGGTAGTGTTTGGGTATAGTGGCGTCAGATCACCGGCGACCCCGACATCAACCACTATGAGCTTGGCTTCGACCAGCCGCGCCAGGGCATTGATGCCGGCTTTCCCCTGCAGGAAATTGCGCACCATTTCCACAGTTACGGCCTGAGGGAATTTGCTGACACCAGCTGCGACAATACCGTGATCCCCAGCCATGACGGCGATAGCTTTACGCCGCACGGATGGCGTGATGCTCCCAGTGATGCCGGCCAGGTCTTCGGCTACATCCAGTAGCTGGCCCAGGGCTCGATGGGGGGTAGCCAGCTGGTCAAGGCGGGTGCGTGCCTGCAGGCGTACGTCCGCGGCGGCCGGACAGATGGCAGTCAGGGTTTGCGCGAGGAGGGAGTGCTGTTCAATCTTCACAGGGGAGTTCCTTTACGGTTGTTTAAGCAATAGAGGCAGGCCAGAAACCATGAATACCGCTTCGTCAGCGTGCGTGGCCAAGGTCTGATTGCAGCGCCCCACCAAATCGCGGTAGCGGCGCGACAGGGCATTTGGCGGAACAATGCCCATTCCCAGTTCATTGGAGACGAAGATGACGGTGCGCTCAGCGCTACGGGCGGCTTCAATTACATAGCGGGTAGTGGCATTCATCCAGGCTTCGTCAAGCTCTTCTTGGCGCGAATCGGCCGCATACATCAGGTTGTTGATCCATAGTGTCACGCAGTCAACCAGCACCACAGCGCTGTTGTGGGTTGCGTTCAGGGCCCCACACAGATCCACAGGCTCCTCGATGGTATGCCATCCCTGTCCGGCACGTTGTTGCTGATGTAGGGCAATGCGCGCCTCCATCTCGGAATCAAGGATCGGACAGGTTGCGATGTAACTGCGCGGGCCGGGGAGTGCCAACGCACGCTGTTCCGCGTAACGGCTTTTGCCGCTGCGCGCACCACCGCTGATATACAGGAGGTGCTGAGGAAGACGCTGAAGAGGCCTCAGAGAATCAGGTATCATGATTGTACAATCCGGTCAAAACAGCACGGTCTGCTTCTAGCTGCAAGGTAGCGAAACTGCCTCGTTCGAAGGTGAATTTCAGGTGATCTTGTAAGGGCCAACCCAGCAGAGCACAGAGGAGGCTCTGGAGCATCCCGCCATGGCTGACAATGGCAAGGTGGCCGCAGTCTTCGGCGTGGATAGCCGCCACAACGGCATTTACGCGCTGGTGAAACTCAGGCAATGCTTCCCCGCCGGGAAAACAGAAGGTGTCGGCAAACGCGGCCCATTGATCAACACGATGTGGGTCTTGGTGCTGAATTTGCGCAAACGTTAGCCCTTCCCACTGGCCGAAATCAATTTCGTGCAGGCGTATATCAATGGTAACGGGGCATTCCAGACGCTGGCTCAGAGGTTGAGCAGTCTGGCGCGCACGCTGTGCGGGGCTACACCACAAACGTTCAATGGGTTGAGTATTGCGACCAGTCAAGTGCTGTGTCAGCTGCTGTGCCCGCTCAACTCCAGCGTCACTGAGGGGAACATCACGGTGTCCAATGTAGCGACCACTCCATGCGTCAGCAATGGCGGCATGTCGGATCAGGGTTATTTGCTTTTTCATGGGAGTTGCGCTCGCGCCTGGGCAAAGAATAAAAAATCCCCGTAACCACAAAAGGGTTGCGGGGATTGCGTATTTAATCCTCGTTAAGGTTCTTCCGCCTTGTTCCGCGAAGACGGGGAGAACTAGCGAATCGGGCATGTGTCTGACTGCCGTCGCCAGGAAGGCGACGGACACAGTGGCGGGTCCGTGACGGATTTGCACCGTCTTCCATGCTCTCGATTATATGATGATACGCTGCAGACATTAGCAAAAAACTGCTAGGGTGTCACCAGAATATCTGCTGGTGCAGCGGTGGTTATTTGTTCAGAGCTAGCGTTTCGTGCTGTTACTGCTGGCGCTGAGCAACAGACCGACTATCCCACCCAGAATAGCCCCTGACCAGGGACTGGACGTTGCACCTCAGGTGTTGCCGGCGCATTGTCCCATGTACCCGATCCCTCCACCGATGAGAACTCCTAGCAGGGTTATAAGCACCATTTTAGTGTATTTTTTATTCATCTAGCTATCCTTTAGGTAGGCGCTGCCTGTAGCAGCGTATGTTGTATATGGAATTGCATATAGATTTGTATACTACCCGATTTGTGTGCTTGGGTAAAGAGCGCTCAATTAATATGACAAAAACAGTTATAAATTGATCCAGATCATGTTTTTCATGGATGAAAGGCATTATTCTCACCTCAACAGTATGGCTTTTATACGAACATAAATTATCCAACCAACACATACACGCACCGAGTCAATACCTAGGAGGATGGCATGAAATTGAAACAGAATATAGGTGAACAGGCGATTCAGGATGTATTAACCACCCATCCGCAGATTGGAGAAATTCTGCAGCAGTTTGATATTGGCTGCATCAGTTGTGGGGTGGGAATCTGCCAGTTGCAGGATGTAGTCAGCATCCATAGTCTTGGCGCTGAGGCCGAGCAACAGATTGAAACGCAAATCAACGCTTACCTCGAAAATGGTGGCACGGTAATCAAATAGAACAAGCGAATGCTTTTTAAATTAAATAAGGAGATAGATATGAGCACATTAGCCTGCGGATGTCCCGGAACCATGGTACGCACCTTAAAGATGGCAGATAAAGTAGAAACAGATAACCATACAGCTGCGGGGGACAAACTTGAATCCCAACTGCGCCAATGGCCCACTCAGTTACATCTGGTTCCGCCGCACGCGCCCTACTTGAAGGATGCGCACCTACTATTGGCCGCAGACTGCACTCCGTTTGCGTATGCAGATTTCCACCGTGATTTCATCAAAGGACGGGTGATTGTGAATGCATGTCCGAAGCTCGACGATACCAGCACATATCTGGAAAAACTGACTCAAATCATCCAACAAAATGATATCA
The DNA here is from genome assembly GCA_034006915.1 of Desulfuromonadaceae bacterium. GTDB lineage: Bacteria > Desulfobacterota > Desulfuromonadia > Desulfuromonadales > Desulfuromonadaceae > JAIVHC01. Next base: position 86,878 of record JAVERW010000003.1, on the reverse strand, counting down.
AGAGCGTAACAGTCACCATCATGGAAGTGCCATGCTGTCGCGGCATGGCGCTGTTTGCCCAAAAGGCGATTGAGCAGTCAGGCAAAGATATTCCACTGGAGATTGTAACCATCGGCATCAACGGTGAAAGGAAGGGTGCATGAAGACCGCCACGAAGACCAATATAACCAAGGTACTCATAGAAGAACATCAGCTTATCCTGCGCATGATTGCGCTGCTTGAAGCCAATGCCCAGCGCGCAGAACGTGCGGAATTTCAAGATTGGGATTTCTTTGCCACGGCGATAAACTTCATACGTAACTTTGCCGATCGATTCCATCACGCCAAAGAAGAGGATGTGCTGTTCGCCGCCCTGGTACATAACGGCATGCCGGAAAAACGTTCTCCTATCGAAGCGATGCATATTGAACATGAACAGGGACGTGAGCATGTGCGTGGCATGGAAACAGCGCTCACCCATATACAGGCGGGAAAGACTGATCAAATTCCTACCTTGGTGAGTCATGCCAGAGGCTATGCTACGTTGTTGCGTCAGCATATCGAAAAAGAAGATACCATCCTCTATCCTTTGGCGGAGCGCGTATTGCCTGAAAGTGCGCGTCCTGATATTACCCAAGGTTACGCACATGCTGAAGCTGAAGCGCTGCAGGTGGAACAAAAATACCGCAGCCTGGTGGAAGATTTCGAGCGTAGGTATGGGGTATAATTGCAGGACTTCTCTCTATATAAGGGAGGAAGTTGGAAGGGCAATTCATGAATTGCCCCTACCGTAGCCCGAAATGGGTTGGGGGGAAGTCTTGGTTTTTATCTTGATTTTGACTTATATTTAGGTTTTGGTCTTATAGGATGCTGAAGCAAGCCCGAAGACAACGAACAACCATTTTTTACAGGAGACTACATATGAGTGAAATAGAGAGCAAGTTAACCGTGGATGGAGCGCAAGCGTATAACTTGGCGCAGATGACTGAATATCAGGAAGGGGCGGTGGTGAGCCGCACTTTGCTGAAGAATGCTAGCGGCACCTTGACCGTATTTAGCTTTGATGCGGGACAATCTCTGTCTGAGCACACGGTGCCATTCAATGCGTTTGTTCAGGTGTTGGATGGTGAAGGGGAGATCACGATCGATGGGAAGAAGAGTGTGGTAAAACCAGGTGAAATTATTCTTATGCCTGGTGGCTTGCCCCACAGTGTACATGCGACGCAACGCTTTAAGATGTTGTTGATCATGTTCCGCACCAAGGTTACTGAAGGGTAAATTTTTTGAGAATGTAGTTTACCCGCGCTTGCGCGCTCTCGTGTTTGCGTTTTAACCCCTCAATATTACGCAGACGCGGGAGCAGCCCGTGCCCGTTGGCGATCTGGATGGCAAGGCCAGGGCGCGCGTTAAGTTCGAGGAGTAGCGGGTTGTTGGTGCCATCCAGCACGATGTCTGCACCTATATATCCTAACCCGGTCATGTCATAGCAACGCGCAGCCAGCAAGAGGATCTCGTCCCAGCGTGGGATGCTGATATGTTCCAGGGTGCTGCCAGTATCTGGGTGGGTAAACATCGGTATAGAGAATTGCACGGCTTTTAATGACGTGCCGCTGCATATATCCAGCCCCACCCCAATGGCGCCTTGATGCAGGTTGGCCTTCCCATTGGAGATGCGGGTGGCCAGGCGCAACATCGCCATGACTGGATAGCCCTGAAATACCACAATGCGGATGTCGGGAACCCCCTGATAGGAGTAGTTGCGGAAAAGGTCGGAAAACTCGATCAGTTCTTCAATGATAGCGACGTCGGGTGTTCCTGCCAGTGAGTACAGCCCGGCCAGAATGTTAGAGATATGGCGTTTGATATGGTCAATTCCAAGGGAGGCACCGGAGGTGGTGATAAACTTTCCATCCTCCCGCGAAACAATAACCAGAATCCCTTTGCCGCCGGAGCCTTTTGCAGGCTTGATCGCAAACCCACTCAAATTGTGTAGGCGCTGTTCAATAGTCCGCAGGCGGTGCTGTTCTCGGACGACAAAATGCAGCTTCGGTGCTGGGATGCCGTAGCGCTGTGCGAGCTTTTTGGTTTTGAGTTTATCATCAACCAATGGGTAGAGCTTGCGCTGGTTATATCGCGCGATATAGTTGATATTGCGGGCGTTCATGCCCAAAATACCTAGCTCACGCAACCTACGTATGCTGGTACACCACATTAGAGCCTCAGCTTCAGACGCAGTGCGCGAAACCGCCGCAGTTCTGTGAGTTTGTAGCCGGTGTAGCTCCCCATCCCCATGATCAGAGCGAGGATGATGAGATTGATTTCGGGGAAATTAAAGCTCAAGTGAGCTGCCAGTGGCCAGCTCATGAGCATGAAGGCGCAGACGGCAACAAAGAGACTGCCTCCACCCTGAAGCAATACTTCTCGCGGCCCCTCGTCTTCCCACAGAATAGACATACGTTCGATTGTCCAAGCGATAATGATGACCGGAAAAAAGGTTACGCTCATGCGGGCGTTAACCCCGATCTGATAGCCGAACAGACTCGATATTACGATAATCACCAGCACCAGAACCACTATAGTGGAGATGCGCGCCACCAGCAGAAGGTTGAAGTGTGACAGATAACTGCGCAACAGCAGCCCGAAGGCTACAATGGCAACAAAACTGATTAATCCAGGCAATAACGAAGTTTGTAGAAATGAAAGGGCAATCAGGATCGGCATGAAAGTACCTGAGGTACGGATCCCGATGATGATGCTCATAAACACCACAGCCAGAGCGCCCAGCGGGAGTAACAGCATAACTTTGAGCATATTTTGCTCTTCAACAGGCAGTTTGTGCATATCGAAAAAGACGAAGTGCTCGGGTGGGGCGGTGGTTAGAGCCAGCTGCTTAGCGGAGATGGTTTGAGCGCTGATACCAAAGGTGACTCTGGAGTTGCGTCCGCCAACCACATCAAGGATCGACGTGCCACCATGGTCCCATAGAAAGAAATTATCTGGGCGTCCATGCTGACCTGTGGTCGGATCGAGCATGATCCAGCTCTCTGTCGCATATATTTCGAGCATGGGTTCGAGTTCAAGGTTATGCCGATTCTCTTCTAGATACAGGCCATGGACAATGCGGGTCGGGATGCCAGCGTAGTGAAGGAGTTTTTCCAGCAACGGCACCGGCGGGGTTTGTGACAGCAACAGGGCGATATTCTGCGACTTTTCATTGGCATTGATTTGCTTGATAAGTTCACGGCACATGCTCAGGCGCGAGTCAGACTGTGAGTGGGCCTGTGCCAGCACTTGACGCGCGGCTATTCCCTGTGATTCTTCCCAGAATATTTCCACCATAGGGTCGGGTGGAGCCAGATTTACGTTGTTAGCCTCGGGGTCTTTTCTTACCAAAAGTTTGTAGTACAGGGTTTGTGGCCCGATGGCGCTGCGTACCGACCATACGGCGCGCCGATTGCCCTCAATATCCAATACCGAAAAGCCATACCCCGGAGATGCCGTTTGTTCATTGAATGTTCTATATCCCGGGACGGAGTGGGGGATATCCAGACTTACCTCAACTGGGTTGCCGTTGGCGATGAAGGCTACCCGTGCCTCAACCAGCCACACCGCCACCTGTTTACCTGGCAGCAGGGGGATTTCGGTTTGAATATGGCGTAGCCATGTCAAGCCGATTCCGCTGATAAATAGGAAAAAAATCAGGGTGTAGAACAGAGCACGGGGCATTTTGGGGGCCTGGGTAGTGGTGAAAGGTTCAAGGTGACGACGGAATAGGAGTCGAAATATATTTTTTGCTTATATCAACCGTCATAGAGTCCATGAGGATATTACGCCCGATCAGAACCGGGAATTCCATGTGGGATCGATCCGTCAGGGTAAACTCGGCAGTACGCATGGTGTTGCCTAGGGTTACAAGCAGTTCCACCACGGGGCGGCGGTCTTTCTCTTCCTCACTTATCGACTGGATAATGCGGACCTTACGCACCACTTTGCGCTCGAGCTCAGTTTTCTCCCCATTTTCCGGGTTCTGGATGAAAAATCGCACCCACGGATCACCGTTACGCTCGAAGGTTTCAATTTTACGCGCATCGATGGAAGAAGTGGCTGCACCGGTGTCGATTCGAGCGGGAAGTATAATTCCCGGCGGGGAGATGTATACCTTTTCCACTGCGCCAATTACCTGTTTGCCTACCGGTCTGGCGGTTGTGTCATTGGTGGAAGCAGGCTTGGGGTGTGAGACCACCACCCGGCTGCGTGCATCATTGAATTGTACCAGAGCGGGCTCTTTGTTCTGGCGCAATTCGTCAAGCGCACGTTGCAGTGCCCGCAGTTCTTTTTCCTGGGTTTCTACCCGTTCTTGCAGATTTAACACATTAATATTCTGACCTTCGAGCAGGACACTGTGCATATCCTCGATCTGGCTGGTGAGTTGTTGCAGTTGGTTGAGCTGGCGTTCTTCGCGCTCCATCAAGGTATCGAAGCGCTCACCGTCAGCCTGTGTGGCGACGACAAAGTGAGATCTGCACCCAGAACTGAGCATAAGCAGAACAACGCCTGTAGTGACAACCAGGATCTGCAACAATCGTTTCATTTTATTCCACTCCCTGCCAGCCACCACCGATGGCTTTGTAAACCTTGGTCAGATTCGCCCCTACTTCCCCTTTGCTCTGATTTAGTTCATCCTCTATCTGGAACAGCGCGCGCTGGGCATCCAGCACAATGTAAAAATCCACCAGGCCAGCATTGTAGCGGTCAAGGGCAAGCCATTCAGTGCGTTGCGCCGCGGCTACCGCTTTGGCCAGATGTTCTTGGTGTATCTGTTCCTTAGCGTAGGAGGTGAGGGCGTTTTCAATCTCCTGATGCGCTTTTAGCACACTCCAGTTGTATTGTGCCAGCGCCTCGGCATATTTTTCTTCCTGCATTTCAATGTTTAAGCGCAGTGCTCCACCCTGAAAAATGTTCCAGGTTATGCCAGGGCCTATCTCCCAGAACCGGCTGGCGGGGTCAAAAAAGTCGCTGCCGGAGTGAATCGCTTCAAGGCCAATGGTGCCGAGCAGGCGCAGTTTGGGGTAGAGCTCGGCGGTGGCAACACCGATGCGGGCGCTCTGAGCTGCAAGGGCACGCTCGGCTCGCCGAATATCAGGGCGGCGGCGCATGGCTTCCGCGGGGATGCCAATGGCGATCCGGGGGGGCGCTGTGGGGATATCTCCCATGGAGGCAAACTCTTCTCGGAGTGTTCCGGGAGTCTGGCCCAGCAGTACGCTCAGATTGTTTTCCGTCATGCGGATAGCTGCTTCCAGCCGCGAGATCTGTGCGCGACTTTGCTCCAGATTGCGCAGGGATTGCTGCAGCGCCAGCTCATCAATCAAGCCAGCTTTGAAGCGTGAATTGTTAAGGTCATAGGTTTTCTTCTGTGTCTCTATGTTTTTCTGCGCCACCTGGAGGCGCTGCTGGTAAGTTCTGAGCTCAATATAGTTCAGCGCGACTTCTGCAGTGAGGCTGGTGAGTACCCCATGCATGTCCGCCGTGCTCACCTCCAGCTCGGCTTGTGCTGCTTCTACCGAGCGCCGGATTCCACCAAACAGATCGAGCTCCCAGGATGCATTCAGCTCAGATATGTACCAGTCGTATTCTTGTCCGGCGGTATAGTCGCCGAGGTTTTCACTATCACGCAGGCGCTGCATATATCCTTGGGCGCTCAAGGTGGGGAAGTGATCCGCGCGGCTGATCCCACGACTGATTCGTGCCTGCTGCAGACGTGAGAACGCGGTCTTCAGCTCAAGGTTTTCACGGATGGCGCGCTGTTGCAATGCGCTCAACAAGGGATCTTCGAAGATATCCCACCAGGTAGCAAGTTGGCTCTCCTGCAGGGTGGTCGCCTCAAGCCCTTTTTCCATCTGGGCATACCAGTCTTCTTGTGCTGCTGGTTCCACATTGGAGTAGTTTGGCCCTACGGCGCATCCACTCAGAAGTATAACCGCAAGGGCGAGATTGCACCAGCGTGCCACCCCTTTAAAGTGGGGTGGGGTCAGAAATAATCTTTTATTTGTCAGCATAGTAATAAGTACCTTCTAGTCAGTAAGTGCTTTGTTGTCCAAGCGTTCGCGGCGGCGTTGTTTCCACGCCGTAGATTTATCCCGCAGGCTTTGGAACAAATAGAACAGTACCGGAATAATAAACAGGGCTATGGTTGACGCGGCAATCATACCAGAGAATACCACGATTCCAATATGGCGACGGCTGGCGGCCCCGGCGCCAATGGCCCATACCAGTGGTGCGACCCCGAGGATGAAGGTGAAGGCGGTCATGAGTACCGCACGGAAACGCACCCTGGCGCCATCAATAGCGGCATCCCGGGTACGCGCCCCTTCTACTTTGCGATCGCGGGAAAATTCGACGATCAGAATGGCGTTCTTAGCGGCCAGCCCGACCAGCAGCACCATGCCTATCTGTGCATAGATGGACAGGGGGATTCCGGTTATCCACAGCCCCACTAAAGCACCTAGGGTCGCAATGGTGACCGAGAGGACAATGGTCAGAGGTAGGTTCCAGCTTTCATATTGTGCCACCAGAAACAGGTAGGCAAAGATAAGTGCCAACGCGAAAAGATACCCCACCGTGCCGCTGGCTTTCTGTTCTTGCAGCGACATGGTGGACCACTCAAAGGAGTATCCGGGTGGGAGATGTTCAGCCGCTAGCTCCTCCATGATTTCCATAGCCTGGCCCGAAGAGTACCCCGGTGCGGCCTGTCCGTTTATGCTGAGACTGGTGAACTGGTTGTAGCGGTTAATTACTCTGGCGCCGAGGATGGTAGAGATATTCAGCAGGTTCTCTACCGGAATCTCCTTGCCGGAGTTGTTGGTGACATATAAATCGCGGATGTCATCCGGATTTTTGCGAAAATTCTCTTTGGCACGTACTTTTACCTGATACGTGCGCCCGTAGAGGTTGAAGTCGTTGACGTACTGTGACCCCAGTTGCTGGTTAAGGGTGGCAAACAAGTTACTTGTAGATACCCCCAATTCCTCCATGCGGGTTCGCTCCAGATCCAGCCATAGTTGTGGCGTATCGGCGCTATAGGTGGTGTATACCATGCTCAGCGCCGGATGCTGGTTCGCTGCCATCACCAGTCCGAGGCCGACCGCTGCAAGTTCACTGGGCGGTTGGTCTTCGAGAGCCTGCAGGCGGAAGTCGAAGCCGCCGGTTACTCCAAGCCCCTGGATGGGTGGGGGAATAAAAGCACGGATGCTGGCGGTAGAAATTCCGTTTAATTCCTGCATCGCTTTTTGTACCAGGGCGTCGATGCTCAGATCCGGGCTGGTACGCTCATCCCAAGGAGTAAGATCGGCGATGATAAAGCCTACGTTTTCGGCGTTTCCGCTCAAGAGGCTGAAGCCGTCAATGGCGATAACCCTCTCTATCCCCTCAATTTCCAGGATTCGTCTAGTGGCCTCTGCGTTCACCTCACTGAGTCGCTCCAGTGTAGCTCCTTCGGGGAGTTGTACATCAACCAGAAACGCCCCTTTATCTTCCTGCGGGAGGAAGCTGGTCGGAATTTGTCCGGATAAAATCCATGCTCCTGCGCTCATCAGCAGGAAGAGGACCACCCCCACTGCCGTCTTGCGGATGAGCCAGCCCACAATCCCAACGTAGGTATTGCGGGAAAAATTCATGAATGTATTGAACCAAGCCAGGGGGCCGCGTTTACGTGGCTGAGCCTTTTTAAGGATAACCGAGCACATGGCCGGACTCAAAGTTAGAGCACACAGTGAAGAGATCAGGACCGAGATGCATAAGGTAACGCCAAACTGCTTGTACAGTAGGCCAGTAATGCCGGGCATAAATGCAATAGGAACAAATATGGCCAACAACACCAGAGTGGTGGCAATAATAGGGCCGGTAACCTGAGACATGGCCTTGATTGTGGCTTCTTTGGGTTCTAAGTCTTCCTCTTCCATGATGCGGTAGACGTTTTCTACTACTACAATGGCATCGTCTACCACCAGTCCAATGGCAAGAATAAGGGCGAACAGGGTAATGGTATTGATGTTGAAGCCTAGAACTAGCAGCATCGCAAAGGTGCCGATAATAGAGACCGGAATTGCAGCGGCAGGTATTAGAGTTGCGCGGATGTTCTGCAGAAAAATGTAAATAACCAGAACCACTAGGAGGAACGTCATTCCCAGAGTAAAGCTGATCTCTTTGATGGCCTCCTTCACATAGTTGGTGGTGTCATACGGAATGACGTAGGTCATGTCATCAGGCATGGTTTTTTTCTGTTCCTTGAGGACCTCGTTTACCCGTACCATGGTCGCGACCGCATTGGCGCTTGAAGAACGGTACAGTGCGATACTTATCGCTTCACGGTTGTCGAGGTTGCCTCCGGAGCTGTAGCTTTTGCTGCCCAACTCCACTTCAGCCACATCTTTTACCCGCACCATTCCCCCTCGGTCATTGGTGCGAACGATGATCTCGTTGAACTCTTCTACCGAGTCCAGGCGACCTTTGGCATTCAGGGTGTACTGTATCTGCTGGCCGGGGACGCTGGGTGCGGTACCCACTGAACCTAGGGTGGCTTGAATGTTCTGCTGGCGGATGGCGGCGATAACCTCGTCCGTGCTCATGCCGAGCGCCGAGAGTTTATCGGGATCCATCCAAATCCGCATGCTGTATTCGAACTCACCGAACACAAACACATCGCTGACCCCATCAATGCGCTGCAGGGTGTCTTTTATGGTACGGCTGATGTAGTTGCTCAGAAATAGGCGGTCATGGGTTTTCCCCGGCGAATAGAAACTGACCACCCCAAGCATGTCTGAGGAACGACGGCGCACCGAGATCCCCTGATTTACCACTTCCGGTGGCAGTTGCGATTCCGCCAACTGGAGCCGGTTCTGGACGTTGACTTGGTCGATGTCCGGGTCTGAGTCTATATCGAAAGTGATCTCAAGGGAGTAGGTACCATTGTTGGTGGAGTCCGAGTTCATGTACAACATGTCCTCGACCCCGTTCATCTCCTGTTCGATGGGGGCGGCGATGGTATCTTTAATTACCTGGGCACTGGCACCGGGGTAGACGGCGCTGATCCGGACTACAGGCGGGGTGATGGAAGGATACTCTGCTACGGGCAGAGAGGTCAGGGCTATCCCGCCGGCTAAGGTGATGACAACGGCGATAACCACTGCCAGGCGCGGGCGTTCAATAAATATCTTTGAAAACATATGCTAATTATCCTTATTTTCCTTGAGCTGAATGTTTACCTCGGCACCAGGGATTACTTTCTGGATTCCTTCATAAACAACCAGTTCACCCTCGGTCAGGCCAGAAACAACAAATAGATTCCGTCCGCTGGTTTTTCCCGCTTGAATCTTGCGTTTTTCAATCTTTGAGTTGTTATCCACAACCAGCACAAAGGCACCATCTCTGTCGCGCTGCAGCGCCCCCTGCGGAATAGAAATTTGCATCATAGGGGTGGCAGGGGTGATGAAAACATTGACGTATGCGCCAGGGAACAGATGCCCCTGTGGGTTGTCAAAGATTGACCAGATGGCGAGGGTACCAGTACTTGAATCCATTTTGTTATCGATAAATTCTACTCGACCCGTGAGGGGATATTCTTCGCCATCTGTAGTGCTGACCCGAATATTGAGGTTAGGTTTGGCCGCGGGGGCTCCTGCATCGGTTGCGGCTTTGCGGATAGTCTCCGTCTGACGTTCGTTGACGGAAAATAGCACGCGGATGGGATCGACGCTCACAATCTCAGCCATGGAACCTGAAGCAGAGGTGATAAGGTCGCCTTTTTTATAAAAACTTTTGCCAATGCGTCCATCAAGCGGAGCTTTGATGGTGGTATAGCCAAGATCGATCTCTGTCAGCTGTTGGTTGGCTTGTGCTTCGAGCAAACGGGCCTTGGACAAGTCGTAGGTTGCTTTGGCATCGTCCATGTCGGTCTGAGGGATGCTTCCGGCTCCGGCAGAGCGCAAGCGATTAAGTTTTGTTTGGGCTTTGAATAGATCCGCTTCGGTCTGAGCCACACTGGCTTTGGCGGCGGCTACTCTGGCTTTGTATGGCGCTTGTTCGATGACATACAGTACCTGCCCTTTTTTAACGCTGGAACCCTCAGCAAAATTCACCTGTTCCAGATAGCCATCTACCCTCGCCTTTAAGTCTATGGACTCAAGCGCTTCCACATGGCCTATATATTTTTTCGGGAGGTTGGCATCCTGCAAGGTTGCAGCGGCGACCCCCACCACTGGCTTTGGTCCCTGACCTTGCTGGGGGGCTGCGACTGCAACCAGTGGAAATAAAGCAAGGGTGGTGCAGAAAACTAAAAATGCGGGTAGCGTTCTGGAAATGGCTCTCATTGCGGCGGTTCCTCCTTCTGCGCCTGAAATGTAACAGGGCAGGTGTGGGTATTGAACGTAAAAAGGGTGAAAAACGATAAATTGACCTGATTTATGTAGACAAGCGCTTGTTAAGTGCGACTTTTGCGCATCAGCACTTTAGTGCGTCCCAACATGCTTCAATGATACTTTCAAAGGTGCGTTCGTCGATCAATGTTCCCCGGTTGGCATGTTCCTTGGCCAAAGCTACGATAGGCCCAAAAGCCACGGCTTCGAGGCTCAGACAGGGAACATCTTTAATTATGTGTTGCGCGCGTGCACGCAACATAAGTTCGCGCAGGTAGCCCTTTTCGGTATGTAACTCACGATTAAGGGTATTGAACGAGGAAAAATGAAACTGTTCCATAAAGCGGAACTGATCCGGATGCTTAAGAAAATAACGCAGTAGATTGCGTAACAAACCAGTCATCTGTTTTTGAATGGTCATGCTGGGTTCCACTTTATGCATCATCGCAGCATTTATTTCGAGATAAACTTGGTCAAACAGGGCGTGGATCAACTCTTCTTTGCTGTTGAAGTGAAAAAACAATGTGCCGCTGGCGACCCCCGCGCGTTTGGCAATCTGTGCGGTGGAAGCCCTGGTTAAGCCGTGTTCGGCAAACAACTCCAGGGCTGCTTCCAGCAGCGCCTGACGCTTTGACTGTTTTTTGGTGCTGGGTAGAGCCATGTTCTCTCCAGGGTCTTCCTTGTTTTGTTTCTCGTGATGTATGTAGGCACAGTACCTACTCGACTGAGCGGTCAGTCAGCGGACAGCAAGTCTAATGGAGGAGGCAGCCCGCGTCAAGGGGGAAATAGAACTGTAGCTTGCTTTTAGTCTGTGCTGGCGTTTTTCTGTAAAGAACCTGTTTGGGGTTCCATTTTAAGCAGTGATGCCCAATGGCAGGTATATCGCGTGCACTGCGCTAGACTTAGATACAGCGCAGGGTAGCGTTTGTGTGATAACACCTGTATTATGCGTGCGTTGTTATTGCGCTGTACTTGCTATAAAACTGTTGAGCAGGGTTGGGAATGGGTACGCCAAAGCAGAAACTGCTTAGTATGCGATCATTCTGGACACTAATTTTGGATGAGAGTCCGGGGGATTGATTCGTCAATCACCTGTTGATGGAGCTATTATGAAGGGTATTGCAAGCCAGCTTGCCTTTTTTGTGCGTGGACGTGCGCGCCAGAATCTTAAGGGGCTAACCCTATATTTTGTATTTCTGCTGAGCATGATGCTGATCTACGCCACTATTTTTCGCTACCTCATGTGGCATACCGAAGGGCGTGAGTTCTCTTTTATAGCTGGGATATACTGGACCATAACGGTAATGAGTACCCTGGGGTTCGGTGATGTCACCTTTCATAACGATATCGGTTATATCTTTTCCGGAATCGTCACAATCTCCGGAGTGGTCTTTCTGTTGATTATCCTCCCCTTCAGCGTGGTTACCCTGTTTCTGGCACCATGGATTGAACAACGGTTGCGCTACACCCCTACCCTTGAATTACCGGCGGGTACGCATGGACACATAGTGGTGTTCGGGCTCGACTCCATAACCCGTCTGTTCGTACGTAAACTTCAAGGCAGAAATGTGAACTTCGTAATAGTAACGCAAGATTACGATAGAGCTTTGAAGCTGGAAGAGCAGGAGGGCCTTAAGGTGGTGTATGGCTCGCCTACGGATGCCGGAGTGATGCGGCGCCTGCGGGTGGAATCGGCTCTGTATGTGGTCGCAAATCTGTCCGACCCGGAAAATGCCAACATTTGTCTTACGCTGCGTTCGCTGTGTGAAACGCCGGTGGTGGCGTTGGTGGGAGATCCCGAGCATCAAGTTCTGCTGCAGCAGGCCGGGGCCAATCATGTGATTGCTATGCCACATATACTTGGGCGTTTTTTGGCCACGCGGGCAACCACCAAAGGGGCTATGGCTCATGTACTGGATACCTTCGGTACGCTACAAATAGCGGAAATACCCGTAAACGGCACCCCTTTTGCTGGGATGACCTTGGCGCAAGCACAGATTCGACAAAAGACAGGATTATCAGTCATTGGCCTTTGGAAACGCGGTCAACTCACCATCCCTACGCGTGACACTATTCTGGACGAAGAGAGCCTGGCTCTGCTGGCCGGAAGTAGCGATCAGCTAAAAGGGCTGGAAGAGCTGATCGGAGATCCGGACGAGGATGATTTGATCTTTATTCTAGGACACGGCCATATTGGTTGTGCCGCCGCAAGATTTCTAGAGCGTAAGCCGGTACCTTTTATCCTTATTGATCGAAGTGAAAACAGTGCCTGCACCAGACATATACCGGTGATTGGAGATGCTACGTCGCGTCATATTTTAATGGATGCTGGTATCGAGCGTGCCACCGGGGTGATTGTGACCACCAACGACGACAGTACCAATGTGTTTCTCACCCTGGCCAGTCGGCATATGCATCCCAACATCCGCATCGTGGCGCGCGCCAACTCAGATGAAAATGTTGATCAGCTCTACGCTGCCGGAGCCGATTTTGTGGTGGCAAACGCCTCCGTGGGGACAAGTATCTTGATGAACCTCATCGATCGCAAGGCTTCGGTATTTCTGAGTGAGGGGATGAATGTGTTCAAGCGCGGGGTTCCTGCTGCTCTCGTGGGGAAGGATATTTTAAGCTCAGAGCTGCGCGACACCATCGGTTGCTCCATTGTGGCGCTTAAGTACCCCAATGGACACATGGATACTTCACCTAAACCCACCACGGTGCTGGAGCGGGATATAAGTATGCTATTGATCGGCAGTACCGAGCAGGAAAAATCTTTTGACATTCGCTATCCACACTCGCCGAAGAAAAAAATTCCGGAGTAGCCAGGAGGTTGCGGTCCGAATTTTACTTAAGTGACGCTGATGCAAGGGCAATTCATGAATTGCCCTTGCATCACATACAAGAAAAAGAAGGCGATGTGCGCCGCTACATGTTGGCATAAATGAACAGCACGCGGGCGATGCAGGGAATGAAACAAGGGATGGAGCAGGGTAAGAAATCAAGTCGCAAACTGATTGTCAACGCCGACGATCTTGGCTTTGCACCCGGGCGAGATCGTGGCATTCTGCGTGCCTGTGATGCCGGTATTGTCAGCAGTGTTTCTCTGCTGGCCAATGGCAGTACGTGTGCGGCTGCCGCCGCTGCAACGAAGATGCGCAGGGTCGGGGTCGGAGTGCATCTGAATCTGTCGGAAGGCAGAGCCCTTAGCGGCTCGATCAACGGCTTGACCGATGCGCAAGGCAACTTTTATGGCAAACACCGAGCGCGCTCGGTGTTTGCCCATGCCGCCTTTGATCCAGGAGCGGCTCTGCGCGAACTTAAGTCTCAGGTTGAGACCGTTCTGGGGCATGGCATTATTGTCGATCATGTGGATTATCACCAACACATGGGGCTTTTCCCCGCAACAATGGCACTTGTCTTAGAGGTGTGCCGCCAGTTTGGCATTAAGGCCGCGCGTTTGTGCGCTCCGGCTGAGCCACCTGAGCATGACCCCAGCACGATCTTAGGTAAGGAACTCGACTTATATCGGCGCCTTGCTGCACAAATGCGCATGAACCTTCAGCACGCCGGCATCCGGTGCCCAGATGGCATCTGGGGTATGCCACAGCTCAATCGCTTGCATGAGAAAAGTCTGTGTGCGTTGCTGGAACAACTCCCCCCAGGCCATTGGGAGTTGATGGTACATCCCGGCGATGAAGACCCTGGTCTGCCGTTTTGCACCGTGGAACGCAAACGTGAGCAAGAGGCGCTAATCTCGTCTTCGGTGCGTGAGATTATTGCACGCCGCGGCATAACCCTGACTACTTTTGGAGATCTATGTGCGCATTCTGATCTGCTCACCTGAATACAACCCGGCCACTGGCAACTGGATTACCGCCACGCGCTATCAGCGTGGATTGCAATCCTGTGGGCACGAAGTACATCTATGTCACCTCGATTCGGCCGCGACCTCCCTTGAACGAGCCACTGCAGAATATAAACCGGATATATTGCTGTTGATACACGCCTTTCGCACCGGCCGCCAGTGGCTTAACAGCCCACTGTCGTGCACTTCTCAGCCGCATCTGCCAGTAATTGTGCTGCTCAGCGGTACCGATATCAATGAAGGGTTGTATGACCCAATGCAGGCACCGATAATCGAGCGGGTTTTAACCCAAGCCGATGCGTTGCTTATTCAGAACCCCCTAGAGGCGGAATCGCTGCGATGTAACTATCCACAATGGGCCGCGCATCTGTACGAAATCCCCCCGGGTATCGAAATGGGGATGGTGCCTTATACCCTGCGCCAGAGCCATCTCTTGAATCCAGAGGCGCTGTTGTTTTTGTGCCCTGCAAGTATCCGCCCTGTAAAAGGGGTGCTTGAGCTGCTGGAGCTGTTTGATTACGTGGCGGAAGAGTTGCCTGCGTGGGAAGTGCTTTTCTGTGGCCCAGAACTTGACAGCAAATACAGTGATAATTTCCTAGCCGCGATAGATACGCGTGTCTGGGCCCACTATCTGGGGGTACTGCCGCCCAGTTCCATGGGGTCGGTTCTGCAGCAGGTCGACGTAGTGGTGAACAACTCGGTCTCGGAAGGGATATCCAACGCGTTAATCGAGGCCGCCGTCATCGGATGTCCGATTCTCGCCCATGATATTCCGGGGAATAGACCGGTGGTAGAGCATGGCGTCAATGGCTTGCTCTACCAAGACAAAGAGACCTTTGTCGCTGCGGTCAAACGTTTGCTGTGCGAACCAGAACTACGCCGTAATCTGAAGCGCCCAAACCCTGAGCGCTACTGTGCCCAGCGCGAGGCGCAAGCCCTGCACGAACTGTGTTGCAGCTTGCTGCAAGCATAAGGTCAGCACAATGGCATTGATTCTGGTTACCGGCGCTGACGGTTTTATCGGGCAGCATTTGTGTGTTTGTCTGGGGCAAGAGCACAAGGTGCGCCGCAGTGTACGTAGACATGCGCTCGAAAATGAATGTTTGCCTGTTGAGGCCATTGGAGAGATAGATGCTGCCACCGATTGGACCTCAGCATTAGCAGGGGTGGAGGTGGTTGTCCATGCCGCCGCCCGCGTCCATATAATGAAAGAAAAGGATGCTGACCCGACGGCACAGTTTCATCGGGTTAATGCAGCAGGCTCGCTGAATCTGGCGCGCCAGGCTGCAAAGGCCGGAGTCAGGCGCTTTATCTTTCTCAGTACGATCAAGGTTAACGGAGAGCAGAACGTCGCAGGTCAACCATTTAGCGCCTCTGACCGCCCTGCACCGGAAGATCCCTACGCGCTCTCCAAATATGCGGCAGAAATAGGGCTGCAGGGTTTGGGCGTCGAAACCGGGATGGAGATAGTGATAATCCGCCCCCCCTTAGTCTATGGCGTGGGGGTTAAGGGCAACTTTGCCACCCTTATACATTTGCTAGAAAAAAGGGTGCCCCTCCCCTTCGGTGCAATTCACAACAAACGTTCGTTGGTGGGGGTGGATAATTTAACCGATCTTATCGCAACCTGTATCTGGCATCCGGCTGCGGCCAATCAGGTGTTTTTAGCCGCAGATGGCGAAGATCTTTCAACCTCTGAACTGCTACGTCGTCTCGCTCAGGCGCTGGGAAAATCCGCACTGCTGCTGCCGGTCCCGGTCGTTGTTCTTGAGTTTGGAGCGAAGGTGCTGGGTAAACAAGCTGTAGCGCAGCGCATTTTTGGTTCATTGCAGGTGGATATCTGTAAGACGCAAGATGTGTTGGGCTGGACTCCCCCAGTGAGTGTGGATGAGGGGTTGAGAAGAGCCGTTAGTTTGAATACACATGGGCTCCGGAACAGAGAGAGGAACCAAGTAGCCGGTAGGGGCAATTCATGAATTGCCCTTATCAATACAAGTAAAAACAGATACGGCGGTGTGGGCCGCCGCCACGGCATGCCGTGCCCTTGTACCTTTTTAAGGAAGCAAAGCCACGATGATTCGTTTTTTTGACATCCTGTTTGCGATGTTTGGACTGATATTCGGGTTTCCCGTTTTTTTCATCATTAGCATCATAGGCTATTTTGATACCGGTTCTGCGTTATTTTTTCAGGAGCGAGTGGGGCGTAACCAAAAGCCGTTTGTGCTGGTGAAGTTCAGAACCATGGAGCCAGGGACCAAATCGGTTGCCAGTCATCTGGCGAGTGCAGCGTCCATCACGCCTGCAGGCAGATTTCTGCGTAAAACCAAACTGGATGAATTGCCCCAATTATGGAATGTCCTTAAGGGAGAGATGAGTCTGGTGGGACCGCGCCCGAATCTGATTAACCAAGCAGAGTTGATTGCTCAGCGCGAGGCGTTGGGAGTGTATGGCGCACGTCCTGGAATTACCGGTCTGGCGCAGGTGCAGGGGATTGATATGTCTACCCCTGAGTTGTTGGCGCAAACCGATGCCAAGATGCTGCAGGGATTAAACATTAGCGCTTATTTTCGCTATATTTTTATGACCCTGTCGGGTCGAGGTGCTGGAGATCGCATACGCTAAGGTGGGGTGAGCAGCACCAGTTCAGATTTTGTCTACCAGTCCAGACTCCCCTTGATATGTCCTACTAAGTCGTGTTCAGCGGCATCAGTAATTACAACCGTTACCAGCTCGCCGACATTGGCTCCGCCGGCGTTGATGTAGGTGATACCGTCTATGTCCGGAGCTTGAGATATGCTGCGCCCTTGCAGCAACAACTCCGTTTCTTCACTTACCCCTTCGACCAACACCTCAATCTCGCTACCGATCAGGCGCTGATTCTTCTCTCGCGCAATTTCACCCAAAGTGGTCATCAGAGCCTCGCGGCGCTGCTCCTTGATCTGGTCCGGTACCTGTGCACCATAGGCTGCTGCTGCGGTCCCCTCTTCGCGGGAATAGGTGAACACGCCAACGCGATCAAACAGTCCGCGCGCGGCAAATGCGTGCAGCGTAGCAAAATCTTCCTTGGTTTCACCGGGGAAGCCAACAATAAAGGTGGTACGCAGGGTGATATGTGGAATGCGGCGGCGGATCTTTTCGATCAAGGCAATGGTGGCGCCGCTATCCAGACGTCGGTTCATCCCTTTGAGAACCGGCGCGGCGATGTGTTGCAACGGCAGGTCGAGGTAGGGACAGATCTTCGGGTGTGCTGCGATGAGGTCGAGCAATTCATCACTCACCCCTTCCGGATAGGCGTAGAGCAGGCGCAGCCAGCGCAGTTCATCTATCTGTATCAACTGGCGAAGTAGTTGCTCCAATGAGGCACCGTCGCTGCGATCGCGTCCATAGGCGGTGATATCCTGCGCGATCAGATTGATCTCTATCACCCCCGCAGCCACTCGCTGGCGCACTTCGGCGACAACAGAATCAATGCTGCGTGAGCGCAGAGGTCCGCGCAGGGTGGGGATGATGCAGTAGGAGCAGCGGTTATTGCATCCTTCGGCAATCTTGACGTAGGCAGTATAAAAAGGTGATGCCTGCAGTCTGGGAGTGTCGTGTTCGTAGAGGCCGGCAGGGGCGCTGATATGACACAGCTGTTGTGGTGCAGCGGTGCGCCACGTGTCGATAATTTCACCAATGTGGATGGCATCACCAGTGCCTAAGAACAGATCCACCTCGGGCAAGCCGGCGGCCAGCTCCTCGCGGTAGCGCTGGGGTAGACAGCCGCACACGATCAGCATGGCGCAGGAGCCTTGCTCTTTGTATTGCGCCATGGCGAGAATGGTGTCGATGGACTCCTCTTTGGCGTCCCCAATAAAGGCACAGGTGTTGACGATGATGATGGTGGCGTTGGCTGCGTCGGTGACAATGGTGTAGCGCTCCGGGGGTAGGTGCCCGAGAATCACCTCGGTATCAACGAGGTTTTTTGGACATCCCAGACTTATCATGGCTACTGTGGCAGGATTCGTTTTTGCGCCGCTCATATTTTTAGAATTCACGTTTGTTCCTTATTAATTGCTTGCGAAGTGGGGCGGCGTACTGAAATTTACATCAGGAGCGCATATTGACAAACTGGAGGTCAAGTCCGAGATTGGCACCGCGTAACTGCTGCATGATATCCTGCAGGTCATCAATTTTTTTGCCACTAACCCGCACTTCATCTTCCATGATCTGAGCCTGTACTTTGATCTTGGTCTCCTTGATCATCTTGACGATCTCCTTGCCCTTTTCCTTAGATATTCCCTGAATCAGGACTACTTTCTGACGTATGGCACCAGCGGAAGCCGGTTCTTCCTTCTGGAAATCCAGGCACTTGGTGGAAACGCTGCGCCGCGTAAGTTTACCTTTAAGGATATCGACTATAGCCTCAAGCTTGTATGAGTCAGAGGCCAGGATGGTGATTTGGCCGTCTTTTAGCTCGATTTCGTTATGGGTGCCTTTGAAGTCGTAGCGCTGATCGACCTCCTTACGCGTTTGGTTAACCGCGTTATCAACCTCTTGTAAATCGACCTTGGAAACAATGTCAAAACTTGGCATGGGTATCCTCCTGTATGTTTTTAATCCAGCTACTCTTGGGGTGTCGTTGGCTCAGGGTGGACAATTTCAACTCCAGGCGGAACTATGAAGCTGAACTCTTCAAGGGTTGAAGCTGCATTGGTTTTTACCTGCTTGAACTTTAAGACAGTGGTATTCCCGTTCGGATCAAGGATTGTGACCCCGGCGAGGGGGAACCGCCTCGGCTGGGTGCCATCGATCAATTCTGCAGGGATGTGCAGGGTCAGATTGCTCATATACGCTGAGTCCTGCTTCGGGGTCAAGGTCAGCAGATAGTCTCCGAGTTGATCTCCAACCTGACTACGAGGAGGATCTGGGGTGCTCAGGGTGAAATAGCGCTCTAGATTGTCAAGGCTGCGCAGAAACAGGAGTGGATCGTCACCATCTTTAAGGTGCTCGTCGATGGAGGAGATCATCACTCGGTTACTCTCGGGTAGGTATACCCATAGTTTTTTGCCATTACTGATGATGTGCTGTACCTCTGGTTCGAGGTAATCCCAACGGAACGCAGCTGGGGCATCGGCGTTAAAACGTACGGAGACCTTGCCGTGGCCATCTTTGGAGCGCTTCAGGCTGGCGATATACGCTTGTTGGGCGAAGTCTGCCCTGAAACTTGTAATTGCAAGTTGGGATGAGGCGTCGGGCTTGAACGGGGCTTGAAGCTTCTGTTGCAGAGTGGCAACGCTGATCTGTGCAGTTGCGTGAGACGTGGCAGGGGCCCATAGTCCAGCGCTAAGTGCGCATGCGCATAAGATACTCAAAAATTTTCGGGGGGCACGCAGTGTCAGCATGGAATTTCTCCGTATAAGGGATGAATGCAAGTACAGGGTGGGTTCAAGCGCGAAAGTGGTTAAACCCACCGGAGCTGGATGCATCGGGTTGGGTGTCAAGCATAGATGTATGGGGCACACCGCAGTGGTCTATGCTGCGCAGACCTTCCTGCACTGGGAGAATCTTCCCTACTGCGGTCAGGGGTAATTTGAACTCGGCGCTCAGCTGCGCGATGCGCTGCTCCTGCTCCGCCGGTGCGGTAAATAACAGTTCGTAGTCTTCCCCGCCTTTGAGCACCTGGGTACGCCGCAGTGGTTGCTGAAGCAGGTGCTTCTGCACGGATGCAGACAGTGGAATGAGGCGGGTGTCCAACTCGGCGCCACATCCAGAACGCTCTAAAATATGGCCTAAGTCGGCAAAGATACCATCGGACACATCGATCATAGCGCTGGCAAGTCCCCGGCTGGCCAAGGCACGTCCCAGCCGCAGGCGCGGCTGGGGGCGGTTATGTCGCAATACAAGTTCACTTTCTGGTTTTTCACCTTCTTGCAATTGCAGCAAGGCGAGGGCGCTGTCGCCCAGAGTGCCGGAGACGTAAATTATATCGCCTGGGATAGCACCACTACGTTGGCATAGTTCAGCCGGTGGAATACTGCCCTGCACCGTGACGCTGATGCACAGTCCCTGCACAGAGCGGCAGGTGTCCCCGCCGCATAAAATTGCATGCTCCTGGTCACACAGGGATAAAAACCCATGCATGAATGCTTCGAGATCATCCAACGCAGTTGCTGCGGGAATGCCGAGGCCAAGGTGTACGTAGAGGGCGGAGCCCCCCATGGCGGCGATATCGCTGAGATTCACCGCAGCACTCTTCCATCCCAGCGAGTACATATCGATCCATGCACGGTGAAAGTGAATATCCTCCAAGAGTAGATCCTTGGTGGTGAGCAGCACTTCCCCGGGAGGGAAGGTACACACACTGCAATCATCACCGATACCGGTAAGGACTGCAGGGTTCGCGCGCACCCGTTGGCGGATACGTTCAATAAAGCCAAATTCGCCCAGTGTGGCTAATGTCGCTGGGGCGGGTGCTTTTTTTTCGGGGCGAGTATTTTTATCCATGCGAGCACTTTATGTAAAACAAGGGAAAAAGTCTAGATTGGAGCGTAAACAGTATAGCAGGGATGAAAAATGTGTGTGCGTTTCGGGCTTATGCCGCCACAAGTTTGATCTGTTTAGGGCTTCTGGTATCGAGGGGGAAAGAAAAGGCCGTGACATCTGCCACGGCCTTTAGCGAGGATCTATGCCTGTTTACGTTTCGGATTAGCGTGCCAGCGGTCCAGCCTCGCGGATTTCGTCCGTAACTCCATCGGCGAATTTTTCAAAGTTCTTATGGAAAGCCTTGGCCAATTCCGTAGCCTTGGCGTCGTAGGCACTCTTATCGTTCCAGGTGTTGCGAGGGTTGAGCACCTCTGCCGGTACGTTGGGGCAACTCTGGGGTACGTGCAGACCGAAGATTGGGTCACGCTCGTATGCTACCGCATCCAGCTGGCCTTCGAGCGCAGCGTTGAGCATGGCGCGGGTATGCTGGATCTTCATGCGTGAGCCCACGCCGTAGGGTCCACCGCTCCAGCCGGTATTGACCAGCCAGCATGAGACCTTGTGCTCACGGATTTTCTCTTTGAGCAGGTTGCCATATACCGAAGGATGCATGGGCATGAAAGGCGCGCCAAAGCAGGCAGAAAAAGTGGTCTGTGGCTCGGTTACACCCTTTTCAGTGCCGGCTAACTTTGCGGTATAGCCGGAGATGAAATGGTACATGGCCTGCTCGGGGGTCAACTTGGAAATCGGAGGCATGACACCAAACGCATCCGCTGTGAGCATGATGATATTGCGCGGATGGCCTGCTTGGAGCGAGGGCTCAATATTGGGGATATGGGTTATCGGGTACGCGGCGCGGGTATTTTCGGTGATGCTGGCATCATCGAGATTAATATACCGGGTGATTGAATCTAGACCGACGTTTTCCAAGATGGTGCCGAATTTGCGTGTACACGCGTAGATTTCAGGCTCAGCGTCCGGGCTGAGGTTGATAACCTTGGCGTAGCATCCCCCTTCGATATTGAACACCCCATCCTTGGTCCAGCCGTGTTCGTCGTCACCGATAAGGCGACGCTTCGGGTCTGCGGACAGGGTGGTTTTGCCGGTGCCGGAAAGGCCGAAGAAGATGGCGGTATCTTCGTCTTGCCCTACGTTGGCACTGCAGTGCATGGAGAGGACATCTTGTTTGGGCAGTAGGTAGTTCATTACCGAGAAGATACTCTTTTTAATTTCACCGCTATATGCCGCAGCGGCTATTAAGACGATTTTACGCTCGAAGTTGATGATGATGCCTGCTTCACTGCGGGTGCCGTCAACTTCTGGTGTAGCTTTAAAGTCTGGGGCAGCGATAACGGTAAAGCCGGGCGCGAAGTTGTCTAGTTCCTCTTGGGTTGGCAAGATGAACATGTTGCGCGCAAACAGGCTCTGCCATGCCAAGGTGGTGATGATTCGAACGGGCAGACGGTAATTGTGATCGCTGCCGGCAAAGCAATCCTGCACGTAGAGTTCGCGGTTCTGCAGGTACGCAAGCATGCGATTGTATAGCGCGTCAAACTTATCGGCTTCAAATGGACGGTTCACATCTCCCCACCAGATATCTTGCGCACTAGCACCAGCCTTGACAATAAAACGATCGTTGGGAGAGCGCCCGGTGTAATCGGGATTGAATACAACGAGGGGGCCCTGATGCGATAAATGCCCTTCATCGCACATAATCGCGTCTTCATACAATTCTGGAGTGCTTAAATTGCGCAGCACAGAAGGGACGTTGATAATACCGTACTGTTCCAGTGAGATCGGCTTGGGGATGATTTGGTGACCCATTTGTTTTTCTCCTTGGTGGGGATGGCTTGCCGCGCAGGATGCTGGCGTTGAATATAACCGGGGCGAATACTTAAAAGGGTTAGCGTGTACGCTTTTATAATTACGTTTTGGGATGTGCGCAGCGGTGCGCCGTGTTCATCTATGTGCTGCTATATTGTAACCAATTGCGCACAGCTTAAAATTTAGTAGCACTAAATAACCGTTACCTGCGCTTCAGCCAACTAAAAGGCGCGAGCGCAAGCTCGTCCACTTTAAAAGCCCAAGGTAACAGACAATCTTGAAAGACCAAGCAGAAATATAACATGTTTTCGGATATTCACATATTAATTTGGGTGCTGCAACAACAAAGCCCCGCCATTTTGAAGGTAACAGATAGCAGGGCTTGTTTTTAAGCACAGTAAAGGTGCTCGTGGATATATTCAGAGGTTCAGCGCGTAGCTGTCACCGCGCGCGTTACTTGCAGCGTAGCGCCAATTCTGCGGCAATCTCTGTAAAAGCCTTTGTGGTGGGAGAATCCGGATACGTGAGTACTACGGGTGTCCCCTCGTCGCCAGCTTCAACCACGCGTGGGTCCATGGGGACCTGTCCCAAAAAGGGTATGTTCATCTCGCCCGCCATTTCGCGGCCTCCGCCCTTCTTGAAGATATCCACCTTTTCATTGCAGTTGGGACACACAAACCCACTCATGTTTTCCACGAGGCCGTAAATCGGCAACTTAAGTTGCCGACAGAAGGTTACTGACTTACGCACATCCACCAGCGCTACTTTTTGCGGGGTTGTCACCAGCACCGCACCAGAGCCTTCTCCCAAGAGTTGCACGATGCTCAGAGGTTCGTCGCCGGTCCCCGGGGGACAGTCAACCACCAGGTAATCCAGCTCCCCCCAGTTCACATCGCGGAGGAACTGCTGAATAACCCCAGTTTTCATGGGGCCGCGCCAGATGAGGGCATCGTCCTGATCTTTGATGAGAAAACCGATGGACATCACTTTGAGTCCATGTGCGGCAATGGGAAGCATCAGGTCGTCTTCAACCTCGGGGCGCTGCATCTCAAGGCCGAGCATGGTCGGCACACTCGGCCCATGCAAGTCGATGTCGAGCAGGCCAACTTTGGCCCCCTGTTGTGCCAGGCTCAGGGCTAGGTTGACTGCCGTGGTGCTTTTGCCTACCCCTCCCTTGCCCGACATCACCAAAATCTTGTGTTTAATCTTCGCCAGCACGAACTGCATCTGCTCTTCGCGCTGCTGCTGGTCGCAGTTCTTTTTCTCCGCGTCGCTGCAGTTGCTGCTTTTATCACATCCGCTGCAAGGGTTTTTCTGTGTATCTTCCTGGGGTTTTTTCGAATTATCGCTCATCAGGTATTCTCCTTAGCTATGGAACAAAGAAAAAATAGAATTAAAGATATAAGTACTTATGTACATGAACAAGGCATGAGACTAATCCCGTTACGCAATTTTTGTCAAACACGTTATAGGGCAAGATTGAAGAGGTGCTACCCGTGTGAAGAATATTTTGTCAGCCAAGCCATTTGTTTCATCGCCTGAAAAACCGTCCTAAATATGTGGAATAGCGTTTTATTTTCTTGACCCTCACCGGAGGGGCTGTTATTTTTCTTAACTTTATTAGATGAGAAAGACTGCCACGGTAAAATAGTGTTTTGAAGTACTACTAAGTTGACCAGAGGAGGAAAGAGGTTATGTGCAAAGGATTAATGACAAGGATTGTTGCAACTGCAGTAGCGGTGCTGTTGGCGACTCCAGCTTGGAGTGCCATTGAATTTTTCGGGACCGCGCGGGTGCTGCCGACATATTATTCCAATTTCGATTTTAATGACAAAGAGAACGATATGTTTGTCGTTAACGAGGGGGGCATGACCAAAGGGGAGCATATCCGTGCTGAACTGCGTTTGGGCTGGATGGCAGCGGGAGAGAAGTGGTCGGTGAAAATGATTACTGAGGCAGATGTGATCATGCAAAAAGATACAGCTGACCGCTCTTTTTACGCTGGGGCTGAAAAAGACGGCAACCCCAACACCGGCGGTGAGTTTGGCATCGAGCGTGTCGAGTTGCTGTACAAGTTCAATCCGGCGCTGGAGTTGGAGACCGGTTGGGATGTACGCTTCCTGGATGTTCGCACCGGCGGGCTACTGTTTGGTGACGATCATCCCTTTATCGGGTTTCGCGGGGATTTGAGCAAAACCACTAGCTACGAACTGCTGTACCTGCCGATTCAGAATATGAGCAGCATTAAAATCGAGCCTTTCGACAGTGATGCGGTGAACGACTGGCGCGTCTACAGCCTCAAGCTTAACCAGAAAGTGAGTGGCTTTGACTTGAGTCCTTTCTATGCTTACAGCGACAACGACTTTCAGGAAGCCAAAGTCCACTACTACGGTGTGGAGGTTCTCGGCAAAATAGGCATGTTCAAGCCGTCGTTTGAGATTGTGTTTGCGGAGGGTAAATTTGACGCCGGTAAGGATATTTCTTCCATGGCGGCGTTTGCCGGCCTGGAGTTGGAGGTAGCGCGAGCCTTTAAGCCCTATATAGCCTTGCGTTATACGCGAGGGGATGACGATGCCGACGATAATAAAGTCAAAGGCTGGGTCGGTATTACCGACATCGGGCGCTTTACCCCACTGATGGGGATGGACGGCGGTGTCCTCAGCGAGGATCTAGGGCAGAGTTATGGTGCAACCCTGTACTCATATTCACCAGAACGTTCCCCTCTGAAAGACGGACTCCCCACGGACAACTACGGCGGTATCAGCAACGGGGGGCGGGGGAATAATCCGGGGCAGAGACTCGCCGCCATCGGCGCCAAAGGGGATCTATCCCAATGGGTGGACAAGCTCAGCTACAAAACTCAGGTATTTATGATCTGGTACGATAAAACGGATAACCTGAACAATATAAGAAAGCCGGGCAAAAAGGTGGATGACTACGCCGGCACCACCTTTGATCTCCAGCTTGAGTATGCGCTGGATGAACATTTTAGTGTGGGCTATATCTTCGGTATTTTTGTCCCCGGCGCGGGTATTAAAGATCAGTTTGGCGACGATCCGGCCATGACGAACTGCCTCTCACTGGTATGGAGCTACTGATAGCAACGCTATATGCGTGGGCCAGAACCATGTGATTGCGCCGTAGTGCTGGCGCCGGTGCTTAACGCAGAGGACAATACATGATTCAGCTTTACGTCTGCTTGCGACTGGCCATGTGCATAAAATTGGGCTAGACTTTTTGGTATGACAAATCAACCAGGTAACGCACACACTAGTGTGCAAAATGAGGATACCGCCGCATCCACTGCCCCAAAGGGAGACACCCAGGTGGTGCGCTTTGATATTGCCGGGATGCACTGCGCCAATTGTGCGGCCACTATTGAAAAGAACCTGGGCAAGTTGGCCGGTGTGGAGGAAGTGGCGGTAAATCTTGCCCGAAATACGGGGCAGGTCAGCTATGACCCCGCACTTATCAGCCCGGAAAAGATCTATGCTGCGGTACGGGATGCGGGGTTTCGCGCTTGGTCGCAGGAGCAGCGCACCGAGGCGCTGCACATGGCACAGGAACAGACCAGGCACGAGCGCCTGCATCTACTAATTGCTACCGCCGGGGCGGTGCCCATCATGCTGCTGATGTTCTTCCCCGTGTTTGGCAAAGGCACGCTCTGGGTGAATGCCGCTCTGGCCACCATGGTGCAGTTTAGTGCTGGGTTGGATTTTTATACCGGAGCCTGGACTTCGCTGCGCAATCGTGCGGCCAATATGGATGTGCTGGTTGCCCTCGGCATCACCGCCGCTTATGGCTATTCGGTGCTTGCGCTGTTCGGTGTTCTGGGGCCGGATGCCAGCGTATTTTTTGAAACCAGCGCCATGCTTATCATGTTTATCCGCTTTGGCAAATGGCTCGAAACCCGAGCCAAAGGCAGGGCGGGCGCAGCGCTGGAGCGCCTGTTGCATCTACAACCTGAACGCGCGATGCGCTTAGAAGAAGGAGTGGAGCGTGAAGTAGATGTGGCCGAGGTCAAACCCGGAGATCTGCTCCTGGTACGCGCCGGCGAAAAAATACCGGTGGATGGCATCGTGGTAGAAGGGGAGGCCGCAGTTGATGAGGCCATGCTCAGTGGCGAGTCGGTGCCGGTGAACAAAGAGCCGGGAGCACAGGTCAGTGGTGCAACCATCAATCGCTCCGGACGCCTGGTGGTACGCGCAACCCACGTGGGGGATGAAACGGCTCTGGCCCAGATTGTGCGACTGGTGGAAGAAGCCCAAGGCGACAAGGCCCCAATTCAGCGCGTCGCCGACCGTGTTTCCAATTATTTTGTCCCAGCAGTACTCCTGATCTCATTGACATCCTTTGTGGTGTGGCTGTTTGTGATGGGGAGCACATTTCTATTTGCATTCCAGATGGCCATTTCTGTTGTAGTTATCGCGTGTCCGTGCGCCCTTGGTCTTGCCACCCCCATGGCCATTATGGTGGGCAGCTCGGTTGGATTGGAGCGCGGTATCTTGTTTAAAAAGGCGGCGGTTCTAGAACAAATTTCCCATCTTAAAGTTTTGCTGCTGGATAAAACCGGCACGCTGACCAGCGGGGAATTTAAGGTGCAGGAGATTTATTCACCAACAGAGATGGCCACCGATGAAGTTCTGCGTCTGGCAGCGTCTATCGAAGAAGGGAGCAATCATCCCCTTGCTCGCAGTATTGTGGCGCAGGCGCGCGCAAAGAATCTGAGCTGGGGAACCCTTGCTACCGTGGAAGAGGTTGGTGGTCAGGGGGTTCAGGCCGAGATAGATGGGCTGGGATATATCTGCGGACAACAGAGCTTGCTGGAGCGCCATGGGGTTAATATAGAAGCGGTGCAGGAGCAAGCGCATCAGCTTGCGGCGGCAGGATATTCCCTCGTGTTCTTGGCCCGAGAGCAGGAGGTCCTAGGCGTCATTGCTTTGGGTGATGAACTGAAGCCGGATGCTGCCGAAGTTATCGCAGATCTGCACAAACTGGGGCTGAAGTGCGTACTTGTAAGTGGAGACCGGCGCGCTGCGACCGAGTCGATAGCCCGACAGATCGGCATCGAGCAGGTTGAGGCAGAAGTGGTGCCGGAACAGAAACTCGAGGTTGTGCGCAAATATCAGAGTACGGGTGTACTGGTGGGTATGGTTGGTGACGGCATTAACGACGCACCGGCTCTGGCGCAGGCCGATATCGGGATCGCCATAGGTAGTGGCACCGATGTCGCCAAGGAGACCGGAGACTTGATTCTGGTCAAGGATGACTTGCACGATATTGAGCGCGGCATTCGCCTGGGACGCCTCACCTTGCGCAAGATCAAGCAGAATTTGTTCTGGGCGTTTTTCTACAATACTCTGGGGATACCCATTGCCGCTGGGGTTCTGTACCCTGCCTTCGGATTATATCTACGCCCGGAATTCGCTGGACTTGCGATGGCATTCTCCAGTGTCTCCGTAGTGGTTAATAGCATGCTGTTACGGCGCGGATTCCGTGCCTGATCCGCACGTATCCACCTACCGGTAAGGACAAACTGCACGGATGAAATGTACAGATAAACAGCACATGGGGATAAAGCTGAGATGCTCCGGCGTATTTCTGCTTCTGTTTGTTTCTTACGTACTGACCTCAGTGGCAGTGGCTTCGGACTGGCCTCAACTTGAGAGTCGACTCGACACCTGGGACGGCGCAAAAGAGGTGCAGTTGCCAGCAGGGGTTGATCCCATTGAAGATCCGGTTTTTGCTCCCGTAGTGGAGATGCTATTGCGCGCGGGTTTTGCGGTGCGGACTGATGGAGACACTGCGACGGGAGACGGGCTGATTTTGACCCAGCGCCAGAGTGGCGATGATGTGAAAATTGTTCTTGCTCGCGCCCGTGATGGCGCGTTGCTTGCGGTAGACCCTAGTGTGCGTCCTGTCGCTCCAGCACCCCAGGCAAACGTCCTTTCCACCGCAGCCATAGTCGGGCGTGGTCACTTAGATGTGCCGGCACAGCAGCTGCGCATCGCATCGAGTGCCACGGCCAATACCATGGGGGTACGTGCTGCAGGGTACTTTTCTGGCGGCGAGATGCTGATAGATATCCCCGGACAGCCACGCAGCATAGCGGTATGGCCGGCAGCACACGCTGATAGTATAGGTTTTCATTTATTTGCTCTGTATGATAAAGAGCTGGTGCATTTCTATTGCCACCTCAGTTCACACACGCGCCAGCTTGAGCGCATAGCCGCATTTAAACCTGCGGTCAGGGTTTCTCGCGCACTGCGACTTACATCCATAGACCTAGATGGGGACAATAGACCTGAACTGGCACCGGTGTGGGT
This sequence comes from Desulfuromonadaceae bacterium, assembly GCA_034006915.1. GTDB lineage: Bacteria > Desulfobacterota > Desulfuromonadia > Desulfuromonadales > Desulfuromonadaceae > JAIVHC01. The sequence continues at coordinate 58,010 of JAVERW010000003.1, read as the reverse complement.
GGAGGATGTGCATAGTGTCGATGAGGGGGTAGAGTCACGCCTGCACTCCTGGGTTATGGAGGTGGCCGCGGACGGAAGCATGCAGGAGCGCAGTGCCGACCTCAAGGGTTATCTGGCGGAGGTTAACGGCAAACTGCGCCTGCAGCAGCGCGGAGAATACAGTGTGTTCGACTCGGCGGTATATGCTGTTTCGCGTGTAGATGGCCGGCATGAACCCCAATATGCACGTAGTGTCATGCCGCTGGCTGAAGCGGGGCACTGGGTGCTGAATCACGCACGCTGGCCAGACCATGACCGTATCCTCATATGGAACGACGATGAACGCTTGGTCCTGGCGGCACACTCCAACACTGCAGCGGCTGATATTTATGCTGGTGGCACCCTTCTTTCTGATTTTGGTTCCTATCAGGGGGCGACCATATATATTCCACTGCAGGAGCCGATATACCGTGGTGGTTTCTCGACCCACGACCGGATAATGGAACGCAAGGAGCATGTGCCGCGCCGCATGTTGCCCTATTCTGGGTCGCTCTACACCATGGTACGCGGACGTGACGCGGGGCTGCCTCTGGTGGGGCGTGCCTCCGGGCGGGACAAGTTGGTGCAGATCGTTGCGGTGGAGACGGGATTGCAGGCGCGCTCACCTTTTGCCCCGGTGGATGCATATATCCTTGATTTTGCGCTGTGGCAGGGCGCTGATGGAGTGCTGCAAGCAGTATTGTTGCTGAACGAGAAGCAGGATGGCAGCGGACGCGCCTATCTGCAACTGCAGCGGGCTCCGTAGGTGTTTCACCAGGATTGGCGCTTAGGTTTATTTCTTTTCAGTAAAGCCGAATTTTTTCATGCGGTAACGCAGGGTGTCACGACTCATCCCTAGGGCGTGAGCTGCCCTAGTCTGGTTATTGTCGTGCTGCTGCAACGCCATGGCGATCAACTTCATCTCCACCTCGCTCATGGTTATCCCCCCAGGAGGAAGTTTTATTCGAAGCCCGTCGCTGGAGGGGGAAGACGCTATTGTTCTGTCCATTGAAGGCGCTATATCCTCCTGCCATGGTGTAGTAACTTCTTCAGGCAGATGTTCAGGTAGGATTTCCGGCTCAGACCCGAGCATCACCGCGCGTTCTATGGCATTGCGCAATTCGCGTACGTTTCCGGGCCAGGGGTAGCGCTGCATAAGCTCCATGGCCTCAGGACCGACTCCGTTAAACCGTTTGCCATACTCGCGGTTAAGGCGACGGATGAAGTAGTCAATCAGGGTGGGTAGACATCCACGCCGCTCCCGTAGAGGTGGCAGGCGGATAGTCAATACGTTCAGGCGATAGTATAGATCGCTGCGAAATTCACCTCGCTGCACCAGAACAGGGAGGTCGCGGTTGGTTGCGGCTACGATGCGTACATCCACAGTTAGATTCTCCCGCCCTCCGACGCGGCGAAACGTACGATTCTCAATCACCTTCAGGATCTTGGCCTGCATCGCCAGCGGCATATCACCTATCTCGTCTAAAAAAACAATACCTCCTTTGGCACTTTCGAAAATCCCTTTCTCTTTGGTGCTCGCATCGGTAAAAGCCCCTTTTTCGTGGCCAAATAGCTCGTTTTCAAGCAGGTTCTCCGGAATGGCAGCGCAGTTTACTTCAATAAAGGGCTGTTCGTAGCGGGAGCTGTAATCGTGGATGGCTTTAGCGATTAATTCTTTCCCGGTGCCACTTTCTCCAAGAACCAACACGGTTTTACAGTCACTCTCTCCACATATCTTGACCAGTTTGAATACTTCTACCATCTGCTCCGAACTGCCTACTAGCTGATCTGGCTGGGCATCACTAATTTTACTCGGGTCAGGCATAGGGCCATTCTGCGCCCTTTGAGCCAGACGATCCAGGGTATCCATTACCGTCTTTTCTACATGAGCGAGTTTAAAGGGCTTGCCGACATAGTCATCAGCGCCGCCTTGCAGCGCCTTGATGGTACTGTCCAGATGTGCATCGGCAGTTATCATGATAACCCCCGTTGCGGGGCTCTCTTTTTTGAACCTCCGCAGTAGTTCAATTCCGTTGGCATCAGGTAGACAGATATCGAGTAAGATTATATCGGGCATAAACGTTTTGAATTTTTCCACCGCCTCAGCCCCAGAGTTGGCGGTTTCCACCATGTAGCCGGCGGCCTTCATGGTCTCCGCCAGAGACCAGCACACCATTTTCTCATCATCTACAACCAGTACTTTTTGCTGCACCATTATTGTTCACCTCTTGAAGCTGGTTTGGATTTTGCAGTGTTTCCACCGGATGTTGCTCAGCTGTTGAGACACCTGCAAAAAGCCTTCCCATTCGATAGATAGGCAAAGGATGGAATATTCTTTCATAAAGATGGAGCTGAACACCAGTGAATATTGTTAGCCCTGTAGTTGGTACGCTACCAGTTAGGGGCAAATGCCCCAGCTCTAGTGTGGCAAAAAATGCGAACTGGGGCAAGTCACCCAGTTGGGTGGGCGCTGCAGCGAAGGTATTCGCGCTGGTAGCAATGCTAGGTTTGCTCATGCTTGTTCTAGCGGAAGACATTTTTGCCCAGACTACAACAGAAGTGCACTGCGTAGGGGTAATGGATCGCGGAGTAATGGAGCAGCCGCTGTCTTACCCGGCACATATATTCTATGACGCACAGAATGATGAAGTGTTAATTACCGACTCAGCCCATAGCCGTATTGTGGTGTGTAACAGCAATTATTTCCCGGTGTACGAGTTTGGTCTCAGCCGTAAAAGTGAATATATCGGTGGGATAGCGCGAATAAATGGCCACCTGAGCGTTGTCACCCGAGAGCAGAACCGTGCCGGGTTTGTGGTGGCAGTTTTTGACAATGCTTTTTTACCCACCGCACCAATTTTGCTCGTGGGTTATCCAGAAGTAAAAGAACGCGTTTTTCTTCCATCCCGGGTGGTACAGGGTTTGAATGGAAGCTTGTACGTTGTTTCAGAGAATGGGGGTCCAGTTTATGTGTTTGCACCGGACGGCACATTTCTGCATTTGCTGCAGCCCCATGACATGGTGTTGGGGATACGGGAAGCGGCAAGCGTAAAGGATGTTGCGGTGGACGCAAACGGCAAGCTCTACCTGCTGAGTGAACAGCGTGGCAGGGTTTATGTGTACGATGATAACGAAACATTTTTGTTCAATTTTGGGCAAAAAGGAGGGGACCGGGGGAAGTTGGCGCGTCCACGCGGTATCGCCATCAATACAGAAAAAAAGGAGATATACATAGCAGACTATCTGCGCCACGCCGTCTCAATTTATACCCTGCAAGGAGAATTCGTGGACGAATTCGGCGGCAAGGGTGTTGGGAAGGGTTGGCTGTATTATCCCTCGGATGTAGCGGTTGATCAGAAGGGCAACGTGTTGGTGGCGGATACCTTTAATCACCGGATTCAGGCTTTTGCCTTGCCCTAAAAATAATGGGCATTGCTTCCAGCACCTGACTTTCAACAGGTGTTTGGAGCTTTATTAATGTTATCAGGAGGTTAGAAGATGAAATGGAACAATTGTCTGGTTGTAGTTGCGGTGTTGATGCTCTTGAACGCGGGCATTGTCGTGGCAGCGGAAGAGCTGCCACTGGTTCTGCCTGACTGCAATAAATGCCATAGCGCTATTGTGGCGGATGTCGTGCGCAGCGGCGGTCTGCATTTTAGTGCGGTAAACTGTATTGATTGTCACTTGGAGCATCCTCCGGAAGGAACTGAAGTTATCCCGGAATGCGGCATGTGCCATGCGGCGGAGGATAATGCACACTATCGGGTGGATAATTGTCTTGCTTGCCATAATCCACATCACCCGCGGGATATCGATTTTACCGCAGTTGAGCAGGTCAATCCGGTATGTGTAAGCTGTCATGCAAATGAAGGGGAACAACTGCGGGAGTACCCGAGCAGACATAGCGAACTCAGTTGTACCGCATGTCATCAGAAGCATGGTGAGTTTTTGAGTTGTTTGGAATGTCACGGCCCACATGTCGAGGGACAGACCTATCAGGACTGCTTTACTTGCCATAAACCGCATAAGCCTACGCTGGTGCGTTATCCGGAGTCTGCACCGGTATCATATTGTTCCAGCTGTCACCCTAAGGCCACTAAAGATCTGGCCCAGAACAGAACTCGGCATCATGATCTTACCTGTGCCTATTGCCACAAAACCCAGCACAAGGCTATCCCCGCATGTGAAACCTGCCATGGTAAACCGCATGATCAAGGGATGCACCAGGCGTTCCCATCTTGTCTGCAGTGTCATGTGGATCCGCATGCGCTGGCTAAATAAAATAGTTTCTGGGTATTTATAGCGTTTTTAAGGAGTTGTATATGAAGTATTTAGGAAGAAAAACCGTGCTGGCTGTCGCCATGTTCGCGTGTGCGACATTAGTCTGGGGCTGCGTTGAATCGGGAGCAGGAATTAACGGGACTCCAGGTGTCAGAGCGCTTAAAAGTCAGGAACACGGCGGTGTTTCCGATATCGCAGCTGACAGTACAGTTGGGGCTGCAGCTGGAAACGGTTTTGAGGTTGTAGCGCAGGAAGGGAGGGAGCAGTTGTTAGTTATTGACCCCTCAAAAGGGAAAGAAGCAGTGCCGGCAACTGAGTCAGTGTATGATCTCGATCTTAAGCCTCTGAGTACACCAGAATGTGGACGTTGCCATTTCAGTGTGTTTACCACCATCAAAGATGACGGCGGCAAGCATCAGCTTGACTGTACTTTCTGTCACGAGGAGTTTCACACCTATAAACCAGGTAAGAATTGGGCCGAAGTTGTGCCAGCATGCAATACCTGCCATGGAGCTACACATGGACAAAGCTACCTAGAGTGCCTTACCTGCCATACAAATGCCCATGCTCCAGTTACATCCATGGTGGCGCTGACCCAGCTCGAACCCGATTGTGCCAAGTGTCATGAACCGCAGGGGCAGGAACTGATACAAAATCCCAGCGCACATACAGACCTGAGTTGCAGCAGTTGCCACCACACCCAGCATGGCAACATCCCAGATTGCACCGAATGTCACGCTCAGCCTCACGTAACCTTTGAGGACAACAACGGCTGTGTCGGGTGCCATCCAGTTCACTCACCGACCAAAATTGAATACGGCACGCAGGTTGAAAATAACGTCTGCGCCGGATGTCATCAGAGAGAGAATACCGCACTGGTCAATAGCCAGAAAAAACACACTGATCTCAGCTGCGTCTACTGCCATGCGCAGAAGCACGGTTATGTCCCGGCATGTCAGGATTGCCATGGCAAACCGCACAGTGATGCATTGCTCTCGCGCTTTGGAGCCTGCACCGACTGCCATGGTGAGCCGCATGCTCTGGTCTTACCGGGACAGTAACTTCTGCCTCTTGGTATGAAATTTAATGTAATGCTGGCTGGAATCGGGGTGCTACTTTTTGTGGTGGCACCCCGGTTCAGTGCTGCGGATCCGATACACTGGAATGCAAACTGGAACTACGCCCGCAGTGGCGGAGACGCCCAGGATGTGCGCTGGAATCTGGGAGAAACCTATGGTGCTTCCATTGATCGGGATGTCAGCCGTGCCACGAATATGGGAGCTGCACTGCGTTATACGCAGCGACGCGATAGCGACGACGAGTGGCAGGGAACTCTCAATCCAAGTCTGTCTTTAGGGTTGCGTAACGACCTGTTCAGTTTTCAGGTTGGCGGCAATGAGAGTCGGCGCAAGCGCAGCGGTGCGGATGAGGCGATTAATCGCGCATTAAGCAGCAGTTTCAGCACCTCTCTGGCAGAGGTGTGGCCACAGCTGCGCCTGAATTTCAGCCGCAGCGAAAATTATGACAAGGCATCTCCGTCGCTACAGGACAGCTGGAGTGAAAGTTACAACGGCAGTTTAAGTCATACATGGAAAGGGCTTGAAGCGTTTTACAGCGGCCGCTATAACCGTAGTGAAGATGTGGTCAATGCCACAGAAAGTGACGGTACTTCGCACCTGGTCAAACTCGATGGCAGTTATGCCTTCTGGGATCAACGTCTGCAGCTGAGTTTTTCAACCCAGTACAACGAAAGTGAAGACAATACCTATATAAGATCTGCTGCGGGAGAGCGGATATTTATCCCCCAGTTTGTGTCCCAACAGTATGCTGGTTTTGACAATAATCCTGTCTACAGCGCACTCCCGAGTAATCCGGCCCTAGGAGACGGGCGTGAAGATGTGCCTGCCCTGGTGTGGAACGAATCTAAAGATGAAGATTTAAGCATTGCTGCGCGGCTTAACAGCCAGGATCTAGACCAGATTGAAGTAGTATTTCTGGGGGAGCCCGATCCGTTTTTCCGCTCGCAGCTTCAAGCCAGCATATATGTAAGCAACAACAACCGGGACTGGACGCAGAGTACCGTGGGTATAACACAGCGCTGGGAGGAGGATGCGGTGTTTGAGCGCTGGAGCTTTATCCTAGATCTGAGTCATACCCTCAATGCATCTTATGTAAAGATTGTGCTGCGCGAGCCGGCGGGGGTGTGGGACCCAGTGCAGATAAGTGAGTGCATCTGGAGCCGGGCGGTTATCGCTGATGGCGATGAAACCAAAACCACCAATACGTTCAAGCGGTATAAATATCAGACCAATGCCCATCTGCGCCCTTTTGAGGACTGGATTGTCACTGCCAGCTACGGCTACGATTTGAGCGAGCCGGGGGCGGGGGCAGAAACCGAAGAGGTGCAACAGACCTACGGTGTTCAGTGGCTTCCTGCCTCAGTGCTCTCCTTTCAAGCGCTCTACAGTGAAAATGAAACCATGGTAGAAAAACAGGAAACCGAGACCGGACGGAACTGGACCTTGGCGGCGCAGTGGGATCCTTTAAGTGCCCTGGCAACGGCTCTTAGCTTCAACTGCAGTGAAATTCTGTTTGATTCGAATCTGCATGATCGGACCTATACGGTTAGCTCTAGTCTGGTGGCACAACTTCTGCCCGACTGGTCAGCCAGTCTGAGCGGGAGCTGGTCGCAGAACGAGGATAAGATCAACAGTAGTGAAACCACCACGTCGTCTTGGACCCTGGACACCAGCACGCAGTTGCGTCCTAGTTTGCGTCTTACCATGTATGTCAATTACGGCTCAACAACTATTGAGGCGATACGCGAAAATGAGGACACCTCAAATTTTGATGGTGGCATAAATCTTAACTATCGACCTTCCGACGCCCTACAGAGCAATACCAGCATCAGTTATGATGGTTATGACGACAGTGTCAGTGCAAGCACCAGCGTTTCACTACGGCTTAGCCGTGACTTACAGGCCAATGTCGCCGTCGCATTTACGTTTGAGGATGACATTACCCAGAATTATACCGCCTCTCTGACATGGCTGATGACACAACGCTTCAGCTTGCGCCAGAGCGCGCAGTATGCAACAGCTGATCTGGACCAGTGGAGTTATTCCGCCAATGCCAGTTACAATTTTTGAGTGCTAAACGTAACCCCAACCGAAAGGTGTCGGGATTATGTAAGGTATGTTTTTTGCAGAACTAGACCAGGATGCGGACTGGTAAAGCGTGAAAGGCGATATGAAACCATGTTGAGTAATGGACATAAACTGCAGGCAGTTCTAGTGCTGGCCTTGCTCGTGCTTGTAGCTGGATGTGCCGCAGTCCCGAGCTATCATACCGATCCGGCACTGGCGACCGGATTTGTGAAAAGAATTGCCCTGCTCCCTCTTGAAAACCACACCGCAGAGCGGTTTGTGGAAAAGCAGGTGCGTGATCTGTTAAGTACCCAGGTGATGAGCATGGGGTTTTTCGAGGTTCTGGAAAAGGGAGATCTGCGCCGTTTTCTCAATGACGAAATTGTGGGGGAAGACAAGACCTCCATCCCTCAGGCAACGGCACGTAGACTTGGGCGCGAATTCGGTCTGCAGGCATATATGGCTGGATCGGTTGAAGGGTATAGCCTCGAACGCAACGGGAGCTATTCCTATCCGGTGGTCGCCTTGACCTTGCGCTTGGTTGAGATTAACAGTGGAAAAATTTTGTGGCAGGCGAGCCATGTGAGCTCAGGTTACAGCACAAAAGATCGTTTGCTCGGGCTAGAAAGTGACAATCTGCATCAGGTGGCCAGGCAGTTAATAGAAGATATGCTTGTTACCCTTACCTACTAAGGCACAAAAGCAGGGTGAAAAGAGAAGCATAAAAAGAAAATGCCGAACATGGAGGAGGATTGCGGTGGCAGCTGTTTTTCCCGATACATATGTAAGACTGTGCATCTGTATATGGATAGCAGCGGTGCTTTTGAGCCTTCCCGGGACCGGGCAGGCTCAGGAACGCCCGATAATTGCGCTATTGCCGGTAGCCGATCTAAGCTCAGGGGTCGCTCTGTGGGATCAGGAACTGCAGCGCACATTGCATGCCGCCCTACTCTCTGGCGGTTTGCACATGGTTGCACCAGAGCGAGTTCTGGAGGAAGTTCGATCTTTGCGCCTACGCGATCTTGGGGAAGTAGACCGTTTCTCCTGTCGCCAACTGGGCACGCGTTTAGGCTGTACCCATCTTCTGAGCATCAGCATTACCGAATTGACTGGGGCAAAAGCCCCAACATTGGGGCTTTTGTTTCAGCTATATCACGCTGTCAGCGGCAAACCGATATGGGGTGAAACGCGCACCTATTCCGCCGCTGACCAGATTACTCTCCTTGGATTACAGCAAGATGTAGACCTAGCGCGTCTGGTGCGTCAGGCCGCAGAGGACTTGGTCAAAGCGCTTGGGAATATTTCTCCTTATGTTCTAGCACGCGCTGGGGCGGAGGTGCCTGCGAACTACGCCATTGAGGTGGTTGACTGTTCCAGCTCTCTGGTGCGCTGTGGTGGCAATGTCCAGTGCCGGATTAAAATACGCACTGAGGATACCGATATCGGTATGTTCAGGCTTGAACTGGGGGGAAGAGACTTTGCCCTGCATTGTGCGGAAGTGAATTCCGCCCAAAGAAATATCTATATTGCTCAGCTTGAAGCTCCTGCTGAGCCAGGCGTTTACCCGATTCGCTTAAAACACGCAGCGGCTCAAGCTGTGGTGATGTATACCACCGTAACGCAGATAGAGGCAGTAAGCGAGGCGGTACACCTTGAGCTGGAGTCATCAGCGGTGGCGGATGTCTCCCATGGTGTACCGATGTTCAGCCGCCGCTTAACTTTGCACCCACGCATGCAGGATAAACGACCTCTGGATAAATGGATTTTTGAGATTTTCGACAGTCAAAAAAACAAAGTTGTGTCCCAGCAGAGTAGCGGGGATCTGCCTGCAACGCTGCAATGGGCGGGTATTGATGCACGCAGACATCCTTTAGCATCCGGAGTATACACGATAAAACTTAAGATTAAGGACGTGGCCGGTTTTACTGCAAGTACAAGTACCGAGGTTTATTTGCATCAACCTCGCGAAGAGCTTGCAACCCTGGAAAAAGTCCACAAGGAGGGAGAAACAGCTTTACTCCTGCGCAACAAGCACTCTGCTGGAGAATCTCACACTTGGAAAATGTACATAACCGACCAGAGTGATAACGAGCTCTATAAAGTTTCTGGCACAACACTGCCGGCCAAGATTATCTTGCCTGAGAACGTTACGCGCGAGCAGGATCTGTTTTGTCAACTCTATGTGCAGGATAGCATGGGCAACAGATACTGGACGGAAACTACCCCGGTAGGTCAGTACATCGCAGCCGATGTTGAAGGGGAAGAAAAAAAGAGTAAAGGTGGAAAAGCGCAGAAGCTGGTATGGAACACCGGATTTTAATAGTGATACGCATTGTTGTCCTGCTCCTGCTCTGTAGCGTGGGCGGCTGCACTAGGGGTGGTGAATATGTATACACTGCTGCGCCACAGATGCAGATACGTTTGTGTCATGTGGCACTGTTACCGCTGCTGAATGAAACAGAAAACAGCACGGCGGCAACCCTGAGTTACCGTACCATGACCACCGAACTTATGGCTGTGCCCCAGGTGCGGATATGTAACCCGGCGGAGGTTAAAAACGCCCTGCGTCGGCATCAGATCTTTCCCAGCGAGATATACAGTGCTCCTAGCTCGGTATTCAGGGCCATGGCAGAGGAGTTGCAAGTTGAGGGCTATATTCGGGGCAAGGTGATCACCTTTACCCAGGAGTACGCTGACAGCACGACTAAGGTACCGCATATAACCCTGCAACTCGAGCTACTTAAGGCGGACGGCAGTCTTATTAGCCAGATGTTCTATACGCGCCGTGGGGACGACTATCGCAGCCTGATGCACTACGGTGTGGTTTACAGTTACACAGAACTCGCGGCCAGAATGACGCGGGAGATAATTGCGAAATGGGTTGAACAGGGGCAGGTCGGATGCAACCCCTGATCTGCCAACCAAAACTACAGGAGATCGTTACATGCGCTTACGTTTAGGATATATGCTCCTCGCCCTGCTCCTCTGGGCTAATCCAGCTTCAGCTTGGTTCTGGGACAGTGACCTTCTGGTAACTATAAACCAGCAGGAATACCGAAATGCCGATTATAAGTCTTGGTGGGACCAATGGCGCGAACCGGAGATGGAGGTGCCGAACACTCCTGATTCATTCATAGATTTCCAGCTCAAGGTTCAGGAAGCCGAGACCATGGAGCTGTATACCCGCCCTGAATATCAGCGCAAGATGAGAGTGTTCCTCAAGGTTCGCTCCCTGATGCTTCTACGTGAGGAGGAAATTCTCGCAAAAGTTGGGAAGCCGCCTGAAGCTGAGCTACGCCAGTTATATGTAGACAGATTTCTGCCCCGGTTTACTCTGCTGGCTGTACACCTTGAGACCGAGGAGCAGGCACGTGAGTTTTTGACTGCTGTTACCACTCAGTCCGCGCAGGAGGTACTGGCAGAAATGGGATTAGTGCCAGAAGAACGTCTGGCGCGCCTGGAACAAGCCTACGCCGAACGCTTGGATCCTGCGGTATGGGCACAGATTATCGAACTTGAAGCTGGCAGCTGGGGAGCGCCGTTCGTATGGCACGACCAGTGGAACCTGATGCGAGTGGAAGAGGAGCACGCCTTTGATCCTGAACACTTTTCCCACGTGCGCCCCGCTCTGGAAAAACAATGGCGCGAAGAACAGCGTGCGCACCTCAACCGTGAGCTATTAGCGCAGCTACAGGAAAAATACGCGGTAGAAGTTTATTCCGAGCACATTGAGGCTTTGAGTGAGGAGGGAGTTCCGCCAGCTCTTGAGGGTAAGGTGGGTATCTCTTTTGACGGAGGTGATATCCCTCTTGAATTGTTACATCAGTCCGCCTTGGATGAATGTGAAAAGCGTACCAGCACTCGAAACAATTTCACCTATGTTCAGGCGCTGGATATTGTAGTGCGCGATATGATTGCGCAGACCCTCACCGGTTTCGAAGCGCTGCAGCGCCACTATGAGCAGCATTCACCCTTCAAAGAGATCTTCATCTTCTATTCGCAGCACCGTCTGGTAAAAGAGCTGGAACAGATGGTTCTGAAACCACAGGAACTCGAAGTGAGCTCTGCCGAAGTCGAACAGGCATATACGGAACAGTTGCAACGCTTCTCCTCTCCGGAGGTGCTTTATATGGTGCGGCTGGAAACACGAGAAGCCAGACTGGCACAACAGCTAAGACAGAAATTGCAGCAGGGAATGCCGTTCGATGAAGTAGTACGTCCACTGGCGCCGGAAGGTATCCCCGCGCGTTGGGTTAACCCACAGGAAGAGTCAGAAACTATGCAGATTGCGCTGCGTGGACTTTCTCCGGGACAAAGCGGAGTCCTGGACATTGACGGCAGGGTATGCTTTTTCAAGCTTATCCATCGCGCACAGGAGCAGATACAGCCACTGGAACAGGTCTCCGAACAGCTGCGTACCGAACTGGAACAACAGAAGTTTAACGCGGCGCTAGAGCGGTTGCATACCCGTCTGAGGACGGCATCCACCATCGAAGTGGACGAGCGGGTATGGAAGAGGGTTTATAAGGAGGTGGCGCGTGACGCGTAATCTCGTTTTCATCTTCACGGCGGTGGTTTTGGTGGCGCTGATGTGTTCCTGTACGCCAAGCAAACAGCAGCGTTTTTCCATCCAGAAAAATTGTCTGGAATGTCACGAAGAGTTTAAATCTATCGCACAACAACCGGTTCCACATGATCCAGCACAGAAGAATAATTGCAGCGCATGTCACCGCAATCACGGCATTATTGGGGGGGCGTATCTGCACAAATCGGTGCCGGAGGTGTGCTATCCCTGCCATGAACAATACCACCCGGCTCAACTCCACAGCAATGTGCATCAGCCGGTGGCTGAGGGTAGCTGTGGTGGGTGCCATAAACCCCATGGGAGCGAGTATGCAGGGCTGCATCCCGTAGCCCCGCAACAACTATGTTTTGAATGCCATCCCCGCACCGGATTTAACGGCGATACAGCCCAGCCCCATCCGCCAGTACAGCAGGGATGTGGCACCTGTCATGCGCCTCACAGTAGCGCCGCAGATATGCTTCTGCTGCAGAGTGAAACCCTGCTGTGTGCTACCTGTCATGCACCCGAGGGTTTGAGCTCTGTGCACGGGGAGATTCCGCTCACAGGATGTTCTGAATGTCATGACCCACACGGTGGCAGGGCCCCAGCTCTGTGGCGGTGTTCTGTACATGCTCCCGTCGCCGCTGGGCGTTGCGCCGACTGTCACAAACCTGGCAGTGCAGTCACCCAGGCTCCCGAAGATCGACTCTGCTCGCTATGCCATGCCAATGTGCAGCAACAGGCACAACGCAATCAGGGACACGCACCGGTGGTGGAGGGTAATTGCTCTGCTTGCCATGTGCCCCACGCCAGTGACTCCCCGGCACTGCTTAAAACCGACAGTAGCCGCCTGTGCCTTGGATGTCATGAAGAGATCCAGGTTGGGGATGCACACCATCCTGATGCTGGAGAGCGGGATTGCCTTGAGTGCCACGCCCCGCATCAGGCCGCAGCCGGGGCCGACTATCTGCTCCGCGCCCCAGCCAGCGAGACGTGCGTGGAGTGTCACTCCTATCCAGAACGATCTGCAGTGGTGCAACATCCTCCGGTGCAACAGAATGACTGCCGCCGCTGCCATCGTATGCACGCTGCGGGTGCCCCCGGCCTGCTTGTCACTGCTCAAGATAAGCTCTGCAGTAGCTGTCATTCTGCGGTACGTCAGGATATGGCAGCGACATCGGTGCATGTTCCTCTGCTTCAGGGAAAATGCAGCGCCTGTCACGCTCCGCATGGAGCGTCAAAGCCTGCATTGCTGGAGGCAGCAGAACCACAACTGTGCTTGCAATGCCACGAAAACACCGCAGCGCAGTATGGAGCAGGTTACGCCCATACGCCTTTCGAGCGCGGTAGATGTCGCGACTGTCATCAACCCCACGCGGGTGAACATGCCTTTCTGCTTAATCAACCAGAAGGTGAGGTGTGCTTTACCTGTCATACCGCAACCAAGCCCGGCACTGCTGCGTTCGAACATCAGCCCTTTGCCACTCAGCGCTGTAGCGCGTGTCATCAATCGCACGGCAGTGATATCCAGGGTTATTTGCGGCGCGCAAAACCTGGTTTGTGCCTGGGATGCCACCAGCAGATAGACGATTTTTGGGAAAAAGGCAGAGGACATAAGCCCGCAGTGGAAGGGGAGTGTGGCGCTTGCCATGCTAGCCACGGTGCAGACTATGCCGCATTGCTGGTGCGTCCGCGTGAGCAGATCTGTACCAGTTGTCATCAGGTCGACACCCCTGAAATGGACCTAAGCCACGGGGGCATACAGCTCTCAGCTCAGATGTGTACCACCTGTCACGACAGCCACGGGGGCCCGGAGGCTTCACTGTTGTTTCCGGTGCAGCATGCCCCTTTTGCTGAGGGCAAATGCGCGTCCTGCCATGAGGAGAAAAATAAATGATGTATCGTAGTATTAGATGCAACAGGTGGAAGACCCTCCTGGCGGTTATTGGATTTATACTCTTTCCTGCCTGCGCCAGTCTGGCGCTTAACTGTGTCCAGTGTCATGACAGCATCAACTTCAAGGGTACCTACGAGCATGAGCCGGTAGCGCGTAATCGCTGTGATTCCTGCCATAGTTTGCACGCCTCCCGTCATGCCGGACTGCTGCAGCAGGCGGAAGCACAGATGTGTAGTCGCTGTCATGGCGAAGCAACAGAAGCTTGGGCACAGAGCTCCTACACCCACAGCCCGGTACACAAAGGCGAATGCACCAGCTGCCATGCTCCCCATGCCAGCGCCGTCAAAGGATTGCTCAAAGATGGACAGAAAGAGGTATGTGCCGCATGCCATACTAGTTTGAGCGCTACGCAAGGAAAGCAACATGCTCCCTTTAAGAAAGGCCAGTGTGCTAGTTGCCATGCCGTGCACGGCAGCGACCATCAGGGATTGCTGCGGAGCGAGGATTCTGAATTATGTCTCGGGTGTCATAAAACCGATTCAACCTGGCAGCAGCGGCACAACGGGCGTAAGGCGCAAGGGATGAACTGTCTTGAATGTCACCATCCCCATGCCAGCACAGAAAAAGCCCTGTTGCGCCCTTTGCAACATAAGCCTTTTGCTTCAGGCAACTGTGCTGCGTGTCACTCTGGTTCCAGCGCGGATGGACGCTGCCTCTCCTGCCACACTCCTGTATTGCCCCAATTCAAGCGGGTGCACACCCATCTTCAAGGCAAAGGGACTTCGAGCTGTACTGCATGCCACAGCCCCCATGTCAGTAGTCAAACAGGGCTATTGAAGGGGATTTCCGGAAGTGTGTGCCGTAGCTGCCACGCCGACAAGCTCGAGCGGCGCAAACAGGCGCTCCACGTTCATCCACAGGCCAACCACTGTAGTGACTGTCACACCGGTCACGGATCTGATGAACCTTATATGCTGCGCGGTGGCATGGCTGGGGCTTGCGAATCCTGCCATGGTGAACATAGCACCTTTACCCATCCGATCGGGGAAGATGTCCTTGACCCGCGCACCGGTACCCCGATGGACTGTATCTCGTGTCATTCGCCGTGTACCGGTACCATGTTTGAACATAATCTGCGCGGTGGGCGTGAGCGTGGCTTGTGCCTGCCGTGTCATCCGGGATATTAAAGGTGAGGCTATGAATTTTACCCAGATTACCATTGCCGTGCTGTTCTATTGTTGCATCTTGTCGCTGCCGGCCTCTGCTGCCGATTGGATCAGTCAGTGGCGTGCCCCCGACCCTCAGTCCGACGTGCGCCTTCAATCCGCTCTAGCAATGGTTTTCGATGCTCAGCGGGAACGTATCTATATTGCTGACGGCCTGGCAGGAAAACTGCACGCCTTTGACCTCAATGGTCAGCATCTTGATGATTTTGATGCTGGGGGCGATCTAGGTATCCCCGTTTCCATCACCCTGCAGCGTTCGGGGCGCTTCTGGCTCGTTGATCGTAAGGCCAATGCGTTGGTGCGAGTAGTGCCCGAAGAGCAGCGTATTGAACGTTTCCCTTTTTCCCTCACAGGGGCAAGTGCCATGCTGCCGGAGAAGGTGGTGTGGCATCCGGATGCGGGGTTGATGGTGCTCGACCGTCTTAGCGGCAATGTTCTCGCGCTGGACGACAATCTCAATGTGCGCGGGCGGTATGGGAATAATTGTGTCGATGTTGTGAGTGCAGCGGGGAAAATCTGGCTTTTGCAGGCTGATTCCAGCGTTGTGCAGGTCGACCCCAGTGGTAGGGGGCAAGAGGAGCGTATCGTATTACGCTATGAACTCAAACGTCCGGCTGCGCTGGAGCGCAATCTCCAGGGGCAGTTGTTTGTGGCGGATCGTGGGCTGTGTCAAGTGTTGGTTTTCTCCCCCACCGGCAGCTATCTGTACAGTATTGGGGCGCGTGGGAATCGCCTCGGGCGCTTCAGTGCACCGCGTCAGCTACTGCTCCTTGATACCGATCAAGGTCAGGGCGTTCTGGCGGTCCTCGACGAAATTAATCGCTGCGTAGACCTATTCAGGCGCTGATAACGTCTGGATAAAGAAAAGTCTAAGTAGCTTAAGGGAGTGTTTATGCCTGGATCTGGCACACACATAAACGGAAACTACCGTGTATGCACGGTGTGGCGCGTACGGTTGGATCTTATATCTAGCCTGCTGGGTTTCCTTGTGTTCCTGCCGTTTTGGATCGCTCCAGTGCACGCACGTGTCAACGGTCCCTGCTCCAATTGTCACACCATGCATTACAGTCAGGACAATACTATCCTCTCTGAATGGGATGAGGGGGGGCCGCACCAGGCGCTACTACGCACCGATTGTGGTGGATGCCATACCGGTACCAATGAGCTCGGCGCAGATACTCCCTTTGTAATGTCGGCCGCCCCAAACTATGGAGAAAATGGTACCGGTATGGATACCACCACCCTTGCAGGGGGCAGCTTTTACTGGGTGACTCAGCCCGCCAACGGGGCTGTTGGCGGGGATGCTACGGGTCACAATGTTGCCGGATTAACTCTTGCGGACAGTACTCTCAACACCCCACCCGGCTTTGATGGAGGCCGTGCTGCTGCTGACGGCAGTGTGCCCGGTGCAGGAATATGGCCGAGCGGACAGCAGGTTACCTGCGCCGGTATCTACGGTTGTCACGGTACCCATGCAGAAGCGGTGCAAACTAACGCCATCCATGGGGCACATCATGGCGATCTCGGTGGGGCACGTATCAGCCCCGGCACTGCTCCGGCAGCCGGGTACCGTTTTCTGGTTGGAATAGAGGGTTACGAAGACTCGAACTGGGAATTCCACCCGACAGCGGAAGCGCATAATCAGTATAAGGGGGTGAATAACCCCGGGGGCAGCAACACAAGCACTATCAGCAGCCTGTGTGCTCGTTGTCACGGTACTTATCACAGTGGTACCGGAAATATCGGAACTGCTTCCCCGTGGTTACGCCATCCCACCGATTACGATATGGGCAACACTGACACTTTAAGTGAGTATCGCAACTACGGCGGCACGGGCAACACCTACAACCCGGCAGTGCCGTTGGCGAGTGAAACAGTGACCACCGTAAAAAGAAGCGTTACCTTCAGCAACGACACTATTGTTACCTGTATATCTTGCCACCGCGCACACGGAAGCAAATACTACAAAGCTATGCGCTGGAATTACGCCGGCAGCGCTACAGGGGGGCTGTGCGGAGAATGTCACAGCAGCAAGGATTGATGGGGATTTATATATGGTCAAGCTAGATGTACGTGTGTTGATGTGTCTGAGGATTTGCATCGTTGCTGTTGCGCTCCTTTCAGCCACCACTTGCGTTTATGCTGGCGCCTATGCAACTTCAGCCCATGGCGATCCCGATGCTGGAGTGTTGCGCTCCAGTATACCGGAGGCATACATCAGAGGTAACTGCGCCCACTGCCATGAGCAGCACGCCAGTGTCGGGGGGGTCCAACCTTCTCCAGCTAATGCCACTGTCAGTGGGTTTGCCTTATTTAGTACAAATTTCAGTGGCCGGATGGTCTCGCCCTATACCCAGGAGGATAATTTCTGCTTTCAGTGCCATACGGTTTTATCCTCTCATCAGGTGGGGGGATCAATTTTAAACCATGACTATGCAGAAACCTTTGGTGGCTACGATGAAGGGACTGACGAGGGAATTCTGGAGCAATTCAATCACTCCAGCGGTATGGAGAATTCTTACCATAACCTTCGAGATATACAGAAATATGCGGCGGATAACTTTGACTGGTTCAAGGAAGATTCTAATCCCTGTGTGGCATGTCATAACCCACACCGTGCCCGGCGTAATAAAAACGCGGTGGACAATCCGGTGCTGACGGCTATCTCCCGCCCGACCGATCACGAAAACCTGTGGGGCGATACCCCCGGTGAAACCATGGCTGGTTATAGAGACTACCTGCCCCCATACTTCTACAACTCCGTAACGCGGTACGAACCAGGGGGTAAAACCTATCCAGATTCCAATCTAGTTCCCGACTACTCGACTTTCTGTAATGATTGCCATGCGGTAACCATGCCCCTCATCTACAGCACGGAGTTGGGACGTAATCTTATTATGATCGATTGGAGCAGCGCGGCTGAAGGGGATAAGCACGGCCAGTCTGCACGAACGGGTGAAACCTGGTTGCGCGAGCCGTATGCTTCAGGAAATAAAAGTAATTACGTGCTCAGTTGCCTCGACTGCCACGAGCCCCACGGTTCACCCTATCCATTTTTGGTACGTCGCTCCATCAATGGTGAGCCATTGCACCTTACTTCCGATGTAAACGACGGGCGCGGAAATCAATGCCGCCAGTGTCATAAGGATGATTCATTGTTGGGAACAGGCGACGTCAATGACTGGAAATTGCAGCACCATGGCCAAGGACAATTAAGTCCCTACTCGGGTAGCCAAGTCAGCGGTTGCGGGTGTCACTATGCGGAGGGCTCCGCCGGCGGGGGAGGAAGACCCCCTGCTATTCGCTGTGAAATTTGCCACTATCACGGCTCGTTTGTGCCCAATCCGGCAGGGGAATGGCCTGCTACGGCGCCACTCAAAAACGGTGGCACCAGAAAGACCTTTTAAAGGGGGGAAGATATTCATGCGCCCAGTCTATCTTGGGGTTCTGTTTATTACGTTGTGTTGCATCGGCTGCAATCCAGTAAGGCTTGAGCGACATAGTGGTGCCACAACTTCAAGTGTGGATATGGCACTGGAACAGATTGGGATATATCTGTACTTAAATGGTGCGGAGAGGCAGATTGCTTCTCTTGCAGCAGATATCCGCATGCTGGAGATATATGATGGCACGGCTGGGGTGTGGCTGCCGCTAGAACGCTCTCCCGAAGAGGATAACCATCCTGACGGACAGCACTATTTGGCGGGAGGATTGTTGGCTCCGGGGACATATCCTCAGTTGCGCATAACCCTGGCTGAAAATGACGCACCCATAACCCAGAGTGTGGAGACGGGGCTGACGCGCCTCGAAGCGGGGGAGCGTGTGTGCTTGCAACTGTGGCACAACTTGCCTTCCACGAGTGCCCCTGCAGGGTTGAGTTCTACCGCGTTAAGCGGGAACGGTTCGTGGCATGTGGAGGTGGCTCAGCCACCCTACACCGGCGATCTGCTCGCGGTTTTGGGCGGTGAGGGGACCGAAGTACTGCTCCTGCGCAGCGATAATCTCCACACTCGGGTTGCCATTGGACTACAGGAGCGCTGGAACGACTGGCACCTACTTGATGATGAGGGGATCTGGGGGCTGACTGCTACCTCCATGACCCTGCGCGAACGTGGAAGTTGGCGTGTGCTGGATCGCCTCGGGTTGCCTCTGGTGGAGCATGCCACCGAGTTTGCCCCGGCCATGCAGGCAACAGGTGTTTCCGACGGAGAGCCAACGTTTTTTATTACCGACAGCGGTGGCAACCGCTTGGTGAGCATTGAACGCCGGAGTGGAGCGCAGAATATATATGCTGCGGGGTTTTCCCCCACCCAAATTTTGGTGCAGAGATACACTACTGCTAGTGGAACCTTTAGTGGCGGGGGAGAAGGTGAGGTTATAGTGGTGAGCTCCGCCGACGGCGTGTATCTGTTCGATCCCCAGAGTGGCGCCAGTCGCCGCTACAGCAGCTCATACCGTGTTGCCGATATGGCTGGCGATATCGAGGGTGATATGGGTGGCACCAGTAACCGGGTGATTCTGGCGTTGGGGCGGATAAATGAGGTGCATAGCTATGCATTACCGGAGTTCAGTTTACAGGCGCAGTATCTCGGTGCGGCCCCGCCCCAGCAGGTACTGGTAGTGCGTAACCAGGTACTGGTTTCGGCCGGAACTGGCGCACATAACACCTTGATCTGGCTCAACCTGCGGGATATGACCCGCATGGGGCAATTGCCCCTGCCTTTCGCTTTGGCGGATATGCTCTATAGCCCGGTTACTTCCAGTGTTTATGCTCTATCGCGTGACGGGGTACACCTTTTGCAGATTGATTCAATAGCTCGGCGGATTGATAGGCATACGATTTTGCCCACGCCGGGCCGCCGTCTGCTCTTGGTAGAGCCGCACCGCACTGAATCTGGTTTGTATTACCCCTGATTTAACTTATTGAGGAATAGTACACATGCAACGTGTGGTAGCATATTTGATTGTCATTATATTTATAATGAGTGTAATCTTTTGGGTTAGTTCTCGTCCAGCTAGCGGAGCGGCCGTTGCTGCTGATTGTCGAGCTTGCCATATCGAAGAGGTCGACTCGGCACAATCGCGCTTGTTCGTCCATGCTCCTTTCCGGGATGGTGACTGTGCAGTCTGTCATGTGCAGGAACAAATTCAAAACCTAAAAAGTGCAATATCTGGTGCGGCAAAGGCAGAAACGTCAGCGCTTGAACCTGCTCAAATCCGCGCGGTAGATGTGCACTGGATACGGGAATGTTACGAACCGGCCCGGGACCTGATTCTCACGGTAGACAGTGCCGAAATCCAGAGTATGCTGGTGGTGGAGATTTGGGACCAGTGTCGCAGTGAGCACCAGTATGTGATGTCGGTCCCACCTCTTGGCCAACTTGAGGCAATTTCGTCGCGGGGAGCATCCCCTTTTGTCCTGCATAAAATGAGTTTGCAGCGCGACCCTCGCGACTCTGATACGTTGGTGGTGCAGTGTACCGGGAGTGTTCCACTGCGCGGGCAGATATACTTACAGCGCACAGATATCCCTGATCGGGTAGTGGAAGTCGGTCCCGTTTATCAGACGGAAATCAAGGTGAGGATACCGGGTCTGAAGCACGATGTCGGTTACAGTCTATATTTAGAGGCTGAGGATGCTAGCGGCAGACAGCAGCGTTCTTTAGTGCATGAATTTGTGCTGGAACAGCTATCCGCTCGCTCGAAAACTGCGCTTTCTGTAGTGATTCCAAGCAGTGGCGACTGCGATTTGGAAACAAGCATGGCCCTGTATCGCGGTAGTTGCGCGGGTCTGCCATGCTATCTTCTAGCGATCGAAGCGAATGAGCCTGTCACTCTTTCAGTCGGAACGCTCAAAGGCGTTGCATCTTCCTTGACGCCCCTGTACGGCACGGAAGAGCAACAGGAAGGGGAATCGGCAATTTTCGGGCGTTTCGACCATCCAAGTATGGCGGAACCACGCTTCACTAATTACTCAGCCTGTCGTGCTTGCCACCCTGGCTCCTTTGGCCCTATGTCGCATCCGGTGGATATAGTCCCTTCCTCGGGGATGAAGGTTTCAGCAGAGCTGCCTCTGATGTCAGATGGACGCATAAGCTGCATGACCTGTCATGAAATTCACGCCGGAGATGAACATTACCGTCTGCGCTTTGAATCCAAGCGAAAATTGTGCAATGGTTGTCACGAACACTACTGAAACACCAAACAAACATAGGTGGAGAAAGAGAATGCTAACCACAGACGACAAGAATAAACCCTTTTCTGAGTTTCGACGTAAACCACTGAACCTGGGAGTAAAGTCAGAGTTTCAGCGTTGGCTCATGTGGCGTATCTTCGGGGTAGTCTTGCTAAGCGCCTTAGCAGCAGCTTTGGTGCTATATTTCTATGCTAGACATGAAACCGTAACAACCTTTTACGATGCCCACATCAAGTTGCGCCGTGTCAGCGATCTGCTCCTGCCCGTGGTCCTTTCCGGTACCGGGGTGAGTATGTTGGGTGGTTTTGCGCTAGCACTTTTTCTGCCCCAGAAGATTGCTGGACCCCTCTTCAATATCGAGCGCACCCTTGAACGTGTTCGACGCGGAAGCTTAATGCCGCGGGTTAATCTACGCCGAAATGACTGCCTCGAGGAGATGGCGACAGAGGTAAATCTCACCCTGGATTTCATGCATGATCGCATTGTTGAAGCCTCTGGACTTCACGACGAACTCTGCGCTGTGCTGGATAACACTGGAGATGAACGTATTAGTGAGATATTAGGGCGACAACAGAAATTACTGAACAGTTTACTTGAACCGCCCCTGTGAGTTTTGCCCCAAGCAAGTGGAGCAGTTGGGTCAGGTGCCCCAGAACAATACGTAACAAGAAAATATGCGTAATTTCAACACCTGTAAAAACAGACAGACTCGTAGTTATATCCGCGTAACTAAACAGCTTTTTCCCTTCCTTAAAAACTATATAGCATTTGCGTAAGATTGGCACAGGTTTAGCATTAAGTAGTCTAAAGATGCAAACGTAAGTGTGCGTGTAGGGTGTACATGTGAGTGGGTGGAGATGTAAACGTGAAATGTTGCGTCAACTGCTGTAGCACTGCCACCACCACGGCAAAATTCCAGAAGATAGGGTTCCGGCGTAGAAACATGTATCCAGAAGTGAACGTGTGTTCGTTCGCGTTCGTAGGGGTATGTCTGTAGCCTGGGGAAATTTTCTGCAAGCAACATAACTCGCGTTGCCACTTACATTTTCGTGCGTGCATCCTCAATGCTTTATTGGCGAAGTAATAACCAAATCAAAGGAGAGGAAGGAGTTACTATGAATATCAAGGTTTTATTGTCCCTGACGCTGGTTCTGGCGTTAAGCATCAGCGGTTCTGCCGCCTGGGCCAAGGTGTACGGGCCCTGTTCCGACTGCCATACTATGCATAATTCACAACATGGGGTGGTCGATACCACTTTGGCAGGGGCCCCCCTGGATGGTGGTCCAAGTCGCTCATTGACTAAAGGCGACTGCGTTGGCTGTCATACCGGACAAAACGATGGCACCGGTAATATCCCATACGTTACAGCAGCTACAGAACCTACCTATACTTCGGCAGATGGAACCACCGGTAACACGTTGGCTGGCGGAAGTTTTTACTGGGTGGCGAACGGTGCAGATGCAAAAGGGCATAACGTCCTTAATATAGCTACAGGAAAAGATAGCAATATGCCTAACCTTAATCCGCCAGGATGGGATCCGGCAGTTAGTAACAATGCTATTGCCGGTGGTGAAGCAATGTGGTCTAAGCAACTTACATGTGCGGGAACGTATGGTTGTCACGGACCGCATAGTGCAGAGGATGACTTCCAGGATATCGCTGGGGCGCATCATGGGGATGATGCGGTTGTTGACGGTAGTACGGCAGCGAAAAGTTATCGTTTCTTAAATGGTATAATCGGGTATGAAGATCCGGATTGGGAATACCGTCCCACCAAAACTGCTCGTAATGAGTACCATGGTGTTGCGCGAAAAACTATAACCGCTGGTGGCGCTGAAACCGATCAGAAAACTATCAGCTACTTCTGTGCTACCTGTCATGGAAACTACCATTCCGGATCTGGGGTCACCTACGCGGGACAAGACGCAGTCATTGGTGAGAACCCATGGTTACGTCACCCCTCAGATTACGATATGGCGGATACCACAGCTGGCTCTGAATACCGCTCATACAATCAAGATGGAACCTACAGTGTTGAAGCACCTGTTGCTTTTAACCTCGGAACCAGTGTGACTAAATCTACGCATGCACTTAATTCGGTCGCGTTTACTGGTGGTAAGGCTATCGTAACTTGTATCTCATGTCACCGCGCGCATGGTTCTCCTCATGATGACCTGTTGCGTTGGGCGTATAGCCCAAATGACATTGGTGCGGTTATGGAAGCAGGTGGTGGAGCCGGTAACGTCGGATGTTTTGTGTGCCATACGACTAAAAACTAAGTAAAAGTACCAGTTTGTTTCACCCTGTCGGCCTTCTGGGGTGGTTGTGTAATCATTGAATGTATTGGCCATGGGCGCCAGCTTCGGCTGGCGCCATTTTTTTCCTGTTACGCTAGCGTGACTGAGGATTCATGTGTAAGCATGGACGATAAAGTATGGATTCCAAAGATTGGCGTTACCGCAGTCATCTGTTTTTGTTGATAGCAGTCTTGTTGTTTATGTTGATAGCGATCTATATCCTCGAACGCCGCATTGTTGGGGGAACGGAGGTATGGCGCTGCGTCAGCGGATATGGTCTGGGCTTAGGTTTGGGTTTGAACAGTCTGGCGCTAGGCTATTTGCTTAGTCGTGCACAGAAGGGAAGGGGAAACACTGCTCTGTCAGTTTCTAATTTCTCCTATGAAGAGGTGTTCCACAAGGGAGAGATACTGATCCATGTGATCGATCTAGAAGGGCGGATTCTGTATGTAAATCAGGCGTGGAAGGATCTGCTGGGTTATGCGGATACTGACTTGATGCAGAAGAATATTTTCAGTGTGATCGATGCGGAGTGCCAGAGTTTTTGTCGTCAACGCTTGCAAAATTTGCTACAACGCAAGGAGGATAAGGAGCTGTTTCAGATTAGTATGCGCACTAAGAGCGGGGAGAAGGTTATTCTGGAGGGCAATTGCTCGCTAGGATATGTCAAAGGGAAACCTCAAAGTGTACGTGCCCTGTTCCGCGACATTAGTGATCGTAAGGTCCAAGAGCAACACCTGCTTCGCTTAGCATATTACGATGGCCTCACTGGCCTGCCTAACCGCCACCTTCTGCCTGACCGCCTGCGTCAAGCTATGGCGTGTGCTGCGCGTTATGCCCAATACTGCGCCGTGGTATTTCTCGATCTTGATGGGTTTAAGCAGGTAAATGACACCCTTGGACATGCCCAGGGAGATTTTCTCCTACGCCAGGTTGGTCACCGTCTGTCTCAGTCACTGCGCGAAAACGACACGGTTAGTCGTATTGGTGGAGATGAATTTGTCATTGTGGTAACAGGTCTACGTGAACTGACGCACATCGCCGGAATAGTGCACAAGCTACAGAGCCATTTGGAGCACCCCTTTGCTCTCGAAGATATGGAGTTTGTTATCCGAGCTAGTTTTGGCATAGCGGTGTATCCTGATGATGGTGCCACGGTGGAAACCCTGCTGGCACGTGCTGACCAAGCCATGTATGCGGCTAAACAGAACGATAAGGGAGGCTATCGTATGTACTCAACCAGTCGTGATCTAGTCTAGAATGTTTTACTTGCCGCTCCGGTCACTTGAAAGTCTGCCTTTTGCCCCAGTTCAAACCTTAATTGCATCGATTATTGTTGTGTCCTGCCTATTAAGCAGTACCTCCACACTCTAGTTCTAAAAAAAAGTATATGATACATATTTGCGAACGCAGACATGAGCGCGGTTGCGCCGAAGTTATGAGTTAAAAGGTAAATCAGATAATCTCTCTGAAACGGCAGGGTGTTGTTTCAGGGATTCGGAGATGTTTATCGGTATGAAGCTCAGTATACAGGTCAAAATGATATTGACCGTTATTGTGGGGGTGTTGCTGTGGGGCTGGCTCCATTATTACATCCAACAGCGGGAAATTTTGCCGAGTTACCACCGCCAGGAAGAACTTCTTATTCACGCACAAACCAGGCACGTGCGAGAACTGCTGAGTTATGAGCTCGAAGCCCTTGACCAGTTCTGTTATGACTGGGCCGCATGGGACGATTCATACATATTTATCCGGGACCGCAACCTTGCGTACATAGAGTCCAACCTTGTTTTCACCTCCTTTGACCACAATAATCTGAATTTGATCCACTACGTTGATATCACTGGGCGCAAAGTCTGGCATAACTTCTATGATTTAAGTCGCAGCGAACCGTATGCTGACGACACCTTTTGGTCGCGACCGCAATGGAACATGGATGAACCTTTTTTGCAGATTAAAGAGGATGACGGTTCGCTCACAGGGCTGATCGGTCTTAAACAGGGGGTTATGCTCATAGCTGCGCGTCCGATTATACCCAGTACGGGGAGGGGTGAAATACGTGGGTACTTGATCATGGGACGTATGCTTGGGGGCAAGGTAACTAGTCGGATTAATCACCACCTGCGCAATAAAGTCGAATTTCTCTCCTGGAAGCAAGCTGAGGCATCATTCAGTGCGGATGAACTTAATCAGTTGCGTCAGGATATGGTCCTCAGTCGTCCAGCCCCAGATGATGTCGGTATTTTGCAAGGACATATAGCTCTATTTGATCTGTGGGGAAAGCCAGTTGTGGTGGCCCAGATGCAGATGGAGCGCACCTTGATGCAGCAAGGAGAAAAAGCGCTGCTGCGGAATGTACAGGGAAACCTGATTGCGGGGAGCGCTGTTTTGCTCTTGATGCTGGTGATTTTGCATCGGTTTGTGGTGTTGCCGCTGCGCCACCTTACTTCCAGTGTGCAACATATTGGAGGCGATAATGCCCAATGGACTGAACTGCCCGAAAGTCTCAAAGGAGAGGATGAAATTGGCACTCTGGCGCGTGAGTTTGAACGCATGCTGGGTAGGATAAGAACTCAGATAGAATTCAAAGACGAAATAGCGGTTAAGTTGGAGCGCAGTAAAGCCAGAACCCGTCTGGTTCTGGATACCACACCGGATGCTATTTTAAGCGTCAGCGCTGATGGAACGATAAAAGCAAGCAACAGGGGTGCGGATCTCATGCTCGGTTATGAGGATGGCACACTGACAGGAGAGAAGATTTATACGATTCTAGCCTCACCGTTTAGCGAACGACTGCAGGAACAACTACGGACAGATGCGCGTTCGTGTCGTTGCTTTACCGCTGGTTGCGAAGCGCGTGCCCGACGACGCGATGGAAGTGAGCTGTATGTGCATGTGCGCGGGTGCCCCATGGAAGAGAATCCCGAGCCCATGTATTTGTGGACCATCCGGGACATCTCTGAGCTCAAGGAGATGCATGAACAGGTGTCTCACCATGAGCGCCTGGCAGCTATTGGCCAGATGGGGGCATCGGTGGCTCATGATGTGCGCAACCCCCTGACAGGAATCAGCGGCGGGATCCAATTACTTCTTAAGCAGGGTGGACTGACCCCGGTGCAACACACGGTGTTAGAGGAGATGCTGACACTTGCAGATCGTATCGAGCATACGGTTACCCAGATGCTGGCATTTTCTAAACGCTGGGAACCCTCCACCCAGAAAATCAACCTGGTTGATTTTCTTCAGAGTATCGGCAAAGAATTCTCCGCGCGCAAGGAGTTTGCCAATGTAACCTTTGCTTTCGGTGGAGAACGACGGTTGTATGTAATGGCTGACCCCGAACTGATGCGTCAGGTGTTCAATAATCTGTATCAGAATGCGAAGGAGTCTATGTATAATGGAGGCTCTATTGGTTCCGTTGTAACCCGTGAGGCAGGTGTAGCCAAGGTGCTGATTAAAGACAGTGGCGCGGGGATGGAACAGGAGATTGTCAGTAGAGTGCTTGAACCCTTTTATAGCACCAAGAGGGAGGGAACCGGTCTTGGTTTGTCCATCTGTCGCAAGATTGTGGAGGCGCATGACGGCAGCATGGATTTTACAAGTAAACCCGGTGTAGGGACTATGGTGACAGTCTCACTCCCCTTGGGTAACCAGGAGTTGCTCGTACAGCATAATGGGGCAAAAGCATGTGATAACGTTGCGACTGGCATTTTTGCGGATGTTGAGGCCAATCGGCATAAATAGTTTAAGCTCAGCATGTTTGTAGATTTTTGAAGAATAAAAAAACGCCTGAAGCAGTTCTTGTTGAATAGAGTGCTTCAGGCGTTTTGGTGTCGGTTGTTAATTAAGTTTGCAGCAGTGCTCAGTTCTTTTCCAACAGATGGCGTGCCCGCTTGACTACGTTGGCACAGGTGAAGCCGAAGTGCTGCATCAGTTCGTTACCGGGAGCGCTGGCACCGAACCCCTCCATGCCTATTATGGTCCCATCTAAGCCTACATAGCGTTCCCAACCGAAGGTGCTCCCTGCTTCAATAGCTAGACGTTTGCGACATTCCGGCGGGAGGATCTTTTCTTTGTAGGAGACGTCCTGCTCTTCAAACAGTTCCCACGAGGGGATGGAGACCACCCGGGTGCCAATGCAGTCTTTTTCCAACTCCTGTCTGGCTGCCAGAGCGTGTTGTACTTCTGAACCACTAGCGAGAAGGATGAGGCTTAGCGCGTGCTCTTCGGTAGCAAGGATGTATGCACCTTTATGCAATAGTTCTGCGCTGGTAGCTTCTGTGCGCTCCAGGGTTGGCAATCCCTGGCGGGTGAGTATTAGTGCGGTGGGGCCGGTGCGCTGCAACAGGGCGGCTTTCCAAGCTTGGACAGTTTCGTTTGCATCGCAAGGGCGGATCACCGTGAGGTTCGGCACGCTGCGCAGGCCGCTGAGCTGCTCAATAGGTTGGTGTGTAGGTCCGTCTTCACCTACCCCAATAGAATCGTGGGTGAAGATGTATATTGGGGAAATTCCCATTAATGCAGCCATCCGCATGGGGGGGCGCATGTAGTCGGAGAAAATCATAAAGGTGGCGCCGAACGGCAGTAGTCCTCTGGTGTGGCACAGGCCGTTAAGGATTGACCCCATGGCGTGTTCACGGATGCCAAAGTGGATATTGCGTCCAGCGTGGCCGGGGCGGAACTCATCCGCCGCGTTTATGTGAGAATTGTTGGACGGAGCCAGATCCGCAGAACCGCCAAGCATCAGCGGCAAGCCTTCGGCCAGAGCATTCAGGGTTTCACCGCTGGCGGAGCGGGTGGCCACACTTTTGCCGGCCTTGAAGTGGGGCAGGAGTTTGTCAAGAGTCGCACTGTCAGGGGATGCAGCGCTCAGCCATGCTGCCAGTTTTGGATTGGTTTTGGCTTTGGAGCTACACTTATGCTGCCATTGTTGTTCTAGCTCGACACCGCGTGATTTAAGTCCGGCCATATGGGTGTATACCGCTGCGGGGACAGAAAAACACTCGTCCGGATTGCGTCCCAAGGCTTGTTTGGTCAACTTCAGTTCTTCACATCCCAGTGGAGCACCGTGCGCAGCGGCTGTTCCCTGTTTATTAGGAGAGCCTTGCCCGATATTGGTACGTGCAATGATGAGGGACGGGCGTGGGTCGCATTTGGCGCGTTCAATAGCTGCGTCTACCTCAAGTAGATTTTCCCCCGTAACCCGTTCTACATGCCAACCGTAGGCGAGATAGCGCGTCGCCACCTCTTCGCTGAAGGCTAGGGAGGTGTCACCTTCGATGGAGATTTTGTTGTCTAAATATACATAGATCAGATTGCCGAGGCGCAGATGGCCGGCAAGGGATGCTGCTTCGGCTGAGACTCCCTCCATCATGTCCCCGTCGGAGCATAGCGCGTAGATGTTGTAATTGAACAGGTCAGGGTCGATCTTCTCTGCTAGGAACCTGGCTCCCATGGCCATACCGGTGCCCACAGCAACGCCTTGTCCTAGAGGTCCGGTGGTGGTTTCAACTCCGGGGGTGTGGCCAAACTCAGGGTGTCCTGGGGTTTTACTCCCAAACTGACGAAACTGCTTAATGTCGTCGAGACTCAGACTATACCCGCACAGATGCAGGGTGCTGTACAGCAGCATGGAGCCATGCCCACAGGAGAGAATAAAGCGGTCACGCCCGGCCCAGTCAGGGTTTGCCGGATTGTAGCGCATATGTCTGGTATATAGAAGATACGCTAGCGGTGCACCTTCCATCGGGGTGCCAGGATGGCCGGAGTTGGCCTGTTCTACCGCATCGGCGGATAGAAGGCGGATGGTGTCGATGGTTAATGCTGCCTGCTTGAGGTCAATCTCTGGTGCTTGCATGTAAACGTGGCTCCTTGGCTGCTACAGCCGGTTTTGTCAGGAAAGGGAGTTCAAGTATGCGGTAATGCTTTTGGCAATAGTCTTAAAGATGTTGGTAAATTCTTTTTCGTTGCGCTCAAGCAGAGTAATCCTGAAGCCTTGCTCCGCAGTTGAAAATGAACTCAATGGTACGGTACATATCCCAGTGGACGCGAGCAGATAGTAAACAAAGCGCTTATCAGGTGAGGTGCCCGGCTCCTGCACCAGCTTTTCAATCATGGTACGTACTTCTCCATTTTCGATGGGAAGGGTGCCGGTGCCATTAAGCAAGTCGCGTTTGAAGGCAATGCTCATATAAAATGCGCCATTGGTACGGTTGACTTTAATCCCAGGGACATCCTTGAGGATATTATAGGCAATGTTGGAGTGCTTTTCGTACCTTGCGGTACGTTCACTTAAATATACGGGATACTGGTCGTGGCTGAGAATTTTTGGGATCGCTTTTTGCGGTAGGGTGGTGGAGCACACCTCAACCATTTTCGAGTTCACGATAGACTGTATGTACTGAGCGAACATCGGGTCCTTGTTGCGATTGTAGATCTCAATCCAGCCGCAGCGCGAACCGGGCCAGGGCAGATCCTTGCTGATTCCCTTCATAGCAATGGCTGGAATATCCCCGATCAGGTCGGAAATGGGACGGGTCGATTCACCATTATAGATTATATTGTGGTAGATCTCATCGCAGATAACAAACAGATCGTACTTACGAGCCAGTTCCAGCATCTCCACCAGAATTCGCTCTGGGTACACAGCTCCGGTCGGATTGTCTGGGTTGATGATCAATAGGCCACAAATAGCCGGGTTGTATTTGATAGACAGACGCAGATCATCGAGATCAGGATACCAATAGTTGTCCGGGTCGAGGCGGTATGACACGGGCGCTTGCCCAGCGTGAGCTGCTTCGCCTGATGAGTGGGTGGAGTAGGTCGGGGAGGGGCCGATTACGCGCGCCTCACGTTTCAGAAACCCGTACACTTTCTGAATCGCATCTCCCAAACCGTTGAAAAAAACAATATCCTCCGGAGTTATTTGGGCTTTACCCCGGCTATTGGTGCGTTCTGCAAGGAACTTACGTGTCTCCAGAACACCCTTGGTGGCGCAATAGCCATATGAACAGTCCTGCATTGCCAAGTCCGCGACAATCTGTTTCATCCAGTCGGGAATTTTCTCCCCTTTGGCGATCGGATCACCGATGTTTTCCATGTTGGTTTTAATGCCAAGCTCTGAAAGTTTCTCGGCTATTTCCACAATAGCACGAATTTCATAGGTGAGTTTGCCTGCGCCAATATGCACAATGTTGTTACGCATTTTGTATCGTCCTTTTGCTCTTCGCGCCGAGATGTCTGCCGCAACAGGAAATCAGCTGGAGTCTTGGATGTGGAGGAGTGTATGTAATTATAAGCAATTAAACACAAATGTTGCGCGAAGACTTCAGGTGGTTAAGACCTGCTTTCGTGCAACATTTGTGCGTATCATGTGCAGAGGTGGGAAGTCAAATAATTTTAAAAGGATACGTGTAGCCATAGAGCATAAACATACGCAAAAAGAACAAAACCATGTACTGCGCCCCTTTTTGTTGCATCTGGATTTGCGGAAGCATAGGTGGTAGGGCCGTATGAAAATTGTATACAGTATCCAATGTTGTGTGCGGTGATTGATAGTAAGGTGGCGTAGAAAAGCACCTTGTTCCAGCATGTTATACGAATGTCTCCTATGGGGCGTGCTTTTGTTTCTATTATGATCTTGACAATGTTTTACCATTTCGATACAAGATGCAGGTCGGCGGTGAGCTCAGTTTGTCGGGAGATTGCGCCGATACTGGAATGCTGCGAGCCCCGCGGTCTTGTGGCTGCGCAGAAGTTTTTTAGATTCGCACACTGCGTGTTGCAGGGTGTATTCCCATTGAGGGAGGCAAAAGAGGTATGGTCGAACATCATCTGGTCGATTACATGTATGTCTTGGTATTTCTGACGGTCGGGGTTGTAAGTGCCCTAGGGATGCTGATAATCGCCCGTCTGATTGCGCCAAGGGGAGGGTTCAGAAAGACGTGTGATACGTATGAATGCGGAATGGACACCTACGATACTGCGTGGAATGTGCGTTTTGATATTTCATACTATCTATATGCACTGATCTTTCTGGCGTTTGACGTTGACGTTCTGTATCTGTTTCCCGTAGCGACAGCTTTTGACAGAGTGTCGGCAGCGCGGGGCATTTCTGAGCTGTTCATATTTGTTGGTATTTTGTCTCTGGCGATTGTGTACGCCTGGGTCAAGGGAGTCTTTACGTGGCCGAACAGAAAAAAAGTTTGTTAAGAGTTCACTCCTACTCCAAGGAGACTAAGGAACGGAGCGAACAGGGTTATTCTGACGCTGCTCTGGCTCAAGGCCATCAGCCTGGTCTGATTCAATTGGAACTGGCCGATAAAATCCTCAATGCGTGTCGGGCTAACTCGCTGTGGCCCATGACTTTCGGTATTGCCTGCTGTGCAATTGAGATGATGGTCTGCGGTATGGCACGCTTTGATATATCGCGTTTTGGCGCAGAGGTGTTCCGCCCCTCGCCTCGCCAGTCTGACCTTATGATTGTGGCTGGCACTGTAAATAGAAAACTAGCGCCGGTTCTGTTGACTTTGTACGAGCAGATGCCCGCGCCGCGCTACGTTATTGCACTAGGCAACTGTGCTGTTTCCGGTGGGCCGTTTGACGTTGAGGGCAATTACGATGTTGTGCTTGGAGTAGACAAGCTTATTCCCGTAGATGTCTATGTTCCAGGCTGTCCTCCTAGACCGGAAGCGCTCATTGAGGGGATACTTCAATTGCAGGAAAAGATTGCTGGTAAGCGCAACCCATTCCCGCAGAACAGAATGCCGAAGGGAGCCTGATGCGCTATGAATATTAAAGCTATGCAAAAAAAATGGCTCGCCATCGGCGCTGAAGTTGAAGAGACCGGTTACGCAAAAACAGGTTATGACTTCAACCTTAACGTGGCAGCAGATAACGTTCATCCTCTGGCTGAACTGATGCTGGCAGAAGGATTTTACCTGGTATTTGTCACTGCGGTTCATGCTCTACCTGCGATCGAAGTGGTCTATCAGTTTGCCCACACCGGCTCTTCCCGTTGTAGAGTGATAGCTCGCACCGCTGTCAGGGCTGACGGTACAGTGCCTACAATATCCGACGTCTATCAGGGCGCCAATTGGCATGAGCGTGAGGCACGCGATTTCTACGGTGTAGTGTTCGCCGGACATCCCAATCTAGTTCCCTTGATTCTGGCGGAAGAGGACGTAGACCTGAAGCCACTGCTCAAGGAAGAAAAAAACTTGAAGGATGTTTCCGCATTGCGTCATCTGCCAGCTGGAGCAGAGCCTGAAGTAAAGACGGCTACTGCAGCTGCAAAAAAGGAGCCCGCTGCCACAGATAAAAAGGCAGCTCAACCACAAGCTTCCAACTAGCCCGGAGCTGAGCTAATTGATATGAATGTAGATGTGTTAGAAGACGAAAGACAGCATCACTTCGTCCTGAATATGGGACCTCAGCATCCCAGTACTCATGGAGTACTGCGCGTGTTGTTGAAGATGGAGGGGGAGTATGTCCTCGATCCCCAACCTGTATTAGGTTATGTGCACCGTTGTCACGAGAAAATCGGAGAATGCAAGCCGGCTAGATCTTTCATGCCGAATACGGCCCGCATGGATTACTTGGGAGCACTGATTTACAATCAGGGCTACGCTATGCTGCTTGAGCGTGCAGCAGGCATTGAGGTGCCGAAACGGGCGGAATATATCCGTGTAATCACCAGTGAATTGAATCGCATTCAGAGCCATTTGCTCTGGTACGGTGCGTACCTGCTCGATTTGGGAGCGTTTACTCCTATTATGTATGCGTTCGACGATCGCGAACACATCCTTGATGCGCTTGAAGATGTGTGCGGTTCACGCCTGACCTATTGCTACTGCAGGGTTGGGGGCGTGTGTAAGGATATAGACGATAAGTTTATCGAGCGTGCCCGAGCGTTTATAGAGCGTCTGCGCGGGCGTTTCCCCATGTACGAAAATCTGATTAACGGCAACGTTATCGTTCAGAAACGTATGAAGTCGGTAGGGAATTACACTCCAGAACTGTGTGCGCGCTATGGTGTGACCGGCCCCCTGTTGCGCGCTACTGGTGTCGCGTATGATCTACGCAAAGCAGAGCCGTATTCAGTATATTCTGAATTCGATTTTGAGGTACCAACTGAGCAGACAGGCGATGCTTGGGCAGCATTCAATGTGCGTTACCGTGAGATCGAGCAAAGTCTTCGCATTATCGAACAGGCCTTGGACAAGTTGCCTGAAGGCGAAGTGATGGCCGACAAGGTGCCGAAGAAACTGAGGCTCCCTCAAGGTGACTATAACTGCTCCGTAGAAGCCCCGCGCGGTGAGTTGTCCTATTATCTGGTATCCGATGGTAGTGACGTTCCCTACCGCATCAAGGTTCGTACCCCCTCTTACAGTAATCTCAGTGTCGTACCCGAGGTGTGCAAAGGGATGATGATAGCTGATGTGGTTACAAGTATGGGTGCACTTGACCTCGTTATCCCTGAGATTGACAGGTAGTGAATATGCAGACTCTTAATTCTTACGCCCCGGAAATAATCCGGATTGTCATAGCGGTTGCTGGCGCTGCAGTGGTGGTGTTTGGCAATGCCCTGATTATGGGCTACATGGAGCGAAAGCTGGCAGGCCATTTTCAGCGGCGAACCGGTCCTATGGAAGTCGGATATCACGGTATTCTACAGCTGATAATTGACGGCATTAAACTGATGTCGAAGCAGCTAGTGATTCCGGCCAAAGCAGATAAGCCGCTGTTCATGTTGGCCCCTATAATATCATTCGCCCCTGTTTTTCTCCCCCTGCTGGTGATACCGTTTAGCGACCGCATTCAGGCATTTGATCTGGATGTTGGGTTGCTGTTTGTTCTCGCAGTAGCATCTATCAACGTGCTGGCCGTTCTGGTCGGTGGTTGGGCCTCGAACAATAAATATTCAATGTTTGGAGCCTTCCGTGCTGTAGCGCAGAACGTCGCCTACGAGATACCGATGCTGATTTCGCTGCTGGCTATTGTGTTTATGACCAATACGTTCAGTTTGCGAGGCATCGTTGAAGCACAAAATGTATGGTTCATCGTACTACAGCCGGTCGCCTTTCTTATCTACCTTGTTTGTATGGTTGCGGAGACAAACCGTGCGCCATTTGACCTGGCCGAAGCCGAAAGTGAACTAACTGCTGGGTTTCATACAGAATATAGTGGCATGAGCTTTAGTCTATTCATGATGGCTGAATACACCAACATGTTCATTGTCAGTTGTATAGCAACTGTATTCTTTTTAGGTGGGACCTCCGGTATCCCGCTGCCTTACTTTGAGTATACGGGCATTATCTGGTTTTTACTTAAAGTGTACTTTTTTATGTTTTTTCTCGTCTGGATTCGATGGACTTATCCTCGGACCCGTTTCGACCAGTTGATGAACCTGTGCTGGAAATATCTGCTGCCAATATCACTGGTTAATCTTCTCATTACTGTTGTGGTTGTGAAGCTATGAAAGCGTATTTTTCAGAACTGTTTACGGGAGCTTGGAGCCTAATAGTTGGCCTTAGAGTTACACTTAAGGCCCTATTTTCCCCGGTAGTTACTGTTCAGTACCCCAGACAGAAAATCGATGTTACGCCGAACTATCGTGGCCACATTGACCTGATCAAGGATCCTGAAACCGGTACTCACAGATGCATAACCTGCGGCATGTGCATGCGCGATTGTCCGTCTGACTGTATTTACCTTGAGGGGGAAAAGCAGGAAGGGGTGAAGGGTAAGGTGTTGACGCTGTATACGCTGGACTATACCAAGTGCAGTCACTGCGGCGCCTGTGTTGAAGTTTGCCCTACCCAAGCCTTAGACTACTGCGACGATTATGAAGTTGCGGGATTTGCTCGTAAAGACTTTCATTACGATTTGCTCAAGAGAGTGGAGGAGCGGGTATGATTCTATATCGGTACATAGCCGAGGCCCTGTTTTATGCCTTCATGATTCTGACATTTATGGGCGCTTTTATGGCGGTGCGCTCTCAGTTGTTGATGCATGCAGTTATCGGTCTAGCGATATCCCTGCTGGGAATAGCAGGTTTGTATTTTCATCTGGGTAGCACATTCCTTGCCGTTATGCAGGTCCTCATTTATGTCGGTGCAGTGTGTATCATGATTGCCATGGGGGTTATGCTGGGCAATACGCCACGCCAGCTGGCTGAGAAAAACCTTAAAGGGAGAAACTTGCTGCTGGCAATTGGTTCCTGTACGGCCGTGTTTCTAGCGCTGTTTGCCACCCTAGCACGTACAGGTTTTACTCCTGCTGTAGAGCGGATCGGCGATATGTCTATCCAATTTGTGGGTGAAAATCTGCTGCTTCAGTATTGCTTAGCCTTTGAGCTGATCTCATTGATACTGCTGACAGCCATCATAGGTTCAATAATTCTTGCACGTGGCGGACGCGATGGAGCAGTAAAATGATTATTAGTGATAATCTAAACACCTACCTGATTATTGCGGCACTTCTTCTGGTAATTGGTCTTTATGGTATGGTTCAGCACCGCTCATTGATTGGGATGCTTATCTCCAGTGAATTTATACTGAATGGAGCCGCCCTGAATTTCATGGCGTTTAATACCTTTACAGCCCCGAATCCGGCGGTCGGTCAGATTTATGCCCTTTTTATAATGGGATTGGCGGCAGCCGAGGCAGCAATTGCTGTGAGTATTATTATTGTTGTCTACAGGCGGTTCCGTAATGAAGATCCGGCCATAATACAGGATATGAAATACTGATTTGTCGTATTGAGGATTTAGAAAACTGTAACGGCTGTTTCAAAACATCAGTTGAAACACACCACCTGAGAAAGCGCTTGCAATGAACACGATAATCACAAGCAAGATAATTATAACAATGCTTATCCCCATGATTACAGGCCTGCTGGTTATGTTCTCTGGGAAAAAGCCGAATTTGCGGGACAGCTGGTCAACCCTGGGTGCGATTCTTACATTTGCATCGGTGTTGAGCTTTATTCCCACAATATTGAATGGTACGCAGCTTAAATATACCCTTTTTGAGTTGTATCCCGGCGTTTCGGTCATGCTCAATCTTGATGGGCTAGGGGTGATATTTGCGCTGGTTGCCTCCTTTTTGTGGATTCTGGCGAGTCTATACTGTGTCGGGTATATGCGTGGTCTCAATGAGCACGCCCAGACGCGGTTTTATGTTTGCTATGCGGTCTCAGTTGGAGCAGCCATGGGTGCGGCGTTTGCCGGCAACCTATTTACTCTGTATCTGTTCTACGAGATTGTTTCCATCTTTACGTATCCGTTAGTTATGCACCATCAGGATGAAGAGGGGTATGTCGGTGCAAAAAAATACATTGTATACCTCATGTTTACCTCCAAAGCATTCCTACTCCCGGCAATGGTTATTATCTACGTGCTTGCAGGAACCCTAGATTTCCAGACAGCCGGCATTGCCCAAGGTATTTTCCCCGCCGATGCTAGTAGATTGGCGATTGGGGTTGCGTATCTGCTGTGTCTATTCGGTTTTGCAAAGGCCGGTATCATGCCCCTGCACAACTGGTTACCTGATGCCATGGTTGCACCAACGCCGGTAAGTGCTTTGCTCCACGCTGTTGTTGTTGTTAAAGTCGGCGTATTCTCTATTTGCCGCGTCATGTTGTCTGTGTTCGGGGTTAATGTTCTCGCTGAGACCGGTCTAGGCCTGTTTACGGCGTACTTTGTCTCCTTTACCATTCTTATGGCATCGGTGATAGCCCTGACCAAGACAAACCTCAAGGCTCGGCTTGCTTATTCAACCGTGAGCCAATTGTCGTATATCGTGCTTGGTGTCGCGATGCTTACTCCTAACTCAATCACCGGTGGTTTAATCCATATAGCTAACCACGCATTCGCCAAAATAACGCTGTTCTTCGCAGCTGGGTGTATCTTTGTAGCCACTGGCAAAAAAGATATTAAGGAGATGGGCGGATTGGGCTATCGGATGCCTTGGACCATGCTGGCATTCGGGATTGCATCCTTGGGTATGATCGGGATTCCTCCCGTGGGGGGGTTCGTCACCAAGTGGTATCTGGCGCTGGGAACAATCGATATCCACAATTGGATTTTGTTAAGTGTATTACTTGTAAGTAGTTTGCTCAACGCGGGTTATTTTGTGCCGATTTTCTTGCAAGCTTTCTTTGGCAAGCCGCTTCCTGAGGATGTCGGTGTTACCGGAAGCTTGGAAAAAGAGCCTTTGATTATATTTATGGTTGTTCCTCTGGTTATTACAGCAACAATTTCGGTGCTGATGGGTATTTACCCCGATTTGCTCCTTGACCTTATTAATCTTATGGTGAAGTCATGATCGCACAGTTTATAACGTATCTGCGTGAGCGCCCAGCGATGCTGAAGTGGATTTTTATCGCCTACCTGGGGTTTGCATTAGTATTTGATTTTTTTGCGGATCGGAGCGAAGCCCATTTTTGGGGAGATCATATCGTAGGTTTCTGGGCGATTTTCGGCCTGCTCGGGTGCCTGCTGATGATTGTTTTCTGCAAAGGGCTGTCACACGTATGGCTGGAGAGGGATACGGATTATTATGACAAGTAGTATATTTATGCACCCGGCGGCGCTATTTATTGTCGGAGCGCTGCTGCTACCCCTATTCAGAAAGTTCAATGCCCAGAAGATCTGGCTGGTAGTGGTGCCTTTGCTGGCCTTCATCCAGATAAGATACCTGCCAGCGTCATTTGGCACCGTAGAATGGATGGGCTTCGAACTCCAGTTCGGGCGAGTAGACCAGTTGACCATGGTGTTTCTCCATGTTTTTACCTTGATGGCATTGATTGGCAGCATATTTGGTCTTCACGTTAAGGAAAGTGGGCAACATGCGGCAGCGTGGTTGTATGTTGCCGGCTCACTGGGAACGACGCTAGCTGGCGATTATCTGACCGTATTTATTTTCTGGGAGTTGATGGCGTTTGCCTCCGTGTTCCTCATCTGGTACCGCAAACGTAAACGCTCTATTGAAGCAGGATATCGTTATCTACTGATCCACGTCGTTGGCGGCCTGGTACTGTTGGGCGGCATTTTCTTGCGCTACCAGAATGTCCATGACTTAACCTTTAATTTAATTGCTCCAGATACGGCAACACTGGGGGATTATATGATCATGATCGGGTTCATGTTGAATGCGGCGGTCCCCCCGATTCATGCTTGGCTGCCCGATGCCTACCCTGAGGCCACGGTTACCGGTGCGGTCTTTATGTGCGCGTTTACCACTAAGACGGCTGTATATGTGCTTGCGCGCGGTTTTGCCGGATATGAAGTTTTGGCGATCATGGGCGCTATTATGGCTCTATACGGGGTTGGATACGCGGTAATAGAAAATGACGCACGCCGAATACTCGCCTATCACATTGTAAGTCAGGTTGGGTACATGGTGTGCGGGGTCGGCATTGGCACCCATATGGCGATCAACGGCGCCTGTGCTCACGCCTATGCACATATTCTTTATAAAGCGCTGCTATTCATGGGTGTTGGCAGTGTGCTTGAAATGACAGGACGTTCCAAGCTGAGTGAACTTGGTGGCCTATATAAGTATATGCCGTTGTCACTTGTATTTACCGTTATTGGTGGCATTGCGATCTCCGGATTCCCTCTTACAAGCGGGTTTATAAGTAAGTCCATGATTGTTGCTGCAGCAGGAGCGGACCATCAGATAATTCTAATGCTTATGCTTTTACTCGCATCAGTGGGAACTTTCCTCTCTGTTGGAATAAAGTTGCCATATTTCATCTGGTTCGGTCCCAATGATCCGGGCATTAAACCGAAAGAGGCACATTGGAATATGCAAGTCGGGATGTTTATGGCAGCATTCATGTGCATCTTCCTCGGAGTTTATCCAGAATATCTGTACAACATGCTGCCGTATGCGGTCAATTATCATCCGTACACCAGCTACCATATTGCAGAAACTCTCCACTTAATGGGCTTCACTGGTCTGGGTTTTTACTTCATGGTCAAATATCTCAAACCCCACGATGTCTCCAATCTTGACGTCGACTGGTTTTACCGTAAAGGCGCCTTGGCATTTATGTGGGTTGCACGTAAACCGGTAAATGCAGCAAATGAGTGGGTAAGTAACGTGTATCAGAATATAGGTCTGCGTTTTACCATGGCCGCCGCGCGAGCACTTTCCTGGTTTGACTGGGAGGGGATTGACTGGGCTCTGGATGGCAGTGCCAAGGGCATGATCAAAGCTGGTGAGCAGGCTCGACAGCTCCAGACCGGGAAGCTACAACAGTACATCGGGGTAGCTGCTGGAGTTGTGTTCGTGGTTCTGATTGTGGTTGTATTGGTGTGATTGTTTTCAAGCCATACGCATTAACTCATACGAGACAGTAGGAAGTCATGGAAAAGTATCTTATACTGAACACGTTAAATTACCCGATCCTCTCAATGCTATTGATTGTGCCGATTGTCGGGGCTCTTATCGCTATGTTTATACGCGGCGATACTTTACTTAAATACTGGAGTCTGGCTGTAACACTGCTTACAGCGTTGATTTCAATTCCTTTGTGGACTAGTTTCGATCGAACAACAGCGAAGTATCAGTTTGTGGAGCTGCGCCACTGGTTTCCTGATCTCAACCTTGACTATGTAGTAGGTGTAGATGGTATCAGTGTGCTGCTAGTGCTACTTACTACATTTGTAATGCCGCTGTGTGTGCTGTGCTCTTGGACATACATCAAGTTCCGTATCAAAGAATTCATGGTAGTCATGCTGCTTATGGAAGCGGCTATGATTGGGGTCTTCATGAGCCTCAACACCGTACTTTTCTATATATTTTGGGAAGGTATGCTGGTTCCCATGTACCTTATCATTGCGATATGGGGTGGCGACCGTAAGGATTATGCTTCAATAAAGTTTTTCCTGTATACCTTTGCAGGAAGTATCTTCCTGTTGGTTTCTATAATTGCTCTGTATATCAATACCGGAACGTTCTTTATCCCTGAATTGATGACCCACACATACAGTTTCTCGTTTCAAATGTGGGTCTTTATAGCTTGTGCTTTGGGCTTTGCCATTAAAATGCCCATGTTTCCGTTTCATACGTGGTTGCCAGCTGCGCACGTACAGGCCCCTACTGCTGGTTCGGTTATTCTGGCCAGTATTTTGTTGAAAATGGGAGGGTATGGCTTTCTTCGATTTTGCCTTCCTATTACACCGGCGGCTACATACTACTGCGTACCTATTCTGCTCGTTATGTCACTCGTAAGTATTATAGTAGGTGGCTATTTGGCGCTGGGTCAGTCTGATATTAAAAAATTGATAGCTTATTCCTCTGTGGGTCATATGGGTTTTGTTACCTTAGGTATATTCCTCCTCAACACAGGAGGAATTAAAGGTGCCATGTTGCAGATGATTAACCACGGGGTAACTACCGGGGCTCTGTTTATCTTGATTGGCTTGATTTACGAGCGCACCCACAGTCGCGAAATATCCGATAATAATAAGTTGGGCATGATTATGCCGATTTATGTAACATTTCTCGGCATTTTTTCCCTTTCATCCCTCGCATTCCCTGGCACCAACAGCTTTGTAGGTGAGTTTCTAGTCCTGTTCGGCGCCTTTGAAAAATATCCTTTGGTTGGTGCCGTTGCTATCCCAGGTGCAATTCTGGCAGCCGCCTACATGCTGCGCCTGCTACAGAAGATGGTATGGGATGACTCTGATGGGCATGCGCATCACGGCGACGGCAGTCGCAACATCGCAGACTGCAATGCACGCGAGATAGTTCAACTTGCTTTTCTGACCGTGTTTGTGTTCTGGATTGGCTTGCATCCAACGCCGCTGCTGGACGTAATGGATACCAGTGTTGCTCATCTGATCAGTCAGGTTGAAGCCGGCAGTGTTATCCCTGAGGTGGTACGTACGGGTGAGCACCACGCGCTGCTTCACGACGCAGGTGTGTGGATTAAAAGTATCGTAAGTTTCTAATCAAAGAAGCGGATCAATTATGCTAAACACAGTTTTTTTGCCGGAAATGGCGCTGATGTTCATGGTCCTGGTTATGTTCTTCATGACCTTGGGCAATTTACGCACAGGAGTGATCCAGGGAGCCTCCCTGGTTATGTCAGCCGTGGTGCTGGTGACAGCGTTTGCAAGTTACGGCGCTAATGGCTTGTTGTTCTTCGATGCGTATCAGGTTGATATGTTGTCACAGTTGTTTAAGATCATTATCTTAAGCGGTCTGTTTCTGATCTTTGCCCTTGGGCGTGGATTGGTTGGAATAGAGCCTAAGCTACACGCAGAATATAACATGTTTCTTGGAATCAGCGCTTTGGGTCTGGTTTTTCTAAGTAGCTCGGTTGAGCTGCTGGCCATTCTGCTGAGTCTTGAAATTTCATCCTATGCCCTGTATGTAGTTATCCCGTTTCGCCAGGGACAGGGACGTATGTCTGCAGAGGCTTGTATTAAGTACATCATGTTTGGTGCAATTGCGACCGGATTAACCCTATACGGTATGGGGTATATTTTTGGTCTTGCCCATACTACGTATCTGAATGAGCTTGCAGTGGTAATCCCATCGTTAGTAGCAACGCAGCCATTGGGCGTAATCGCCATGGTTCTGGTGCTGATATGCTTTCTTTACAAGCTTGCGATGTTCCCCATGCATTTCTGGACTCCCGATGTGTATCAAGGGGCCGCCAACGAAACCACAAGCATTATTGCAACCCTGCCCAAGGTTGGCGCGGTGCTGCTCCTGCTACGCCTCGTTGCGGTTGCTGGTGCGGACATCACCCAGTATACCTGGGTACTTGCAACGTTTGCGGTAATGTCCATGACATTTGGTAACCTCACCGCACTGGTTCAAACTGACCTCAAGCGTTTGCTGGCATATTCTAGTATCGCCCATGCAGGCTATGTGATGCTTGGCATTATGACTGCTGATCTGTTGGGTATGGCCGCGGCCGTATTCTATATCATTGGCTACTTGCTCATGAATCTTGGATGTTTTTACGTAATTTATAACGTTGCGCCTGAGGGGCAGAATGTTACCTTTGATGATCTTAAAGGGCTGTCTCGACGCTCACCGCTGCTCGCCATGACTTTGCTTGTGGCAGCTTTTGGTATGGCAGGCATCCCCCCGACTATTGGCTTTGTGGGTAAGTTTGTAGTGTTTACTGGGGCGATCAACAAGGGTTTTTATGCTCTGGTTATTATCGGGGTTATAAATGCAGCTATAGCTATGTTCTACTACCTGAAGATGGCGCGTGCGGCATACTGTGGCGCTGACGATGAAAAGGATCCTATCTTGATGCCGATTGGTTCTAAAGCATTGGGTGTATTCTTTATTCTCGCTATAATCCTTATCGGGGTGTTACCGCAGGAATTTATGGCGGCCGCTAAAGAGGCTGTTGCGTTGTTGTTGTAATCAACTGCTCGCGTCTAAGAAATATAAAAAGCCCGCAACGTGTGCACGTTGCGGGCTTTTTGCGTAGTTGCCTGTTCTTTACATATGAAAGGTGTTGCTGCTACTCCTGCTGGCTTATTGCCTGCATCCCGCACATGGCGGCACGCAATTCAGCACCCACTTCTTCGATAAAGTGACCGCGGATAGCACTATTGATGCACACTAGAGTTCTGTTGTCCACGCTGCCATCTATGCTGTCAAGGCCCTTGCCTATGACATCGGTCGAGATCTCGCTCATAAAATCGTTCAGGAGCGGAACACAAGCATGTGCAAAGAGATAACAGCCATATTCGGCTGTGTCAGAGATTATGCGGTTCATTTCGTAAAGTTTTTTGCGCGCAATGGTGTTGGCAATAAGAGG
Source organism: Desulfuromonadaceae bacterium (assembly GCA_034006915.1). Classification (GTDB taxonomy): domain Bacteria; phylum Desulfobacterota; class Desulfuromonadia; order Desulfuromonadales; family Desulfuromonadaceae; genus JAIVHC01. The sequence continues at coordinate 14,582 of JAVERW010000003.1, read as the reverse complement.
AGTTTCGTGGAGGGATTCATAATAGGCAGACTCGGGCTCAATTCCTACTTCTAGCATCGATTCGAAAGCCAGCTCTACCCCTGCTTTAACCATTGCCACCATCAGGATCCCTTTGTCAAAGAACTCCTGCTCGCTTATTACACCGTTGGCTTCGGTCTGCTCAAAAGCAGTTTGTCCGGTTTCTTCGCGCCAGCGCAGGAGATCCTTATCGTCATTCGCCCAATCTTGCATCATGGTAGCAGAAAACTTGCCTGTAATGATGTCGTCCATGTGCTGTTGGAACAAAGAGCGCATGATATCCTTGAGTTCGTCGGCCAGGACAAAAGCGCGAATCTTTGCCGGGTTTGAAAGACGGTCAAGCATATTGGTAATACCGCCCTGTTTCAAGGCCTCGGTGATGGTTTCCCACCCATATTGTACCAATTTTGCGGCATACCCAGGTTCAATGCCCTCTTCCACCATTTTATCGAAACACAGGAGTGAACCTGTCTGCAGCATACCGCACAGGATGGTCTGTTCTCCCATGAGGTCAGATTTCACTTCGGCGATGAATGAAGATTCAAGGACACCAGCACGATCACCACCTTGGGCGGAACACAGGGCTTTAGCAATTTCGAGACCATCTCCTTTAGGATCATTTTCACGGTGCACCGCAATGAGGGTTGGTACACCGAAGCCACGCATGTATTCAGCACGGACCTCTGAGCCCGGACACTTGGGCGCAACCATGATTACAGTGAGATCAGCACGAATCTGAACCCCTTCCTCGACAATATTGAACCCGTGAGCATAGCTGAACACGGCGCCTTGCTTCATCAAAGGAATTACTGTGTTGACTACGTCTGTATGCTGCTTGTCAGGTGCAAGATTCATTACAATATCTGCTTGAGGCAATAATTCTTCATAGCTGCCGACAGGGAAATTGTTTTCTACTGCATTTTTATAGGATTGGCGTTTTTCGGCTATAGCTTCTTTGCGCAGGGTATAAGCTACATTGAGGCCGCTATCACGCATGTTAAGCCCTTGATTAAGCCCCTGTGCACCGCAGCCGACAATGACAATCTTCTTCCCCTTGGCGTATTCACATCCATTGCTGAATTCGTCAGCCTCCATAAAGCGACAGGTGCCAAGCTCTTCGAGCTGACGTCGTAGAGGCAATGTGTTGTAATAATTCTGTCCCATACCTGGATACTCCTTTACATGGTTTACTTAGAAAGGTTTGCGTAGAAACACCAATCTGACTGATCAGCGGTAAATGTTAAACGCTTATGTTAACCCATAACGCTGCGGAGGTAAAACGATTATGTCATCTATACCTTGTGTCGTGCGCGAGCGAGAGGTGTGTGGGATAGAATTTGATAATAAAAAGCCCGACTACTTTCGTAGTCGGGCTATATAGTTCTACTGGTGCCGAAGGCGAGAATCGAACTCGCACGACCGTTTGGTCACCACCCCCTCAAGATGGCGTGTCTACCAGTTCCACCACTTCGGCAATGCAGGGCTCTTTATACTTATTTAACCCATAGCTGTCAACATGGAAATTACTCGGTTGCCGAAGCCGGGGCTTCTGATGGATTGACAGCAGGCGCTTGATTGGCTGGAGCCACTTCCTGCATCTTAACTTGTTCCGGCATTATGCTCCCGGCACCGTCTTGATCATGAAAATATGCAAGTGAGAGGCTGGTGAGCATGAAGATAGCGGCCATCATGGTGGTAGATTTACTCAGAAATGACTGCCCCCCGCTGGCGCCAAACATGGTCTGGCTCGCTCCACCGCCGAAAGATGCGCCGGTCTCTGCACCTTTGCCGGCCTGAAGTAGAACGATGATCACCAATGATATGGAAACCATAACGTGGATTATCAGAAGTACAGTGGTCATGTGATTAGTCTGCTCCGATTGTTAGTTATAGTGCTGTGCTGTGGGCAAATTAAATGCGTAGCAAGCGCATAGCCCTGTTAGTACAGCGTAGGTTGCAAATCAAGAAAACAACTCTGTTACTACAGTTGACCGCAAACACTAGCACAATAGATTTCTGCGTACCAGCAAATTTCCTTTTATCTACTCCCCTCTGCCATATGCAGTGGGCGAGGGAAATTTGCAATAGCCGAAAAATCCTCCGCGTTGAGGCTGGCACCACCGACAAGAGCCCCATCAATATCGACTTGCGCCATAAGTTCACTGATGTTATCCGGCTTGACACTGCCACCATAAATAATGCGCGTGTTTTGAGCTACTGCGAGAGAGTAGATCCCTTGTAGCAAACCGCGGATATAAGCGTGTACTTCAGCGGCATCATCGCTGCTGGCGGTTTTGCCGGTTCCAATAGCCCATACCGGTTCATAAGCTATAACTACATGTTCCATTTGTGTGGCATTTATGTTTTTTAAGCCATGTTGGATTTGAATGTCTAACACCTCAAAAAAGTCACCTTGCTCGCGCTGCTCCAGGGTCTCACCAATACACAGAATGACGCGCATCCCTGTGTGCAATACTGCATGCGCTTTGGCATTTATAAAGGCATCATTTTCACCGAAAAGATGGCGGCGCTCAGAGTGTCCTAGAATGACGTACGCGCACCCTGCGTCTTTGAGTTGTGTTGCGGATATTTCGCCAGTAAATGCTCCCTGTGGCTCCGGATAGCAATTCTGCCCTCCAATCGTGATGGGGCTATTTTCGCAAATTTTGGCTACGGCAGTTATAGCAGTAAAAGATGGTGCGAGCAGGACTTCGGTATTGTGCACATCCGCGAGCTTGGTACACAGTTCGCGGGCTAAATCCTCGGCTTCGTCAATGGTTTTGTGCAGTTTCCAGTTCCCGGCTATCAAAGGTTTGCGCATGTTGTTCTCCTGCATATTTATTCTTTGTCAGTAAGAGCCGCAACCCCGGGCAGGGTTTTGCCCTCTAGCAGTTCCAGGGAGGCACCTCCACCGGTAGACATGTGGGTCATAGCAGCATTAAGACCTGCTTTGTTTACCGCAGCTACTGAATCGCCCCCGCCAATGATAGTCACGGCGGAAGAATTGGCCATGGCGCGGGCCACCTCTATGGTTCCTTGTGCAAAGTTGTCCATTTCGAACACCCCCATGGGTCCATTCCAAACCACCGTGGCGGCCTGCTTGATGGCCTCGGTGTAGAGCTTCAGTGTTTTTGGGCCTATGTCCAGTCCCATGTAGGAGGCGGGGATGTTAGCGTCGTCTGTTGTTTGTATTTGTGCATCGTTGCTGAATTCAGAGGCGACAATGTGATCGACGGGCAGTTTAATATCAACCTCTTTTGCTTGAGCCTGCTTTAACAGAGACGCAGCCAATTCCACTTGATCCTGCTCCAGCAGCGATTTCCCTACTTCAAAGCCCTGGGCGTGTAGGAAGGTGTAGGCCATTCCACCCCCGATGAGGAGCGTGTCTACCTTGTCGAGCAGATTGGTTATAACTGGGATCTTGTCATGAACCTTGGCACCGCCGAGAATAGCGACAAAGGGACGTTTCGGGTTCTCCAAGGCTTTGCCCAGATATTCAAGTTCTTCTACCATCAGGAATCCAGCGACTGCAGGTTTTAGCAGATGAGCAATCCCTTCGGTGGAAGCATGGGCGCGGTGGGCTGTACCGAAGGCGTCGTTGACATAGACGTCAGCCAGGCGCGCAAGTTGTGCACAAAATTTCGGGTCGTTTTTCTCCTCTTCAGGATGAAAACGCATATTTTCAAGCAGTATGACATCGCCGTCGCTCATATTCGCAACCAGCTCTTCCACCTCGGGACCGACGCAATCCGGCGCCATGGTTACCGGATGTCCGAGAAGCAAGGCAAGATGAGGCGCTACTGGCGCTAGGCTGAACTCAGGCTTGCGCTCCCCTTTAGGGCGGCCTAAATGGGAGGCCAGAATAAGCCGCCCCCCATGTGCCATGATGTAGCGAATGGTAGGTAGGACGGCCATAATACGGGCATCGTCAGCAACTGTACCGTCGTCATTCAGAGGTACATTGAAGTCAACCCGACAAAATACGCGTTTACCGCGCAGCTTGAGGTCTGTAACGGAACATTTGTTGAGCATCAAATCAATTACTCCATGCGTAAAAATGGCGCTGACGCAGTTTCGCGACTATTTTTTAGTTGCTACTAGGCCAAGTAGATCGACAATCCGGGCAGAGTAGCCCCATTCGTTATCGTACCACAACAAAACTTTCACCATCCGTTCTTGCAACACGGCGGTACTCAGGGCATCAAGGATACTAGATGCGGGGTTGCCGTTAAAATCCTTGGAGACTAAAGGCTCGTCGCAATATTCAAGGATTCCCTTGAGCTCCCCATTGGCTGCTTCCAGCATCAGGGCATTGACTTCTTCGACTGAAGTATCCTTCTCGGCTTCAAACACAAAGTCAACCAAGGAAACGTTGGGGGTGGGAACCCGGATGGACATCCCCGAGAGACGTCCCTTGAGTTCAGGGATAACCATGGCAACCGCGTCGGTTGCTCCGGTCGTGGTCGGAATCATGGAGACCGCTGCTGCACGCGCACGGCGTAGGTCTTTATGTGGTAGATCAAGAATTCTCTGATCGTTGGTGTACGAGTGGATAGTGGTCATGCTGCCACGTTTAATCCCCAGCTTCTTATGCAACAGGTACGCTGCCGGAGCCAGGCAGTTAGTTGTGCAAGAGGCATTGGAGATGATCTGGTGTTTGGCGGGGTCATAATCTGAAAAGTTAACCCCTTTTACCACTGTAGTGTCGGAGTTTTTGCCTGGCGCGCTGATTACGACGCGTTTGGCTCCGGCCTCGAGATGCTTGGCCGCAGCTTCACGGGTACGGAACATTCCGGTTGCTTCAAGTACGACTTCCACCCCATCCTGCTTCCAGGGCAGTGCTGCCGGATTTTTTTCGCTGTAAATTTTTATGGACCGGCCATCTACAACAATGTTGGAGCCATTTGTTTCCACCGTTCCGGGGTAAATTCCATGGACGGAATCGTATTTGAGCAGGTGGGCCAGGGTCTTGGCGTCGGTCAGGTCATTTATGGCTGTAACTTCAAAATCAGCTGACTTCATAGCAATGCGCAAGGCGTTCCGACCGATGCGACCAAAACCGTTGATAGCTACTTTTGCAGACATAGACACACTCCTTTAAGAATTGATAAAAACACATAACATGCAGAATAGCGCCAGTATGAAAGAACGGAAAACGGGGCGTAAAACTTTTCTGCCCATCTACAGTGAAAGGATAAACGTCAGTCGGGTAAGCGTCAAGAGATATGCCGCTTTTGCCATGCAATGCTTAACCCTAGTGAATCGTCCTAAGGCAGGCGTTCCGGTATGAAAGGGTTTTGGATGGCAGGGCCCTATTTGCTATTCAATAGTAGCAAGAGCATGTGAAACTTACCAGTGCGGTGGGAGGATAAAACTTATGACATGACTTTATTGGCACAGTGCTTAGGGTATGCAGAATTAGTGAGGCTAGGCAGTACTGCCGTTCTTGCCCTTTTTCTGCGCCTATGTTATGAAGACGCGAGCAGTAAAAGCTGGGTAAGCCTGCCCGCGTCAGCAGGGCTGGAGCAGGCTGGGGAGAGCGTAATCCCGCTATAATTACTCGGTTTATCCCAGCTGCTCGCACACAAGTGGTGCATAAATAAAGTATATGAAAGCAGACGTGAAGCAGCAGGAGAAAACCGGTGCGTATTTGCCAGCTTGCCAGTGGCAGTAAGGGCAACTCAATATACATAGAGAGTGACAGCACCCGATTGCTGATCGATGCCGGTCTTTCCGCGCGCGAGCTTACTCGGCGACTGTTAGAGATCGGAGTTGCAGCTGAGGATCTTGATGCCGTTATCATCAGCCACGAACACCGAGATCACTGCATCGGTGCAGGGCCTCTGTGCAGACGTTATAATTTGCCTCTATACTGTCTGTCCCAGACTTTTGCAGCATTGCCTGCCATAGGCGCGGTAAACCATTGTGTCTTAGAAATAGCTGGGGTGTTGCGTCTGCATGATCTGGAGGTGGAGACGTTTCCGGTTACCCACGATGCTGTAGCCCCCGTCGGATTTGTCCTAACAGCGGGTGGCGCTCGAGTGGGAATTGCCACTGACCTTGGTGTGGTCACACGTTTGGTGCGCGAACGCCTGCAGCGCTGCCAGGTGTTAGTGTTAGAAACCAATCACGATGAGCAGATGCTGCATGACGGGCCATATCCATGGCACTTAAAGCAGCGAATACGCGGGAGTCACGGCCACCTTTCCAACAATCAGGCTGCTGAATTACTCGGGGATCTACTTTGGCCCGAGCTGCAGGCGGTATTTATGGCACATATAAGTGAAACCAACAACACGATGGAACTAGCTCGGCAGAGGATAGATCGAGTGTTAAATGAACAGAACCGCTGTCGTCCACAATTGATTATCGGACAGGTGGCAGTTGCCAGCGAGAGTTTCAATTGTCGAATCTGAGTAGATATGCCGCAACAGAAGAATGCTGAATGCAAAAGATTGCATGAAATGATTTGCATTTAGATTCTGCGTTTACGCTAGATGCTTCAGGTAGGTATGCATCCCCTGAACGGGGAGGACTGTATGAGGAGAATATATGGCCAACAGGATTGTTGTAGGTCTTAAAGACGGGGTGCTTGATGCACGCGCAGAAAGGGTGCGCCAAGATATACGCAACCATCTCGGGATTGAATTGCAACAGGTGCGCACGCTTGACATCTACACTATAGATGCGCAACTCAGTGACGCAGAGCTGCAGGCGGCGGCTCAAGGACCGTTTTCCGACCCAATAATTCAGGAATATGCCGTGGACAAAGCCCTCGCGCAAGATTTCGACGTATTGATCGAAGTCGGGTTTCGCCCCGGAGTTACAGATAATACCGGGCGTACCGCGCGCGAAGCGCTTGAGTATCTGCTGGGGCGGAAGTTTGCCGACGGTGAGGCAGTGTACACCTCGGTGCAGTATCTGCTTAGCGGAAAAGTGGATAAGCAAAAGGCCGAAGAGATCGCAGCCGGGGTTCTTGCCAATGGACTGATTCAGCGCTGGACCATCGTCAGTCGCGCGGAATTTGATCCGGAGACCGGACTGACACCGCAGGTGGCCAAGGTGAAAACCACCGGGCAGCCGGAAATACGCGAAATAGAGTTGGCAGTGGATGACGACACCTTGATGCAGATTAGCCGTGATGGAATGCTGGCGCTGAGCTTGGAAGAAATGAAGGCCATCCAGATCTTTATTGCCACCCCGGAAGTGCAACAGCAGCGCAAAGTAGTAGGACTGGGGGCGCGCATCACGGATGCTGAGCTAGAGGCGTTGGCGCAAACCTGGAGTGAACACTGCAAACACAAAATATTTGCTGCTCATATTGATTACGAAGATGAATATGGCCAGAAAGAGAGTATCGATTCTCTGTTTAAAAGTTACATCATGGAAACAACCAGCGAAGTTCGCAGACAAAAAGGTGCGGATGACATCTGCCTGTCGGTGTTCAAGGACAATGCTGGAGTTGTCCGTTTTACCGACGACTGGAGCATGGTATACAAGGTTGAGACGCATAACTCCCCTAGTGCGCTTGATCCTTACGGCGGGGCCCTGACGGGTATCGTCGGAGTCAACCGCGACCCTTTCGGCACCGGCCGTGGAGCGCGCCTGATTTTCAACACCGATGTCTTCTGCTTCGCCTCTCCCTTTTATTCCGAGCCATTGCCGCCACGGCTGCTGCATCCACGCCGTATCTTTGAAGGTGTGGTCGAAGGGGTGGAGCATGGAGGGAATAAAAGTGGCGTCCCTACCATTAACGGCTCATTGGTGTTCGACCGCCGTTTTGTTGGGAAGCCCTTGGTATATTGTGGCAGTGCCGCCCTTATGCCGGCACAACTTCACGGACGCCCAGGGCATGAAAAAAAAGCACTGGTAGGTGATCATATCATCATGGTGGGAGGACGTATCGGCAAGGACGGAATTCACGGGGCCACGTTCTCCTCCGAAGAACTGCACGAGAACTCTCCGGTTACTGCAGTGCAGATAGGTGACCCCATCACCCAGCGGCGCATGTTCGACTTTCTCCTCATTGCGCGCGATAAGGGCTTGTACACCTCCATTACCGACAACGGTGCCGGCGGCCTGTCATCCTCCGTGGGGGAGATGGCCGAGGATACTGGTGGTTTTGAAATGCATCTGGACCGGGCGCCACTTAAATATGCCGGGCTCCAGCCGTGGGAGATTCTGATCTCCGAGGCGCAGGAGCGCATGACTCTGGCCGTACCTCCCGAACACGTGGAAGAATTCATCCGCCTTGGAGCGAGTATGAATGTGGAAGCCACCGACTTGGGAATTTTCACCGACTCCGGCTACTATCACTGCCTGTACCACGGTCAGACCGCAACCTATCTGCCCATGGATTTTCTCCACAATGCCAATCCGCAGATGAAAATTCCGGCGCGTTGGGAAATCAAGACCCACCGGCAGCCGGCGGAAACAGATCTGCCCGCACCACGAGAGGCGTTGCTTAAGTTGCTGGGTTCGCTCAATGTATGCTCCAAGGAAGTTGTGGTGCGACGTTACGACCATGAAGTGCAGGGCAACACGGTGCTCAAACCCCTGACCGGCGAAGCCAACGACGGCCCCTCAGATGCAGCTGTGGTGCGTCCGTTGCCCGACTCCTTCGCTGGAATTACGGTGGCACACGGCATTTGCCCGCGCTACAGTGATATAGACACCTATCATATGACCGCCTGCGCCATCGATGAAGCTCTGCGCAACTATGTGAGTGTTGGCGGCAATGTAGATCATGTCGCGGGGCTAGATAACTTCTGCTGGTGTGACCCGGTTCTGAGTGAGCGCACCCCCGATGGACCATTCAAGGCGGCGCAGCTGGTGCGGGCAAACAAGGCGCTGTACGACTACTGCGTTGCCTTTGGTGTTCCTCTTATCTCCGGTAAGGATTCGATGAAAAATGACTACCACATCGATGGAAAGAAGATATCCATACCGCCTACGCTGTTGTTTTCGGTAATCGGCAAAGTCGACGACGTGCGTCTGTGTACTACTATGGACGTAAAACATCCGCAGGATAAAGTCTATCTGCTGGGTAGTACTCGTGAGGAACTCGGAGGTTCTGAGCTCTACAATATCCTCGGGTTTATCGGTAACCAGGTCCCACAGGTTGATGCCACTACTGCCCTGCGCCGCTATCGCACCTTGAACCGGGCACAAAAGGCCGGATTGGTGGCTTCGTGCCACGACCTGTCTGATGGTGGTCTGGGGGTGGCTCTGGCGGAAAGTGCTTTTGCCGGCGGGTTTGGTATGGACATCAATTTAGGCAATCTACGCACACACGGAGAACTCACAACACTCCAGATGCTCTACTCTGAAACCCAGAGTCGTTTGCTGGTCACGGTGTCACCTGCCAATGCCGAGGAGTTTGAAAAACTCTTCAGCGGACAAGAGATCTGTTGCCTGGGTAAGGTGACCAGCGCCCCTATCCTGCGTATCCGCGCCGGCGATGACACCCCGATTGTCGAGGAAGATATCTACGTGTTGAAAGAGGCCTGGCAGTCCACATTGAAGGAGCTTTGATTATGTCCGCTGAAGTTAAAGCTATCGTAGTTTCTGGTAACGGTACCAACTGCGAGCGCGAAGTGGCCAATGCTTGTCGTCTGGCTGGTGCCGAGCGTGTCGATATTGTGCACCTCTCGCGCCTGCTCTCCGGCGAGATCAGTTTGCACGATTACCATTTCCTTAATTTTGCTGGGGGCTTTCTCGACGGGGACGATCTGGGCGGTGCTATAGCCGGGGCAAATCGGCTGCGTCATGCCAAAATAAAAACCAGTGGGCGCTCCATGCTCGATGAAATTCTGCAGTTTGTGGAAAATGGTAATCTGGTTATGGGGGTGTGTAACGGCTTTCAGCTTATGGTCAAGATGGGTTTACTCCCTGGCTTAGATAATGATTATCACACCCAGGTAGCTACTCTCACCACAAACGATCATGGCCGTTTTGAGAACCGCTGGGTATATCTGAAGGTAGATCAGAAGTCGCCCTGTGTGTTTACCCGCGGACTCACCGGCATATATCTGCCCGTGCGCCACGGAGAAGGAAAGTTTGTGGTTGAAGATCCGCAGGTATTGGAGCGAATAGAGGCCGAGCACCTGTCAGTGCTGAAATACAGCGATGCTGCTTACATCTCTCCGGCGATGGAGTTTCCTCTCAACCCAAATGGGTCCATGGCCGCAATTGCAGGGATTTCTGACCCGAGCGGGCGCGTGTTTGGCCTCATGCCCCATCCCGAAGCATATTTGCATCGCACCCATCACCCGCGCTGGACGCGCGAAGAGTTACCCGAAGAGGGGATGGGACTGTGGCTATATAAGAATGCCATTGATTTTATTCGTGAACAGGTGCTTTAGTTGGTGGTTAAGAAACTGAAACTCACGCGTAATTACGGTTTTGAAATTTGAACATAGAAAGATCGTCGAACGATTTTTTCTTATATATTTGTCAAAATAGCGCGAAACATCACACTGTAGGAAGGAAGCAATTAAAACATGTTTGATAAACTGAAGGAAGAATGTGGTGTTTTCGGTATTTATGGACACCCTGAAGCTGCGAATCTCACCTATCTGGGGTTGTACGCTCTGCAGCATCGCGGGCAGGAAAGTTGCGGTATTGTTGCTTCCGATGGCGCTGTGTTGCGTGCCCACCGCAAAAATGGGCTGGTATCAGATGTTTTCCGCGATCCACAGATATTTGAGCGTCTGCCCGGATGTAGCGCTATTGGACATGTGCGCTATGCCACCGCTGGCAGCGGTGACGTGAAAAACTGTCAGCCGATTTCAGTCGATTATGCTCGCGGCAGTATTGCGGTGGCGCACAACGGTAACCTGGTCAATGCGCAGGAATTACGTAATGAACTTGAGCAATTGGGGTCAATTTTCTCCAGCACCTCCGATACAGAAGTAATTATCCACCTGCTGGCCAGAAGTCATGCAGACAGTCTCTCCGAACGCATCACCTCGGCTCTCGAGCGCGTGGACGGTGCCTATAGTCTACTGTTCCTCACCGAGACGCGGATGGTAGCGGTGCGTGATCCGCGCGGATTCCGTCCTTTGGTACTGGGGAAGCTTGAGGGGGCCTATGTTGTCGCTTCTGAGACCTGCGCCCTTGATTTAATTGAGGCGGAGTTCATCCGCGAGCTCGAACCAGGGGAGATGGTGGTTATTGATGAAAAAGGGGTGCATTCTATGTTCCCATTGGAGAAGCGCTCTCCCTGTCCGTGCATTTTTGAATTTGTCTATTTTGCGCGCCCAGACAGCACCATTTTCGGGCGCGAAGTATATTCTGTGCGCAAGGAATACGGACGTGAACTTGCGCGTGAATTCCCTGTAGACGCAGACGTGGTAGTGCCTATTCCCGATTCCGGGGTGCCGGCCTCCATCGGATATGCGGAGGAATCGGGTATTCCATTCGAGCTTGGTCTCATCCGCAACCACTATGTAGGGAGAACCTTTATCGAGCCACAGCAGACGATCCGCCACTTCGGGGTAAAGATAAAACTTAACCCCGTGCGCGAAGTGATTGAGGGGAAACGTGTGGTGGTTGTAGATGACTCCATAGTACGCGGAACCACGGCGCGCAAGATTATCAAGATGATAAAAAATGCCGGTGCAAAAGAGGTGCACATGCGTGTATCCAGCCCGCCGACCAGCTATCCATGTTATTACGGTATAGATACCCCCACGCGTAACGAACTCATCTCCTCCTCTCATAGTATTGAGGAGATAAATCGTTACATCACATCGGATACACTGGGTTATCTCTCGATAGAAGGCTTGCTCAAAGCCACCTATGGTCCAGAAGGTAAGGATCCGGGAAGTAGAGATATGTGTAGGTTCTGTAGCGCCTGTTTTACCGGTAAATATCCGATAAAATTTCCACACTTGAAGGCAGACAATCAATTGGGCTTGTTCGAACGTTAGATTTAACAGGTTTGTATCGCACGTATTTTGACGGAAAACTGCCAAACAGGCTTACAGAACGGGCAAATCGAAGAAGCGAGTAAATGTATACGCATAGGGGAAGAAGATGACCGCACAGGAACGCAGTGAACTGATGGATATTATCCGGCTTCTTTCATACGAGGAGCGCGAAGTAACCCTGGCTTCAGGACGCAAAAGCAATTTTTACTTCGACGGCAAGCAGACCACCTTGCATCCGCGCGGTTCTGTTCTGGTGGGCAAAGCATTTCTCGAAGCTGCACGCTCTTTTGGGTGCAAGGTTGACGGTGTTGGCGGTCTCACCCTGGGGGCTGATCCCATCGCAACGGCAACCTCACTGATAAGTTCACTTGAGAGTGAGCCCATTCCGGCCTTTATTATTCGCAAGGAACCTAAAGGGCATGGCACCGGGCAGTGGCTCGAAGGGCGCAAAAACCTTGCACCGGGAGCTAAGGTGGTGATTGTTGAAGACGTCGTGACCACTGGGGGCTCTTCCATGAAGGCGATTGAGCGCGCGCGCGAAGAGGGCCTCGAAGTTATCGGTGTTGTCACCTTGGTAGATCGCGAAGAGGGGGGAAGTGAGTGTTTTGCTACCGCTGGTATTCCATTCAAGGCAATCTTTACCAAGACTCAAGTATCAGCATAAAGTGTGACAGTTACGTAAGAATCATGACCTATACTTATCTTGCAATCGCTATTATTGCCGAGGTTGCAGCAACCTCAGCGCTGAAGGCTTCGGAGCAGTTCAGCCGCGTATTTCCCAGCGTAATTGTGGTGCTAGGATATGGAGTATCTTTTTACTTCCTTGCACTTGTCTTGCAGGAACTTCCAGTCGGGATAACCTATGCAGTCTGGTCCGGAGTAGGGATAGTGCTTGTAACTCTGCTATCAATGCTGCTTTATCAACAGACCCCGGACTGGGCGGCCATTGTCGGAATGGGACTAATCATCTCCGGAGTGGCCATCATTAACCTCTTTTCCTCCAACGTTGGTAAGTAACGGGGCAGATAACGCCTCTTGCAACCATCTTCTTCCCCCCTAGCAACCCCGACACTTCAGTGATCTTTCCCTCCTTGGTGCAAACTAAGCTGAGAGAATATAAAAGCAAGGCAAGACTGAATTTATCCAAATAAGTGCAGGTAAGTGAAGCCGGCACTAAAAAATGTCGAGATAGGCGAGTCGATATGGGTATTGCGGTCGTCTATCCGAGCTTTATTTTCCGCTCTTGCCGGCGAAAATTCTTGCAAAAGGTCTCCTCCTTTTGCGTAAGGGGTGCGTGGGCATTGTCTCATGGAAGAAGCGGACATCTTCAATGGTGTAGAAGGCGTTGGGGTCAAATCCCTTGATAAGGTTGATCACCTTCTCGAGGTTGCGCCGTTTGGCTATTGTGAAGATAACCCGCACTGGGCCGGTTTCACCGCGCGCGTCGACAGTGGTGACGCCGAATCCGGCTTCCCACAGAGCTTTGGTAAGTCCCGGGACGTCCTCGCGAACGATGGTGCGGATGATGAGGCTCCCTACCGCGAGGCGTTCTTCAATCAGCAGTCCTACATAATTACCCATTGCGAAACCAAGGGCGTAAGCGACGTAAGTGGTCCAGCTGTTTAGGTGCTGCATCACCTGAGCAATAGCTATCACCCAGATTAGCGTCTCGATAAAACCTAGCGGAGCAGCAATATACTTCATCCCACGCGAGACAAAGGTTATGCGCAGGGTGCTGATGGAGACATCGAGGATACGCGCAAGAAAAATCAGAAAAGGAATGCCCACCATAGACAGAAGTCCTGGTTCCGCGGCAGATGCAGTGAGCATGATGTACTCCTGAAAGGTGAGGTGGGATTTGAGTAGGTAACACCATGGTCCATGGTCCGCGAAACGTATCAGGCAGGTATGGAAGAGTCAAGCCTGGATCGGGGTTGGAGGGCGCTACCCTAAAAGTAACTGCATATCAAATGCTAACCGCCGTTGCGCATACAAGGGTGCCCGCCTCTCTCAGAATATTTTTACCAAATAATGCACCTTGTGTTGTTGTATGTTTATCTCCCTGTTACACTGCGATAGTTAATTTAACGTAATTATTTTATATACACAGGTGAGATATGCTTGCAAATTTATATTCAGGGGCACTTATAGGTATCGATGCGTATAGAGTTGAAGTTGAAGTTGATGTCAGTCAGGGAATGCCGCAATTCGCCACGGTAGGTCTACCTGAAGGTGCTGTCAGAGAGAGCAAGGACAGGGTTAAGTCGGCTATCAAGAACAGCGGCTACCAATTTCCCGTGCGGCGAATCACCGTAAATCTGGCTCCGGCGGATATCCGTAAGGATGCCGCCTCTCTCGACCTGCCGGTGGCAGTGGGGATCCTGCAGGCAACAGGGGTGCTGAAAGAAAATGCCAAGCGTTACCTGTACATGGGCGAGTTGTCCCTTGATGGCAGGATAAAGCCGGTGCGCGGGGCTCTGGCGGTAGCGTGTGAAGCACACAGGTGGGAGGTAGACGGCATTATTCTACCTCAAGAAAATGCCGCAGAAGGGGCAGTGGTAGATAACCTGCCGGTATATCCAGTACGGGATTTGGCCGAAGTGGTGGGGTTTCTCAATGGGGAACTCCAGA
>JAVERW010000141.1:0-3238 GCA_034006915.1 Desulfuromonadaceae bacterium | reverse complement strand
ATTTCGCACCAGTGAGGATAGATTGGTTTCCGCCATAATTAGTGGCTCTATCCCCTCCGCTACGGCCAACTCATCCACAAGTTTGCGCAGGTGATACCCCTCCTTAAACACTACCAGCGGAGTGCGCAACAGGTCGCGGAGAGGGTGGTGCTTTTTGTGCGCTAGAGGATGATAGCGATGAACACACGCGACCACCTCGTCATGCAACAGATGGTGGGAGTCAAGCCCTGCTGGAATTTCTCCGCTGATGATACCAATATCGATATCACCTGCTATTATCTGGCGTTGAATATTCCGTGCGCTATCCCCGAGGATCGATATGTTCAGCGCCGGAAACTCTTGCTTGAAGGTTGCAATAATTTTCGGGAAAAAGAAGCCACTCAACATCGGGGTTAGCCCCACCTGCACCTCCCCCTTAAGGAGTCCCCGCAGGTCCGCAATCTCTTGGCGTGCCTGATCTACTTTCCGGAAAATATTGCGCGCATTCTGTGCCAGAGATTCACCCTCAACAGTTAAGGTGATCTTGCGCTCGCGCCGGTTGAAAAGCTTTACCTCCAATTCCTCTTCAAGCTTCTTGATCCCGATACTGATAGCTGATTGAGCGATATTTAGTTTCTCTGCTGCGCGGGTAAAGCCGCCACTATCTATCACCGTCAGAAAAAACCTCAATTGGCGCAGATCCATCTCTCCCACCTCTCGCAGTGTTTAGCCATGTTTTATTGGGGTTATATTTATCAGGGTTATATTTATCAAGTTATCATCTACAGTATAGATGGATTTGATATAAACAATATATTTCTAATATCAAGACTGCTTTGTTATACTTCGTATACTTCAAATAACAATGATTTAGCAACTTTATGGTCAAAAAATCATGCACAAAACCCTGAGGAGAACAGCATGCCGGTATATCTGGATTGCAACGCCACAACACCTGTAGAGCCTTCGGTCGCCGCACTGGTGACGAGGTTTACCCAGCAGGATTTCGGGAATGCAGCCAGCCCCATCCACGACTACGGCATGTTTGCCCGCGCCGCAGTGGAGCATGCGCGCAATTTGGTAGGCAAAGTGGTTGAGGCACGCCCCGATGAGGTGATTTTCACCAGTGGTGCCACTGAAAGCAACAATATGGCGATTCTGGGGCTTATAGCGCACGCACATAAGACCAAGCGGCGCCATGTTATAACCAGCGCCATTGAGCATAAAGCGGTGCTTGAGCCGGTTGAATATCTTGAGCGGCAGGGATTTGAGGTGGATATTATCCGCGCCAATTCTGCTGGACGTTTTTGCGTGGAACATCTGGCACAAGTACTCAGACCCGACACCTTGCTGGTATCTACCATGCACGTAAACAATGAAACAGGGGTGCTGCAGCCTCTGGATGAGGTGGAGCAGCTCCTTACAGGGCACGACGCCCTCTGGCATGTGGACGCGGCCCAGGGGTATGGCAAGGAGCTTGAGCAGCTGAAAAGTAAGCGCATAAACATGCTGGCGTTAAGTGGACACAAAATCTTTGCGCCCAAGGGGATCGGCGCTCTCATTTTGCGCAAGCAAGATGGCCATTTCCCCCCGCTGCAACCCCTGATGTTCGGCGGCGGACAGGAACAGGGACTCAGAGCCGGAACCTTACCGGTACAACTGATTGCCGCGTTCGGTGAAGCTGCGAAGCTCGCCCTGCGCATGCATGCCGCGCGCGAAGAGAAGTGTATCGCATTCAGAAAAAAAGTGCTGGCGCTGCTCAGTACTTTGGATGTCGAGCAAAATGGAGCAGAACGGTGGACCCTGCCCCACTCCATCAACATCTCACTGCCCGGCATCGCATCTGATCAGGCTATCCGTGCCCTGAAAAATGTAATAGCGATTTCTAGCACCTCGGCCTGCACTTCACATACCCAAACACCAAGCCATGTCCTTGCCGCAATGGGACGTTCCCCGGCGCAGGTTGAAAGTTCGTTACGCCTCTCTTGGTGTCACATGACCCCAGAGGTTGACTGGGATGCAGTTGCTACAATACTGCACGACCTGCACAAAACTAAAACATAATCAGGAGCTGACTATGGATCTATTTAAACGCTTGGAACAAACGGTAAATAAGCAATTTGAGCACGGCGACCTACCTAAATGGCTTGCAGACCCTGTCCTTGAGGTGGCGCGTTCACCCCACTTGTATCAAGACAATGAATATCTTGTTGAATTGTTGCTCCAGCAGGTAGATGAATACGATGTTTACGCCGAAGCTGGATGTTGCAAATGGGCGTATGATCACGAGGATGTCGCCAGAACCCTAAGGTGGCTAAAGGAGGGGAAATGAACATTTTCGAGCGCTTGCAGAGCGCAGTAAATAGCGCGCAAGAGGAGCGGGAGTTGCCCGATTTTATCGCCAAGGATATTGAAACTATTCTGCAGCAGCGCGCCGATTTTAGCGCGCGCACAGCAGAGTTGGAACAGCTGATCGAGATGCTGAGCAATTATGATACCTACGGCCAAACCGGGTATCTCGGCATGGGGATAGATAGCGTTATTCTGCAGGGAGCGGTAGGGAGATTGTTGGAGCCGTAAGGGGAGCAGTAAGGGGGGTAACACAAACTATGCCCTTCTAGCACCTTCAGCCCACTGCTTTGCAAGTTGGTACTCAGGTACAATCTCATGCAATAGCGCAACGGTACGCGCTAGGTCTAGTTTGCGTGCGGTGGCGAAGAGCTCCTCCAACTGACCTTGGAGGATCTCTTCATCCTCCTGCATCGATCTGGCGACGCATATTTTTTCGTGCGTCGTGGGTTTAACCCCCTCCCCGTCCAGGAGCAGCTCTTCATATAGTTTCTCCCCTGGGCGCAATCCGGTGAAGACGATATCTATATCTTCATACGGTTCCTTGCCCGAAAGGCGGATCAGCTCCTCTGCGAGATGAAGTATTTTGACCGGCTCCCCCATATCCAGCAGATAAATCTCCCCCCCAGCACCCATACTTCCAGCCTGCAGTACCAGTTGCGCCGCTTCGGGGATGGTCATGAAAAAACGCGTTATATCCTTATGGGTTACAGTTATCGGTCCCCCTTTGCAGATCTGCTTCTGAAACGTGGGGATCACACTCCCGTTGCTGCCCAGCACATTTCCAAACCGCACCGTAACAAAGCGTGTGCGGCTGCGGCGTGCCAGGGCCTGAACTATTTTCTCTGCGGCGCGTTTGGTTGTCCCCATAATATTGGTGGGATTTACCGCCTTGTCCGTGGACACCATC
>JAVERW010000140.1:0-3251 GCA_034006915.1 Desulfuromonadaceae bacterium | reverse complement strand
TAATTCAGGTCTACGCTGCCCGAGCCTGGAGCTGGCGCGGTTGGTTTGCCGTCCACACTTGGATAGCCGCCAAGCCTGTCGGTGCCTATGAATATACGGTATACGAAGTTATCGGCTGGCGGCAGAGACAGGGGCTGCCTGTGTTAAGAATCGTATCCGATATCCCAGACCGATATTGGTACGGTGAAAAACCACGCATCCTCGCAGACCATCGTGGCCCACAGGCCGCGCAACTACTGGAACCTTTAGAAACCGCGGCGCGTTCATATCCCTGGCCAAATGAGTATAGAGCCTTCCCTGGCCCCAACAGTAATACCTTCACTGCCTGGATTGCCCACGAAGTGCCACAATTGCAATTAGATTTGCCCTGGAGCGCTATCGGCAGCGGCTACATTGACCAATAATGGTATTGCGCTAAACTGGAACACCATACGGCCAATTCTTCGCATCAATACCGTGCCAGACAAACAAATCGAAACATAATCAAAAAACTCTGAAGGGGGGTACAAGGCATGTCAACCAGCATGGCAACCATGTCGAAAGTCATCTTTATCCTGCTTCTGAGCGTCGGTCTCACTATTGCCAGCCTGCCGCTGAACTCCTCACTGGCACAGGCTGCCACCGATGCTACAACGGACAACTTCGAAATATGGCTGCAGGACCTGCGTCATGAGGCGCTAAATCAGGGAATAACGGAACCCACCCTGGATGCAGCGTTCAAAGAGGTCGGTGCTCCGCTTCCACGGGTAATAAGCCTGGATCGCAACCAACCCGAGCTAAAACTCTCCCTCGCAGAATACCTCGACCAGCGCCTGACTCCGCAGCGTATCGAAACCGGCAAAACCATGCTGCGTCAACATGCAGCACTGTTGGAACGCATCGAACGCAAATATGGGGTGCCACCACGTTTTATTGTCGCCCTGTGGGGCATAGAAACCAGCTATGGTGCCTACACCGGCGGGTTTTCCGTTATACAAGCCCTGTCCACCCTGGCATACGATGGACGCCGCAGCGCCTATTTTCGTGCCGAATTGCTCCAAGCGCTGCACATCATCGAAGCTGGTCACATCAGCGCTGCAGCGATGCAAGGCTCTTGGGCAGGAGCCATGGGGCAGTGCCAGTTCATGCCCTCATCCTTCCGCAACTATGCCGTGGATGGAGACGGTGATGGAGTGATTGACATTTGGAATTCAATCCCAGATGTCCTGGCATCGGCGGCGAACTATCTGCACCAGGTAGGGTGGCAATATGGGTACACTTGGGGACGGCAGGTTCAGATATCAGACCAGATAACCCCTGACCAACTAGGGCTGGAGAAACGCCTGACCCTGCAGCAGTGGAATCAACTCGGGGTAAGTACGAAATGGGGTGGTGCCCTGCCCGACGTCGATATAGAGGCGTCACTCCTCCAGCCCGACGGCCCAGGAAGCAACGCCTGGTTGGTGTACCCCAACTTCAGGACTATCCTGAGGTGGAATCGCTCCGTTCTGTTTGGCATCTGTATTGGTACCTTGGCGGATAAAATTCAGTAAAGAGTGCGGGATGGGGTGTGGGGGGATGCAAGGGCGATTCGTGAATCGCCGCAAATCACCCCCCTGCTCGCTACGCTCACCTTCCCCCCTATTTTATAGGGGGGATTGAGGGGGGTTGTGCCGGTGGTGGATTGGTGTAGACGGTGGTGGTAGGCACGGCACACCGCACCCTTACTGCGCCACAAACACCTTGACATCGCTATATAGCGATGCTATTGTTCAAAATTCCTTGGTGCCCATCGGTCGGCACCTTATGTGTTTTTGGTAGATTTCCTCAAGATATCCCCCCTGACACCAATCTATGGGATTCCCAACCTGACAGACCGTTGCGGTGCTATATGCGCCGGATGGGCGGAATCCAATCTGGAGTAATAAGTTACATGTCGTTTAACACCCTCGGTCTCAAGGCCGAACTTCTGCGTGCTGTTGCCGAAATGGGCTACAGCAAACCCACCCCTATTCAACTTAAAGCTATCCCCGCAGTGCTCGACGGTGGAGACATCCTCGCCGCAGCCCAGACCGGAACCGGCAAAACAGCTGGGTTCACCCTGCCCCTGCTGCAGCGCCTGCTCACCGACACAAAACCAGCAGGAAAACCCGCAGTACGCGGTCTTATTCTAACCCCGACACGCGAGCTTGCGGCTCAAGTTGGTGAAAGTGTTACCAATTACGGGCGCTACGTACCGCTGAGTTCCACCATTATCTTCGGCGGGGTCAACATTCGTCCTCAGATCAACGCGCTGCGCAAGGGCGTCGATATTGTAGTAGCTACACCGGGACGCCTGCTCGACCATGTGCGCCAGAAAAACCTGGATCTTTCGCAGGTTGAAGTTCTAATACTGGACGAAGCAGACCGGATGTTGGATATGGGCTTCATCCACGATATCCGTAAAATTCTGGCAATGTTGCCACAAAAACGTCAGAATCTGTTGTTTTCCGCCACATTCTCAAATGAAATAAAGAATCTGGCTGATAAACTCCTGCATAAACCTGTGATGATCGAAGTTGCCCAGCGCAACACCGCTGCTGAGCAGGTAAGCCAGACAGTCTACCCCATCGACCAAGGCAGAAAGCGCGCGTTGCTCTCTCACCTGATCGGGTCGCAAAACTGGCAGCAGGTTCTGGTCTTTGCGCGCACCAAGCACGGCTCCAACCGCCTGGCGGAACAGCTGGAAAAGGATGGAATCCGCTCTACCGCTATCCACGGAAACAAAAGTCAGGGCGCACGCACCAAAGCTCTGGCTGATTTCAAAGCAGGCAGAGCGCGGGTGCTGGTAGCTACCGACATCGCTGCACGTGGACTTGACATTGAGCAACTGCCCTATGTAGTGAATTACGATTTGCCCAATATTCCAGAAGACTACGTGCACCGGATCGGACGCACCGGACGTGCCGGACATACAGGCCAAGCTATCTCCCTGGTGGCTGGTGATGAGATCAGGCAGCTACAGGCTATTGAAAGACTGCTGCAGAAAAAAATAACCAGAGAACATGTCAAGGGTTATGAGAGTAGAGGGGGCGATACCGAAAGGGTCAAACCCGCAGGCTCACAACCCAGTCGGAATAGCAACAATGGGCGTAATGCAAATGGACGTAACTCGTTCCAGAGCAAACAGCGCCCTGCCCGTAGTCAAGGTCGTTTCGCCAACGCATAAGACTGGCGTAACCCTGATTTAAGGCACGGACAATACTAAAGCGGCACCTGTTTCGACGGGTGCC
>JAVERW010000139.1:0-3267 GCA_034006915.1 Desulfuromonadaceae bacterium | reverse complement strand
ATCTGACTGCTTACAAAAAAAGATTTGCGATGGTTCGAGGTAAGTGGCTCAGAAATCAAGTAAATACTATTACTGCTTTAGTTGCTCCTGAAAAGCTTGCTCAGCTAAATAGTCGCTTGTATTTAATAACTTATTTTCCTGAATTGCGCCGCCGTTCTAGAGATCGTTTGTTTTTATTTTTGATGGTTTTACTCGGTATTTATTAGTAACGCCAAAGACGTTAGGGTCGTTCGCAAAGGCGTACACCGTCTCTGCGAGGAGCGTAGCGACGTGGCAGTCCATGGCAGGGCACTGCGGGGTTTGCGAAGTGGATTGCTTCGCTACGCTCGCAATGACGGAATAAGGGCTGGCAATGGTAACAACGTCTCTGGAAGGCCTTTAGGCTGCGGTAGTCTGTGGATTGTACTTACGTAGCATCATAAATTAATGGAGTTTAAATTTTGGTCACCACTTGGCTCACTGCCTTCTACAATCTAAAGCCTGATGCTTCTATACCCGCCCAGCGCGTCACCTTCGGCACCTCCGGCCACCGCGGTTCTTCCCTTACGGCAAGCTTTAACGAGCTACATATCCTAGCCATTGCCCAAGCTGTCGCCGATTACCGCCAGCAAGCGGGCATTACTGGTCCATTGTTTATCGGTTTAGACACTCATGCATTGTCCCGTCCTGCTTGGGAGGTGGCGTTGCAGGTGTTGCTGGCGAATCAGGTTTCGGTTTATGTGGCGATGGATCACGATGTGACGGCAACGCCTTTGGTGAGTCGTGCGATCTTGGTGCATAACACAGGGCGTGAGCAGGGTTTGGCCGATGGTTTGATTATCACGCCATCGCATAATCCACCGGAAGATGGCGGTATTAAATACAACACGCCCGATGGTGGTCCAGCGGACAGTGATGTGACCAACTGGATTGAAGCACGGGCCAATCAATATTTGTCTGATGGCTGCGTTGCCGTGCAGCGTGTGGCGTTATCGGATGCTTTGGCTCAGGTAGCTGAGTACGGTTATGTTGCTCGCTATATTACTGAGCTGGATCAGGTGGTGGATTTAGCAGCGATTCGCCAGTCAGGTTTAAAGCTGGGTGTTGATCCTATGGGCGGCACGGCCTTGGCGGTGTGGCAAGCGTTAGCGGCGAATGCTGGGTTGAATATCACTGTGGTCAATAGCAGCCAAGATCCTGAATTTGCCTTTATGCCGCCGGATCACGATGGCCGTATTCGCATGGATTGCTCCAGTCCTGCGGCGATGGCTAATTTGCTTAAGATCCGCGAGCAGTTTGATCTGTCTTTTGCCAATGACCCCGATGCGGATCGTCATGGCATTGTCGATGCCACGGGTTTGATGAATCCCAATCACTTTTTGTGCGTGTGTGTGGATTACCTGTTAACTCATCGGCCTCTGTGGTCTTCTGCGTTAAAAATTGGCAAAACTTTGGTCACTTCATCGTTGATGGATCGCATTGTTGCTGCTCATGGCCGTGAGCTGTATGAAGTGCCGGTGGGTTTTAAGTGGTTTGTGGAGGGTTTGCATCAGCGTGAATTGGCCTTTGCTGGTGAAGAAAGTGCAGGAGCGACTCTGTTAACTTTTGCCGGTGAGACTTGGACCACGGATAAAGACGGTATTGTCCTGTGTTTATTGGCTGCGGAAATCACTGCAGTAACGGGGTTAAGCCCATCGCAGTATTACGCCAAGCTCACTGCGCAACACGGCACACCGTTTTATCGCCGTATTGATGCGCCTGCGACGGCTGAACAAAAAGCTACTTTTAAATCTTTAACCGCCGCTCACATTACTACTACAACCTTGGCCGGTGAGTCGATCACCGCGGTGCTGCTCAATGCTCCAGGCAATGGCGCTTCTATTGGTGGGATTAAAGTCTGTACTGAGAACGGTTGGTTTGCAGCGCGGCCGAGTGGCACTGAAGCCTTGTATAAGATCTATGCAGAAAGCTTTATCAGCGAAGCGCATTTGCAGTTGTTGATTGATGAGGCGCAGGGGTTGTTGGCTGGGGTGTTGTGAGGTGGATTGCTTCCCGCCACGTTCCTCGCGGTCGCAAAGACGGGAGGGAGCCAATGACGGGCGAGGGGCGTAAAGACGCGCCACCGTCTCTGCGAGGAGCGTAGCGACGTGGCAGTCCATGGTTGAGTACCGTGCGGTTTGCGAGGTGGATTGCTTCACTTCGTTCGCAAAGACGGAGTGGAGTTTGCACAGACGGGGAGGGGTTCGCAAAGACGCGCTACTGTCTCTGCGAGGCCTTTAGGCCGTGGCAGTCCATGGCTTGGCACCGCGCGGTTTGTGGGATGGATTGCTTCGCTGCGCTCGCAAAGACGGAGTGGAGTTTGCACAGACGGGGTGGGGTTCGCAAAGACGCGCTACTGTCTCTGCGAGGCCTTTAGGCCGTGGCAGTCCATGGCTTGGCACCGCGCGGTTTGTGGGATGGATTGCTTCGCTTCGCTCGCAAAGACGGAGTGGAGTTTGCAAAGACGCGCTACTGTCTCTGCGAGGCCTTTAGGCCGTGGCAGTCCATGGCTTGGCGCTGCGCGGTTTGTGGGATGGATTGCTTCGCTGCGCTCGCAAAGACGAGATAAGGGTTCGCAATGACGGGATAAGATCTCGCCATGGTAATACTCAAGGACAGGAGTTATGAGATATGAAGTCCGGCTATATTTACATCATGACGAATAAAAAGAACGGAACTCTTTATGTTGGTGTAACCAGTGATTTGATTAGGCGCGTGCATGAACATAAAAATGGGTTGTGTGACGGTTTTACTAAAAAATACGGTCTGAAAGTATTGGTTTATTACGAAGGTTGTGGAGATATAGCCACCGCGATTGCTAGAGAAAAACAGTTAAAGGCTGGGAGTAGAAAAAGAAAGATTGATCTAATCGAATCCGTCAATATTAATTGGCTTGATTTGTACCCAGACTTGCTGGGCTAGAGTCCTGGATTGCTTCTGTTCTGTCTCTGCGAGGTGGATTGCTTCGCTGCGCTCGCAAAGACGGGGTGGCGTTTGCAATGACGCGTTACTGTCTCTGCGAGGAGCGTAGCGACGTGGCAGTCCATGGTCGGGTACTGCTTAGCCTGCGAGGTGGATTGCTTCCCGCCACGTTCTTCGCGGTCGCAAAGACGGAGTGGGGGTCGCAAAGGTCGTGAGGCGTCTTGCCTGTGTGCGGCTCCCAGCGCTATGCTGTGGTTGTTACTGGAGGAAAAATATGAAATACACCAAAACTCAACTGTTGGCGTTCAAGGTTCGTCAGGCTGTTGG
>JAVERW010000068.1:0-11027 GCA_034006915.1 Desulfuromonadaceae bacterium | reverse complement strand
CTTAAGCTTGAAGCTATTTCCGCGCCGATTTATGCTATCAACACGGCCGAGATCTTCAATTAATCCGGTAAACATCTGCACACCTCACCCTCTATGAGGATATCTTCACCAAAACGACATACGTTGACAACATTCACATTACGCGCCGCATCCAGCCATTCTGGGCCTGTGCCGGAAAAAATACCGAACCCATCCGACCCACCCAGCAGCTTGGGCGCAATATAGAACATAACTCGGTCAACCAGATTCTGTTGAAGTAAGGCTTGATTGACCTTAGCGCCACCTTCAACCAATACACTTTGTATTTGGCGGCTACCCAGCTCATCGAGAACTGCTTCTAAATCAACATGCCCTGCTTCGTCTTGCGCAACGCTTACAACTTCAACTAAAGGACAGGCTTCCAGTTTGGAACGCTTGCGAGCATCTGCATTGGCGGTGGTGATAATCAGAGTCAACGCAGCTGAATTGTGTTGTACCAGTGCCGCAGATGGCTCGATGCTCAAGTTAGAATCCAGCACAACCCGGATAGGATCACGTCCGGGCTTCTCGTCAAGTCGCGTGGTCAAACGTGGGTTGTCGGCCTGCACCGTACCGATCCCCACCAGGATGGCATCCACGCGATCACGTACCTTGTGTACATGCGCTCTGCTTTCAGGTCCGGTTATCCACTGCGAAGATCCTGATGATGTCGCGGTTTTCCCGTCAAGGGTTATGGCACTCTTCAATATTACCAGAGGACGTCCGGTTGTAACGTGTTTGATGAAAGGAGCACACAGATAGCGACACTCGGCTTCAAGAACTCCGGTCACCACTTCCATCCCGGCAGCACGCAAGCACTTTACACCGCGGCCGTTAACCAAGGGATTTGGGTCGCAGATTCCTAAAAAAATCCGGCGTATTCCAGCGGCAATCAAGGCATCACAACAGGGGGCAGTACGTCCGTAATGGGAACATGGCTCCAAGGTTACATAGGCGTCCGCTCCCCTAGCTCTGCTGCCGGCTTCACGTAGGGCAAATATTTCGGCATGGGGCTCGCCAGCTTTGGGATGATAGCCACGCCCCACCACTTTTCCATCGGCTACGATTACCGCTCCGACTGCAGGATTGGGCACAGTACGGCCCTCACCCTCGCGTGCTAATTCCAAGGCCTGGTGCATGTATGTTACATGAGTCTCATGCTCTGCATGGAGATCTATATGTTTAGAGTGAGTTTTGTTCACAGTGTAAGCATCAACTATTCGAAGCTTTATTCTGGGTCGTCTTACTTATTTTAGATTCTGCAGATCCGAGTTCTGACCCCTCAGAATGTCGGTGAGTTCCTCCATGAACTCATTGATATCTTTGAACTGGCGGTAAACCGAGGCGAACCTGACATAGGCGATCTCGTCCAATGCGTGCAACGCCTTCATCACCGCTTCTCCGATAACTGCGGCTTGAATCTCGCGTTCCGAAGATTCCTGTAGTTGCATTTCAAGTCCATCCACCAGTTTTTCTATAGTTTCGATGGGGATCGGGCGCTTCTCACATGCGCGGCGAATTCCGGCCGTAATCTTGCTGCGGTCAAAGGGTTCACGGCGTCCATCTTTCTTGACCACCATGGGCAGAATCTCTTCCACCCGTTCGTAGGTGGTAAAACGGCGTTCGCACTCGCTACATTCGCGCCGTCGTCGGATATTGTTACCCTCTTTACCCAAACGCGAATCTATGACCCGGGTTTCTAGACACCCACAAAACGGACACTTCACCGGCTATTCCCCTGTTTCTGGTTGAAAACAATAGACCTGCAGTCCCGACTCTTCAAGCAAAGCCGCAGCAAGCTCATCGGGATAGCCGTCCAAATATACGATGGTTTCTATTCCAGAATTTATCAGCATTTTAGCACATATCACACAAGGTGCATGGGTACAGTACAGAGTCGACCCGGAAATGTTGGTGCCGTGTTTGGCCGCCTGAACGATAGCATTTTGCTCCGCATGCAATCCCAGACACAACTCATGGCGCTGACCGGAGGGCACCTTATGTTTTTCACGCAGACAACCGCGTGTATCACAATGTGCAATCCCTTTTGGGGTGCCATTATATCCAGTCGCAAGAATGTTTTTGTCTTTAACCAGCACTGCACCAACGTGGCGACGCAAGCAGGTTGAGCGGCTGGCAACCAACCGCGCAATATCCATAAAATATTCTTCCCACGAAGGTCTCTGCATACGACTGGCCTACTTCAGCCTATGGGCATAGAGAGGAAACTTCTGACACAACTCTTTTACTTCAGCACGTATGCTAGTGAGAGCCTCAGCATTATCGATATTATCCAAGGCACGACGTACCCAACAGGCTACCTGCGCCATCTGTTCTTCTTTTAAGCCCCTAGTGGTCGTGGCGGGTGTTCCGATACGAAATCCGCTGGTAACAAAGGGCGAGCGCGTATCGAACGGTACGGCATTTTTATTGACGGTTATGCCGGCGTCTTCCAGGGCTTTTTCTGCCATTTTCCCAGTGACTTCAGTGTTGCTCAGATCAACCAGAACCAGGTGATTGTCGGTACCGCCGGATACCAGATTGAATCCTTGCTCCAGCAAGCCTTGCGCAAGGGCTTTGGCATTGGCAACCACTTGGTGCGCATAGGTGGTAAAGTTTTTATCCTGTGCTTCCTTAAATGCGACCGCCTTAGCTGCAATAACATGCATCAGTGGGCCACCCTGACTTCCGGGGAAGATTTTACTATTGACTGTTTTTGCAAACTCTTCCCGACACAGGATCATGCCTCCACGTGGGCCACGTAGGGTTTTATGCGTTGTGGTGGTGACATATTCGGCAAACGGAACCGGATTTGTGTGCGCCCCGCCAGCTACAAGTCCGGCAATATGGGCCATATCCACCATAACCGGAGCTCCTACCTTGTCGGCAATTTGGCGAAAGGCAGCAAAATCAAGGGTTCGTGGATAAGCGCTGGCACCAACAACAATCAACTTCGGTTTGTGTTTAAGGGCTAGAGCTTCAACCTCATCATAGTCAATGATGCCAGTTTCCCGTTTAACTCCGTAGGGTACAACATTGTAAAGCTGGCCGGAGAAATTGACTGGAGAGCCGTGCGTGAGATGCCCACCGTGAGCCAAATTCATGCCCAGGATGGTGTCTCCGGGCTGACATGTGGCGAAATAAACCGCCATGTTGGCCTGAGAGCCTGAATGGGGCTGAACATTGGCATGCTCGGCTCCGAATAAAGCTTTTGCGCGGTCAATTGCCAAGTCTTCAGCAATATCCACAAACTCACAGCCGCCGTAATAGCGTTTGCCGGGGTATCCTTCAGCATACTTATTGGTCAGTACAGAGCCCTGTGCTTCCAGAACACGCTCACTTACAAAATTCTCCGAGGCGATAAATTCCAGGCTGTACTCCTGACGTGCAGTCTCTTTTTGAATGGCAGCGAAAATTTCAGGATCAAATTGAGCCAGGGTCTCCATAGTTTGTATCTCTCCCTCTACTGATATTAAGGTTGTACGCACTAAAAAGTTAGGGCGGACACTATTCTGCCCGCCCGATAATATATTGCTTTAAGTAACAAGTAAGTCGTTAGCGTCACTCCGGTTCGTTCAACGAGTGTTCCAAAACGGAAATTTTATCCAGGCGGTTCTGGTGACGTCCACCCTCATAAACAGAATTGAGCCAAATCTGTACTATTTTACAGGCTAGAGCTGGATTCAGCACGCGCCCACCAAGGACAAGGACGTTGGCATTGTTGTGTTCCCGCGCCATGCGAGCAGTAAATTCATCATGCACCAGTGCGGCGCGGATGCCGTGAAACTTGTTCGCAGCGATCGACATTCCGATGCCGGTTCCGCAGATAAGGATCCCCAGATTGTCTTTGTCGTTCATCACTTCGTGTGCCAATGTTGCGGCTAGATCGGGATAGTCGACTGAATCACGCGACTCAACTCCGAGATCAACACAGTCAATCTCGCGCTCACGTAAGCACTCTTTCAAATGCTTTTTTAAATCAAATCCGCCGTGATCACTGGCAATGTAAAGCATTGTAGCTCCTTAAATTTTCCGAAATATCAATGTTGCATTGGTGCCGCCAAATCCAAGCGAATTAGACATAGCTACATCGACCTTGGCATCGCGTGCGGTTTTTGGAACATAGTCAAGAGTACATTCCGGCGAAGGACTGTCAAGATTGATGGTAGGGGGCACTACGCTGTGTTTCATGGCCAGCAAGCAGTAAACCGCTTCCAGTGCCCCAGCTGCTCCAAGACCATGTCCAGTCATGCTTTTGGTAGAACTGATCATGAGCTTGTCTGCATGGGAGCCAAAGGAAGTTTTTATGGCCAGAGTCTCGTATAAATCGTTAAATGGCGTCGAAGTCCCATGCGCATTGATATAATCCACCTCTTCTGGGTTCATTTGCGCATTTTTAAGGGCCATATTCATACAACGCGCCGCGCCTTCACCTTCTGGTGCCGGTGCGGTGAGATGATAAGCGTCGGCGGTTAAACCGTAGCCGACCAGTTCCCCATAAATTTTTGCACCACGCTTTTTGGCTGCTTCATACTCTTCCAGAATAACCATCCCCGCACCCTCAGCCATGACAAAGCCATCGCGCTCGGAATCGAAGGGACGACTCGCAGCCTTAGGGTCATCATTGCGCGTTGACAACGCTTTCATGACGCAAAACCCAGAGACTCCAAGGGGAGTGATGGTGGATTCGGTACCGCCAGCAATCATGGCGTCCGCATCTCCACGTTTGATTATGTGGTAGGCATCTCCGATGGAGTGCGTGCCGGTAGCACAGGCGGAAACCGACGAAACATTCGGCCCCTTTGCTCCGTAGCGGATCGATATCTGCCCCGGTGCAAGATTGATGATAAGCATGGGAATGAAGAAAGGAGAGATTCGCTTGTAGCCACTTTCCAGATAGGCTGTGTGGTATTTTTCGATTGCCGGCAATCCACCAAGACCGGATCCAACGAGAACCCCTACACGTTCGGCATTCTCATCCGTAATCTGCAAGCCGGAGTCCTTCATAGCCATATCGGCAGCACCCAGGGCATACTGAATAAAGAGATCCATTTTTTTGACCTCTTTTTTTTCAATAAAATCAGTAGGCTCGAAATCTTTAACCTCACCAGCTATCCGAGAGGAGAGCTCTGAAGCATCAAAGCGCGTAATCAGATCAATCCCAGAACGTCCTTGGGTAAGACCGGTCCAGTTTTTTTCGACTCCGGTGCCCAGTGAGGATACAACTCCTACGCCAGTTACAACTACTCTACGCATGCTCTGTCCTTATGAATAATCTTGTTCATCAATATTACAATTTAAACCGGTGGCAGGCTGTTCTGTAATAGCGGTGCGGTCACACTACTGTGTCCGGCATGCATCCAGCGGACACCCGCCTGAACACATAGGGTATTCGGGCAGGTATCCGACCGTTACAGCATCAGGACTCTGCGTTCTCGCTTACATACTCAACTGCGTCTCTGACTTTCTGGATCTTTTCAGCGTCCTCATCAGAGATTTCGATTTCAAATTCTTCTTCGAGTGCCATAACCAGTTCTACGGTATCAAGAGAATCAGCTCCGAGATCATCCATGAATGAAGCTTCCATGGTAACTTGTTCCTCTTCAACGCCTAACTGCTCAGCGACAATTTTCTGTACACGTTTTTCAATTGAAGCCATTATCTTCCTCCATAGTGTGTGTTAACAGCCTGTGGCTGTTCCGTTGTGACCTGTTGTTATTCTCTGTTACGCGGTTGTCGTTTTCCATTGCCCTGCTATAATTCTTTGTTTTAATACTGTTGTAATTGTGCTTGCGTTGTCGCTCTGTGTGCATATATCTCTACAAGATTCATTAAGCGTCATCACGTCCTGTCGAGATTATCTTGCTTGTGCTCAAGCTGCACCTGTCCGTACTTACATATGCATGCCACCGTTAACCGAAAGCTCATGTCCGGTTATATATCCAGCTTCTTCTGAAGCTAGGAATGCCACTGCTGTCGCCACATCTTCAGGTTGACCAAATACACCTAGGGGAATCCGCGCGAGCATATCATCGCGCACCTTGTCGGAAAGAGCTGCAGTCATATCCGTTTCAATAAAACCGGGAGCTACAGCATTCACCGTTACATTGCGCCGACCGAGTTCCAGAGCATTAGAGCGTGTCAACCCCACCAGCCCAGCTTTACTGGCACAGTAGTTGGCCTGCCCCGCGTTACCCATCTGACCGACTACGGATGTTATGTTGATAATACGTCCATAACGTTGCTTGGTCATGATGCGTGATACTGCACGGGTACATAAAAATGCGCCTTTTAGATTTATGCCGAGCACTTCATCCCAGTGCTCTTCTTTAAGGCGCGGGAGCAACGCATCACGTGTGACTCCTGCGTTATTCACCAGGATATCTATTCGTCCAAAGGAGTTCAGCGCTGCCTTGACGATATTATCCACATCTGCCGTCGCTGATACATCAGCGGCTACAGAAATGGCCTGCCCCCCAGCGCTTTTAATCTGATCTACCAACGTTGCGGTATCTGCGGCATCACGACTTACAGCAACAATCGCGGCTCCGCGCTCTGCCATGTATGCAGCAACACAGTTTCCTATCCCGCGAGATGCTCCGGTAATGACAGCTACTCTATCTGTAAACATAAAACCTCCGCCTTGCTGGTTCTAGCACTACGCGACTTTCTACACAAGAGCTTTTAACGATTTGATATCTTCGATATTCGCAACTGGCACCTTGCGCTCTATTCTTTTAATTAGACCGGAAAGAACCCTGCCTGGACCTACTTCGATAAAGCGCTCCACCCCTTGGGCAAGCATGTTCCTTACCGACTCATCCCAGCGCACTGGTGAGCTGACCTGCTGTACCAGCAAAGCAATGGTTTTACTGCTGTCGGTGTACGTGATGGCCTCTACGTTGGACACAACGGGAACCTGAAGGGAATGAATGTCGATCTGTTCCAATTCATGCTGCAGACGTTCGCCAGCTGGAACCATCAGGGGACAATGAAAAGGAGCACTGACTGGCAGGCGCATTGCGCGTTTTGCTCCGCGCTGTGTCGCCAACTCAATCGCACGCTCAACCGCTGCGGTGTTACCTGCGATGACAATCTGTCCCGGTGCATTGTAATTTGCTGGGGTAACCACTTCTCCCTGGGCAGCCTCGGAGCAGATAAGTTGCAGGGTTTCGGCGTCAATTCCGAGGACCGCTGCCATTGCGCCTGCTCCATCCGAAACCGCTGCCTGCATAAAAGTGCCACGCTGGCGCACAATACGTACCGCAGCAGCAAAATCCAGAGCACCAGCAGCAACAAGAGCGCTATATTCGCCAAGAGAGTGTCCGGCGACAACATCAGGAGCAAGTCCACTTTCGGCATACAGCACACGTAAAGCAGCAATGCTGGTAGTCAATATCGCAGGTTGAGTGTTGGCGGTAAGTCGCAAGGAATCTTCCGGACCTTCGTGACACATGCGCGTCAAATGATCTCCAAGGGCGTCGTCCGCCTGCTCGAACACCTCGCGCGCCTGTTTAAACTCGGCACAGAGTTCTTTCCCCATTCCTGCGTACTGCGACCCCTGCCCGGGAAATACAAAAGCTAGCATCCTGTCCTGTCCCTGAAAAATAACTGCCTATTGCTTACCAGCGCAACAAGCATGAACCCCAGGTAAAACCACCACCAAAGGCATCAAGTAAAACCAGATCACCAGAGTTCAGCAATCCTTTGCGATTGGCTTCATCTAGAGCCAAAGGAATTGACGCCCCAGAGGTGTTGCCACATTTATCGACGTTCACATACATCTGCCCGTCTTCAAGCTTGAGACGTTTCGAGACTGCATCCAAAATACGTTTATTGGCCTGATGGGGAAACAATTTAACAATATCACTTGCCTGCACATTGTTAGCCTGCAACGCTTCGACTGCGACATCATACATGGAGCGTACTGCCATCTTAAACACTTCGTTGCCGGCCATTTTAAGAAAGGGTAAACGCGTCTCGATGCCGGCGATACTAGCTGGATAACGAGAACCGAAACCTGGCTGATACAGCAGTTCCCAGTATGAACCGTCGCTGTGAAGGTGGCTTGAAAGGATGCCATTCTCCCCTTCCTGTCCTTCTAGCACTACTGCACCTGCACCGTCGCCAAACAAGATACAAGTGTTGCGATCCTCCCAGTCGATGATACGGCTGAAGATTTCTGCGCCAATAACCAACGCACGCCGACAAGAACCGGTTTCAATAAATTTAGAGACGCTGGACATGGCATACACAAAACCACTGCATGCGGCGGAAACATCCCAAGCTGACGCATTAATTGCACCTATCTTGTCCTGAACCAGACACGCTGTGGATGGCCAAGGAAAGTCTCCAGTGACGGTAGCTAACACCACCATATCTATCTGATCGGGAGTTACTCCGGCCATTTCCATTGCTCTGCGTGCTGCAGAAGCAGCGAGGTCAGAAGTCTGCTCATGATCTGCTGCGATCCGGCGCTCTTCAATCCCAGTGCGAGCAGAAATCCACTCATTGGTGGTATCTACCATCTTTTCCAGATCAAAATTTGTGAGAATTCGCTCAGGTAGGTAGGACCCTGTTCCGACTATACGTGCTTTTATTTGTGCCACTTTTAAATTCTCCAATTTGCAGGATTGCTCCAAGCCAAGCACTCGTCCAAACATGTAAACACCCGCAGTAAATCACCGAATCCGGGTGGCTTGCTTGCTACTCTTGGCCTCAGTCTTTGGAACTGGAGTCAGCCACAATCACCGGGTCATGAATCTGTCCACTTAATTTATCCAACTGCAGTATAAGGTCGTCATTTACCGAAGCTAAAACACTTTCAGCGGCCTGTCCTATTGCATTGGCTAACGACTTTGGACTTGAGCTACCGTGACAGATTATGCAGGTACCACGAATTCCCAACAGTGGTGCGCCACCATATTCTTCGCAATCAATTTTGCGTTTAAATGCCCGGAAAGCAGGACGTGCCAAAAGGTACCCAATCCGAGCCCAAAACCTCGACTGCAGCTCTTCACGGAGCATGGAACCAATGCTAGCTGCCAAACCTTCGGATATTTTCAGGACGATATTACCCACAAAACCGTCGCAAACAACTACATCAACTGCGCCACTGTACACGTCACGCCCCTCGACATAGCCAATATAATTAAAATCATGCCGTTTCAGGAGGGTGTGCGTCGTACGGGTTAGTTCGTTACCTTTTTTTTCTTCAGCACCGTTAGATAAAAGTCCGATACGTGGTGCAGAGATACCCATGACATTGCGGGCGTAAACAGCACCCATGATGGCAAATTGTTCAAGGTGAGATGGACGACAGTCAACATTACCACCGGCATCTAGGATCAATACTTCTCCGTGACGGGCAGGCATGATAGTTGCGATTGCCGGACGCTCAATGCCACTAATCCGTTTTACCACAAACATGCCAGCCGCCATAGTCGCACCGGAGTTACCAGAGCTGACCACCGCTTGCGCTTCACCGTTTTTAATCAGGTCAAAAGCGACGCGAATGGATGAGTCTTTCTTTTTGCGCACTGCATCCGAAGCCGAATCATTCATCCCAACGACCTGGGTGGTATGTCTGACTTCCAGCGAGAGGTTCGAAGTGTCGTAGCGCCGAAGTTCCTGCTCTATACGCTGCGCATCCCCGACCAGAATAATACTAACCCCGGGGGTACGTGCGGCAAGCACAGCTCCTTCAACTTCAGCCTCTGGGGAGTTGTCACCCCCCATGGCGTCCACTGCAATAGTTACAGATTTCATCTAAACGATAAACCGTCTAATTTCAAACAGTTGTATTCAATACTTCACGATCTTTATAAAATCCACATGTGCCACAAACCCGGTGGGGTTGCTTAGGCTCATCACATTGTGGGCATACAGAGATACCAGGTGCACTGAGGTGATCGTGGGCACGGCGTGAATCACGTTTAGATTTTGAGACTTTCTTCTTAGGTACTGCCATGTTTATAACTCCTTATTTATAATGATCTTGCTTTAAAATGATCCGCAGCAATAGCAAAGAGCGTGCAGTCATATCGAAAAAACTTTGTGCAGTAA
Organism: Desulfuromonadaceae bacterium; assembly: GCA_034006915.1. Lineage (GTDB taxonomy): Bacteria > Desulfobacterota > Desulfuromonadia > Desulfuromonadales > Desulfuromonadaceae > JAIVHC01. The sequence continues at coordinate 944 of JAVERW010000068.1, read as the reverse complement.
AAGTGTATAAATAAACCATACGGGTATTACTTATCAACCTTAAAATCTCGCAAGGATGCAAAATGCATACTGATGTTTCCGGTACTACAGTTACATACACCCTTATTAAGATTAGCTCCACAGGTAAGACATAGACCCTTGCATTTGTCTGCACACAGAGGATGCGTTGGAACAGCCAAGACAATCTGCTGCTGAATTTCATCACGCAGATCTATAGTTTCACCATCAAACAGAGTCAGACCCATATCTTCAGCGGTAATCTCCACCTCGCCGTCTGTTTCATCGACAACATCTGGCAGTTCTTTCGCATAGGTCTGCTTAAATTCCACCGGTAATTCCACACTGAGATCTTGCAAACAACGGGAGCACTGCAATGCCACAGTCACCCGAACGCTGCAGCTTAACTCAATCAGTTGGGCGATTTTACTCAGCCTTACTTTGCACTCAACCGGAGTTACAAACTTCAGACCTCCCGACTTCTGGTCTTCGGTGCCCTGCATTTCAGCCAGAACTGGCAGATCATCCAGTGTGTAGCTGAAATCCAGATTCAGACCGGCGGCCCCTATCTCTTCAACCTTTACCCGCATTGACTCTTCACCATGCTTATGTTTGGCATATAACTTTCGACGCACTTCTTTTACGTACACATCATTTCTCAAGAAAGCCTGGTTGGCGCAATTTGTATACTTGAAATTTGGGTGTGCCTGTTTGTACTCGTGCACAGGGCGCGACCTAGGCAGTAAAGTCTAAACGAAGCGGACAGTATAGGTACTGCTCAATCAATGTCAAGGGTGAAATCCCCAAAATTACAGGTCCAAAGTTACGGGTCTAAACTCGGGAGCTACTCAATTCCTCCCACTGAATTTTCAAACGCTGAGTTGGCACATCTCTTAATATACACGTCAATCGCGCACGCACAGAAAAGGTGAATAATGAAAACTTGC
>JAVERW010000065.1:0-11519 GCA_034006915.1 Desulfuromonadaceae bacterium | reverse complement strand
AAGTTACGGGTCTAAACTCGGGAGCTACTCAATTCCTCCCACTGAATTTTCAAACGCTGAGTTGGCACATCTCTTAATATACACGTCAATCGCGCACGCACAGAAAAGGTGAATAATGAAAACTTGCGCCCCACATCCTTCTTTTACCCTGAAACAAACCCTTGACAAATAAAAAGCGCTGCCATTTCAATAGACTAACATCATCACCAACACAACCTGTTGATAAGGTGTGGACAAAGCTGTTTAAGGCTGGCAGCACGCAGTAATAAAAACAACCTTTGCCGCTTTGCCTATTATTTAGGCACAACTTTTATTCTTATTAATTCAAATACTTAGGTTCACAAGTCAAGAAAGTAGTGGATATTTACCTCTTTGACTGTTAAAACCTCAAATACCGCATTCAATCCACTTGCAGGAGCAGCAAATATGTTAATAACGTTGTTTGCGACTATAATCGTCGTGCCCATTCTTGAGATATATGTATTGATTTCGGCGGGGAAAATCATTGGCTTATGGCCCACCTTAGGACTCATTGTTTTAACCGGGATAGCCGGAGCTTATCTACTCCGCACCCAGGGTGCAGATATCCTCGTGAAGATAAAAGCATCTTTGAACCAGGGAGAACTCCCAACAGAAAACCTCATAGAGGCCGCCATGATATTTTGCGGCGGGGTAACCCTGCTCATCCCTGGATTCTGCACCGATATCCTAGGCTTTGCGCTGCTGCTTCCCATAACCCGACCTTGGCTTAAGGACTGGTTGAAGCGCTACTTCACGCGGCATATTCAAACCCGGACCATATATATACACAAAGAATAGACCGCACCTACTGTCGGCGCACACCCCAGACAAGAAATACCGGATAGACTTTTTCCTCTCCAGCACGCCGCTTTATAATAGAATGAGCTAAGGTGTTACCACGATCGGCAAGCCCTAAACGTTCAAGGGTCTGCATGAGCCAGCTGCTTTTAATCCCAGACTGCACCACTCCATCTGGCTTGTCGTGGAAGGTACCGTCGTCATCTTCAAGGTCACTTAGAGCAAGCACCCCACCGGGTTTAAGCGCGGCAACCAAACGTGCGAGGACAGGCTCTATCTTGGGCAGATGATGTAATACCATGTTGCTGTAGATAAAGTCGTATTCCTCGCTTCCTAGCACACTGAGATCATCTTCAATCAATTTGGTGCTCACCTGCGTAGCGCCAAGAGCCGCAGCCTTCTTTTCTACAATAGCGAGCATCTCTTCAGCACGGTCAACTGCCACAACTTGAGCAAGAACATCGATGAGATTAAAGGTGAGTAGACCAGTGCCACAGCCAAACTCCATAGATTTCCCCCCGTGCACAAAGGGAACATGGTGCCGAATCGCTTCCGCCACATCTGCCGCAAGCATGACCCTACGCGGTTTTTCATCCCAGGTTGCTGCTACCGTATTAAAATCCTTAACGTTTACTTCCATTCACTCAACTCCATGTCTTAACTGTTCTCTTTATCTACCATCCACCTGTCACCGCTGCCTCTTGGCGGCTATGTGCCCCCAAGCCTCGTTGAAGCCTCAAACCTCGCACCAGCCCCCAAACGCGGGGAAATATAACCCAGCGCGACACTGACGCTCCGCATCAAACTGCTGCAGCAAGATGCGATAACGCTCAAGTTGCGGTGCATGCTGTTCAGCTTGACGCTGATAAAACACCTCCAGGGCTTCCCCTTTTTCCGGTGCGGCTGTTTTATAGTCAACAATCCAACGTTCCTGCGTCTGGAAATCAACAAAGGTTAAGTCAAGCACTCCGGTTATCAGATCGCCGTCGTGCAGACCACACAACTCAAGTTCAGCCACGCGCGCGCGCTGCTGCGCCAGTATCCAGCGCCCCTGTGAACTAGCGAGGGTGTTTTTCAACATGACGAGGCACTCCTGCGTCATGGTCTGTGCCGCGGACACATATCCAGCAAGACTAAAACGTTTTTCCAACCCAGCGCGCAATGTTTCCACATATTCGGGTTTCTGTCGCTCTGACTCTTCTCCGAGAAAAGCCAGGTATTCATGGGTAACGGTGCCAAGAATGGCACTGCGCTGCACTGCAGAAGATACCGGTCTGTATGTTGAAGCTGATTTCTGCTCAAGTGAATAGTGCTGCGCCTCCTGCTCCACCCCAGCAGCTGGGAACACCGGAGGGAAACACTCCAACGGTAGGCGCTGAAGATGCACCCCCGCATCCTCCCGGCGTTCCGTTTTCTCTATACTTGTGTTTTCTTGAATCTCCAGGAAACTTTGTGCTTCTGGGGTAAAATAATCGCGACAAACTGGCCACAATAGCTCCAATAACGAGCCTGATGCCGGCGCACACTTCCCATCGGCACCGAGAGCTGCATACGCATAGCAGTACAATTTTTTACGCGCCCTAGTCATCGCTACATACAGCAGACGTCCCGTTTCATATGCTTCCTTACGTTTATCCATACGTTCAAGCATGGCGTATACTGGATTTGCATCTTTGGCACCGCGTTGTGCCAATGGTGCCAACAATAGCCCCAACTGTGCATCTTCCTCCCAACGCAATAACGCCTTTGGACTTCTGCGTGCCCTGCGCCCCAATCCAGGTAAAATCACATGATCAAACTCAAGCCCTTTGGCTTTATGGATGGTCATTACATGCACTCTGGCGTCTGGATACATTTGATCCCGCGCGAACAACAGCTGGATCTGGTGTTCCATGTGGGCAAAATTATCGATGTCTCCCCCGCTGTCACATCTCTCCAGCACGGTACCCAATTGCGCCAGGTTCTCCAACTCCGAGCTGCTCCAGCAGCCTTGCACCTTAAGTGCAGTCAGACACTCTTCCCACAGATGGCGCACCGAGACGCGCCCTCGCTGCCGTTGCCCGCGTAGCAGAATGGTGCCCACAAAGTAAAAACGGCGACGGGCACCTTCATCCAGTTCAGTGGCAAGTTCGTCACTCGCAAGAGCTGCACCAATGGTGGCAAATCTGGCTATATGGCTCATATCCGCCAAAGATAGCCCACACCATGGCGCCCGCAACACACTCAGCCAGCTTAGCTTGTCCGCTGGATGGAGCAGCGCCTTCAGGAGCGACACCCCATCCTGCACGACCATTTTATCCCTGAGTGGGTCAATATCCTGAGCCTGATACGCTATTGCTTCTTGCTGCAACAATGCAATGATTTCGGGCAGGTGTGAGCGGGAACGCACCAGGATGGCGACGGTATCCTCCGCGTTTGACGCAAGCAGCTCTTTGACCTGATTGACAATCGCTTCTGCTTCGCTACGCAGGTCTGGTTGGGGCATAGGGAGAAAACACAGGGCTTCCCCATCTTCAGGCTTGACTGGAACGCCGCTGGAAAACCCAACCGCTCCACTTGCGGCATGTTCCCGTGTGGGGAATACACTGGCAAACCATTGGTTGGCCAGGGCAACCAGATTGCTCTGTGAGCGAAAATTAGCCGTCAACTGCAGGGGAACAAGGGGGATCTGCCCTATCCCTTCACTCCCGGCGCGCAAAAACAGCCCCACCTGCGCCTCGCGAAAGCGGTAAATAGACTGCATTGGATCCCCGACAATAAACAGAGTGCGCCCCCTACTCTGATCCCAGCCGGCGACGAGGGTTTCCAGCAAGCTGAACTGCAGCCAGGATGTATCCTGAAATTCATCCACCAGAACATGCTCAATCTGCTGGTCAATCTGAAGGAGTAGATCGGTCGGATTACCGCAATCCACTAGCGCTTGGCGCGCACTTAAAGCTATTTCGCTGAAATCCGCTTCTGCACTGGTGCGGAACTCAAGCCAAAGCTGCGCCACCAGACGTGGCAGCACGGTCACGATGGCCCGCAGCACCTCCCACGCTTCAGCACCGTAGTGCGGCTCTGGGAGTAAATTAACCTCACTCCACAGTACTGGGTCAACTGATGTGCGCAGCTCTTCCAGCACTTCAAGGGCTTCGGTCTTCATCTGTTTTGCGTATGGATCTTTACCCGCAGGGAAGCCGCAGTTTTTATCCATCCTTTTACGCCATTGTCCCTGGGTGGTAAGCAACATGGTGGCGACAGCCTGCCACTGCGCCAATTCTGGGGCTATGGGTTCTGGAAACGAAGTGGCGGTGTAATCACATATCTGGCTTGAGGCATTGTCACAGTTCGATGCGGCAAAAGTAGCCAGCGCGTGGAGACGTACGGCTGTGGCACCACTCAAACTGCGCTGCGCTTGCTGCAGCACATCCTCAACCTTTTCCTGCAGGCTCTGCTCCAGAGCGGTACGCATCTGCTCCGGATCGGTCAGGAGATGACGCATCCACTGATCCCGCCGCCATAGCAGATCAACCAACATCCCCGCCAAAATATCGGCGCGGTTATCTAGATGGGCCAGGATGGTATGTAAGGCGGCAGAAACTTCAGGTTCTAGGCGCAGCTTAAACAAGAAGCTATTGACGGCATTCAGATAATGTTGTTGCGGAAACTCACTGACTTTAGGCAAGGCGCCCAGACGCGACAACCACGGCATGCGGCGTACCAGCTCGGCATTCAAGCTGTCGATGGTTTGAATGCGCAATTGTGCGGGGGCAGAAAGCAGGTTCCAGTTCAGCTCGGCATCTCGCTGCAAAACCGCGCGCGCCAGAGCATAAGTTTTACTTTGATGCGCAGATGCATTCGAGGCAAGGGGTACTACCGCCGCAGTTAACGCTCCCAAGATGCGTTCGCGCATCTCGGCGGCTGCCTTACGCGTAAAGGTTATGGCCAGAACTTCTGACGGCTTCTGTACCCGAGCCAGCACCACCAGAAACCGTTGAATCAACAGCTCGGTTTTACCCGAGCCAGCTGGCGCGCGTACAATACACGATATGTCTGGATCAAGAGCCCGCTGCCTGGATGTCGCATCACTGAGCTCCGTCATAGCTGCATACCTCCCTCCGCCACGTCTGTTTCGTCTGATCCAACCGTCGCTTCTGCTTTATCTGAACGTGTCTGCTGTTTAATCCGGCACAAGGCCGAAAGGTCACAAAACTGACATACGTTATCCTGTACCGGAGCCACGTCGGCGCGCCCAGCTGCGATATCTTGCGCCAGCGTATCTAGTTGAGCGCGCCACTGTGTGCGCGCAGCGTCCCACTCTGATACATCCATGCTTTTGACCGGCAATGGCGGCAAATTATCTTCATCTGCCACACACGTCCCTTTCAAAACACAGGCACCTGCACGTACCTGCGCCACGGCAAACCCCACTACGGGTTGATGCTGCCCGTGAAGGGCATACACAGGCAGTTGCGGCTCCAACATATGTTCTCCCAAGATATCTTTGAGTGCAACGACACCAGTTTTATAGTCAAGCAACACCATCCCGGCGTTAGGCAGAATCTCGTCTACCCGATCCGCGATGGCATTAATATGCAGCGGGCCTACCTGAAGCACCTCGCGCTCCTCCACACTCAGCACCCTGAAGGGAGGACGATCTTTATCTATTTCAAGCCACTCCAAGGCCAGCTTCACCAGACGATCCAACTCCAGTTCGTGCAAATTTTGGGGCACATATGCATGTTTATTATCCTGCATAATAGCCTGACAGCGTCTAGTAAGAAGCAAACGACATTGCTCTGTGCTCAGCTGCAGGAGTTGTTCCTGCGTCTTGACCTCTTCCCAGAAGTGCTGCAGCAGCAGATGGATCAGGCTTCCGCGCACGCGCATATCTACCCCCTCGACAGGAGCTTCCAACGCACGCGCATGCATACGAAAGTGTGCATATGCGCGAAATGGGCACATAGCCTGCTCTTTAAGCAAATAGGTTCCGCCCTTAACCGCATAGGGCGGCGCAGAAATAAAACGTTCATCCCCATAACCAACATCTATTTTATCAGGATCAGCCGCAAGGGGTAAGCCGGCACAATCCTGAATCAATTCCAGCACGCTTTGTTCCACCTCCGGACGTTCTGCAGTAAGCTGAAGGGCACTTTTTAGCCACTGTTCCGTGCCGGACTGTGCTACAGGCAAAAAAGGGCTCGCCCCGCGCACACTGCCATCTTCAGCGCAGCGGGCATAGCTGAAATTCACCTCGGGGGCTAAAGCGTGCAGTTGTTGCAGTAGCCTGGTGCAGAATTCCATCTCTCGTTCCATGCTTGCACGCGGCATAGCGTAATGCTTCTGGATCGCCACTGGGATGAAGGTGTTGTAGTTCAGGGCGCTTGGGAGCACCTGATCGTGCAAACCTGTAACCCATACCGCATCGCATGCCAGCGCTACCCCTTCAAGAAGCCCTACTATATGCAGGCGTTTGTCTCTGGCTGCGGCTTGAAATACACTATCGGCGCACAAGCGCTGGAGCTGACGTGCCGCCTCCATCCGGCTCATCTTGGGTTCAACGGGTGTAAGGGAAGCAAATAAAGGCAATATCTGCTCCTCCCATGCGCGCAGCACTTGATACATCTGCGAATCGGGTGGATAGTCACCGGGCCAGCCCACTTTCTGCAGGGTCTCGCTGAAGGTCTCTAGCCAGGTTGTGGGCGCTTTACGCTCCTTAATATCCACTAGATGTTTGAGTGTTGCGCATATGGATTCAATTCCGGAGTGAAAATAACCTTTCTGCCGCAACAAACGTGTGTAGGTATCGATATTGGCTCTGGGGCGTGCACATGTGCGTAAGAATGCCTCCGCCTCCGCGTGTTCATCCATCTGATGTTGCCCACCGTTGAACCATGGAGAACGGAGCAAGTATCCGAACTCATCCAGATCAAGGGGCTCTTCAACCTGTAACAGACGCAGTGCGGCTTGAATCACTCCATACTGACTTAAAGGTTGTCCCACCGAGAGGTTGAGCTCGATATTTTCTGTCCCGTAGGTTGTTTCATACTGTCTGAATACCCGCTCAATACTGCTTTGATAACGTTCAAGCTCCGGTACAATCACCCCTACACTGTGACCGCGCGCAATATGGGTATAGGCCCAATGGGCTACCAGCTCCAACTCGGCAATGGGGTCGGCACAGGCATAAACCTCAGAAAAGCTGTTTTTATGCTCTATGTCCGGCACTACAATCTGTGTGCCCTTCTGCGCCAAGGTCTGGGTGAAAGCCCGCAGTTGCGGCGCAACCTCATCAAAACCTACCAACCACAACTCAGCTGGTGGAGGGAAAACCCCTTGAGAGAATTGTTCTTGCACATATGTGCCCAGACGTTGGGGGTCCATATAGCTGTGCGAAGTACAGTATTCCATGTAGGCAGAGTACCAGCGTTTAAACGCCTGCTCTTCTGGTGTTGCTGCGGTATAAAGATAAGGAGATGCAGAAGAATCGGGATCAATAAGGTAGTCACACAAACCGGCGTAGGCTTTCAGCGCCTGTTTAACCGTGGCATCCACCTGCAGAAGCGCATATTTACGCTGCTTCAAATCGTTGCGGATAATCCGCCGCCATATTGTTTGTTGCTGGGCGTGGTTCAGCAAACTTCCGCTAGCAACGTTCTGCAGCAGACAGCGCTGCCACCACGCGGCAGGGGTAAAAACCAGCGGCTTTTCCCATACACTGTTGCCGTGCCTAAGCTGCCATTGGCTGTACTCCTGTAACAGGGTGCGCGCCATCCGTTGATTCACCGTAAGAATCAAGGCATTTCGATGCGCGGCAGCACATAACTCATCTACACAATATAACACTGTAATATTTTACCTTTTCTACTCCGGAGAAGATGGCATGTAGGCATTTTCTGAAACAGAGTCAAAAACGAACCGGTACACCACCCCTGCATAAGAATCAGCAAGATACAGATTTCCGTCAGGGCCAACCGCAAGAGTTGCAGGTTGCCCGTGCACATGCTTTGACGTCGCCCACCCCTGTGCTATCTCGATTCCCCAGCCGGTGATGTCACCGTGTGCATCCAGGGGTAGCCCCAGAACTCTGAAGCCCTGGCGATGCATATCATCCTGTTGTCCCGCTAGGGCCACATACACCATAGAGCGATAGTACTCAGGTGCATCGAGAAGCGCCCCGAAGGCAAGGCCCGCGGGGACACTGTGGGGTGGAAGCGTCAGTAACGGCGCTGCGGTATCTGCGCACATAGTAGTGGTGCCCAACTGGCGATCCGGAGTCTTGAAGCCATAACAGAAAGGCCAGCCGTAGTCTTGCCCAGCACACACGACATTTATTTCATCCTCCGGTGGCGAAAAATCCAAGGTCTGGGGCGAATCTTCCCCCAGCCACAGCGCACCCGTTTGCGGATGCCAAGCCATAGCACGTGCATGGTGGATCCCAGCGGCAAACAAGTCCACCTCTGCGTGGGCCGATATTTGGAGAATTGTGCCTCGCTGCCACTCCACGTCCAGAGGATCGGAATTTACCGCCCCAACAGACAGATAGATACATCCTGAATCATCCACCAGAATAGCTCTGTGTTCAGCTTGCGCCGCGGGCGGGAGATTGCCGACCACGGTTTGAACTGCAGTGGTCCGAATTATATCGACGGCGGGGGCAGCAGATTCTGCTGGAGTGAGCTTAACCACGGCTGTGCGGGTGGCCACATACAATGAATCAGCGTGCCATGCCAAACCCGTGGGTCTGTCGAGGTCGGAACTTACAATAGTCTTGTGCCACAGTCTCGAAGGCTCCATTGCGCTTAAGTGTGCTTCTGCAGAGGTAGGAGCAGGTGGTTCCAACCGATATATGAGGCCAGAATCGGTAGCGGAGGCATACAGCGCCTGATCGGCGCCGAAAACCAACCCCGAAACACCCTTGAGTCCACATGCGACCGGCTGGAGTTCAACGTCAGAGACAAGGACAAACCGTGGCGCAACATTGGTATCATCGGGGCAAACCAGCGTCAGAGATTGGGTATGCACTACTGGACGAAAACGCTTTTGCTGATGCTGCAGCTTCGCTTTTTCTGGGTTAAGACAGTACATCCGCGCAAACTCCTGCGTAGATAGAGCTGGGGGCAACAAACGTTGCGCTGCGGCATAGGCGAGCAGCACCGCCAGTGCTGCTGTCAGCAACAGCGCTCCCCGGCCCCAGCGTTTCCCAATCAGAGCCAGAACAAACCCGAGTCCCAGCATAACGACAAACAGCAGAGGCGGACTGTCGAGGGCGTAGGTTTTAAGTCCTAAAATCAGCAGCACCGCACACCACAATAGGGCAAAGCAGGCCAAGAAATAAAATACAGCTTTCATCTATCCGTTCCGGTCTTTTTCCTGCCCCAGGTGATGAGATTTTTGCAGATAATTGACGACATAATCATACACTGCGCTGTCCAATGTATGTTGTTTCCCCGTATAACCGGCGTCACGCAATTTCGTCACATCTGAGCAGGTATAGTATTGGTAACGCGAACGTAAATCATCGGGCATATCGATGTACTCAATACTAGGGATACGCTTGAGGGCAGAAAAAATGGACCCAGCCAGCTCGTTCCAGGTATGCGCACTCGAACTACCAATATTAAAAATGCCGTTAACTTCAGGATGTTTGAAGAAAAACAGGGTCATATCTACTACATCCTTGATATACACAAAATCGCGTTTCTGTTCTCCGTCGGCATATTCAGGGCGGTATGATTTGAACAGACTTATTTTTCCGCTGTCCATGATCTGCTCATAGGCTTTGATCACCAGCGAGCGCATGCTCTCCTTATGGTATTCATTGGGGCCAAACACATTGAAAAATTTCAGCCCGGCAATGCTGTCGAGCATCCCCTCGCGCCGTGCCCACAGATCAAACATCTGTTTTGAGTAGCCATACATATTCAACGGACGCAGGTTATCCAACTCATCTTCCGCATCTACGAAGCCATTGGCACCATCGCCATAGGTAGCCGCACTGGAGGCATAGATAAAGCGGGCATCACTATGCCGCGCGAGCAAAGCCATATGTTTGGTGTATTCAAAGTTGTTCTGTACCAGATAGCGTGAATCGGTTTCCGTTGTGGCCGAACAGGCCCCCATATGGAAAATGGCTTCAATGCCCGCAGGACCAAAATCGCATACCTGATGCAAACTATCCCCTTGAGCAAGACGCAGAAAATCGTCTTTCTCTACGTAATCGGCATACCGCAATGGCACAAGATTACGCCATTTTTCCGAAGTACCAAGTGAATCTACGATCACAATATTATCGTAACCCAGCTGGTTCAGGCGCCACACCAGGGCACTGCCGATAAAGCCGGCTCCACCAGTTACAATTATCATAGCCTGTCTACTCCCGTATTTAAGGTTATGGCTGCACCCGTCACAAACATTCATATATGTGTCTGCGACCACTTGCACCCGCAAATAGCGTGTACCGATGTTAAAATTAATCCGTCCGTACTGAAGCGTTCATCCGCAAGATATTAACATTGCCGGTTGTGCAGACGCAAACAACAACGATACTGTCATCAATCCTACCAACTATTTAAATAGTCACGCCTTCACATCTGTTAAACAGTGTTCTATATTAGATAAACACTGGCGTATTATTCTTGACAATTCTGTCGCTACAAGTCTATGTTCGTTTTTCAACAAGCCTAAAATTACATGTATTCATGCGCTGAATATAAATACTGTATGTAAGTGCCATTCCACTGTAACTATGTATCCATTATGCACCACTTTCTGTTCCCACAGCGCTCCTCAAATATTTTTTACTCGGACTAAAATTGAAAGGAAATGCGTAATGCCAAAAAAACGCGAGGCACTCGAATACCACAGCACTGGGCGCAAGGGCAAAATTGAGGTTGTAGCTACAAAACCGTGTATGACCAGCCGCGATTTATCCCTTGCCTATAGTCCCGGGGTTGCGGACCCTTGTCTTGAAATTGAAAAAAACCCTAAAGATGCTTATGAGTACACCGCCAAAGGCAATCTGGTCGGGGTTATTTCCAATGGCACTGCGGTGCTGGGGCTGGGCAACATCGGGGCCTTGGCCAGCAAACCGGTCATGGAAGGGAAAGGTGTTCTGTTTAAGCGTTTTGCCGACATCGATGTATTTGATATCGAATTGGACACATTAGACCAAGATGAGATTATCCGTACCGTTAAACTCTTGGAACCCACCTTTGGCGGTATCAATCTCGAAGATATTAAAGCTCCAGAATGTTTCTACATCGAAGAACAGCTTAAAGCACAGATGAATATTCCGGTATTTCACGACGACCAGCACGGTACCGCCATTATTGCCAACGCCGGTTTAATCAACGCTCTTGAAATTATCGGCAAGGATATCAAGAACGTGCGCATCGTGGTAAATGGCGCGGGTGCCGCAGGTATTGCCTGTGCCAATATGGCCATAACCCTCGGCGCCCAGCTTGAAAACATGATCCTGTGTGACAGTAAAGGAGTCATCTTCAAAGGACGCTCCGAAGGGATGAATCCCTACAAGGAGCGTCTGGCTACAGAAGGCAAAGCACGCACCCTCGAAGAAGCCATGCAGGGGGCGGACGTGTTCTTTGGCGTTTCAGCTAAAGACGTGGTCACTCCAACCATGGTCGCCGGCATGGCACCCAACCCCATCATCTTTGCCTTGGCCAATCCCGATCCGGAAATTCTCCCCAGCGAAGCTT
>JAVERW010000138.1:0-3411 GCA_034006915.1 Desulfuromonadaceae bacterium | reverse complement strand
TGATTATGGGGATTTTGGTCATTGGAGCAGCGATGACCTTGGTGGGTAATATGCTGGCGGATGTTGGTTATGCGCTGGCTGATCCCAGAATCCGCAGGCGGTAGCGCAGGCATTGTTGTCAGCCCACCCACGCTGGGAAAATTGGATTGCGCCTCCAATGCGTTGGTGGAGGGGGCGTGCTATATTTTATTTGGTTTGACTCCCGTTTTGCCAATTTGTTAGATTGCAGCGCCTGCGTTTGCCCCGAGCAGAAATTTGCATACCAAAATTGCACTGGAGACAAATCCTCAGGTCTTGATAAATCTACCGGAATCAAGAGTTTGAATCACAAGGCAAGATTCAGATTCGACCGTCCGTCCGCTGAACATCTAAAGTTTTCAATATGTCGAATTTATTTTTTGAACAAGGAGCCGCACGTGGCTAACAGAATTGTAATTAGCGAGCAGTTGTGTAAGGGGTGTGGATTGTGTGTCGTTGCCTGCCCGCATAATTTGATCGAGATGAGTACAGAGCTGAACAAGCACGGGTTTTTCCCAGCTGTTATCACCCCTGACGCCATGCTGAGTTGTACCGGCTGCACCTTCTGTGCGCAGGTATGCCCAGATGTCGCTATCGAGGTATTCCGCGAACGCTAGGGTGCTCAAAAGACGGACACCCCAAACCGGAAAACTGCAAGATTCCAGGTAATGAAAAAGCCCCGCGTCCATCGGACAGTGAAGTCTGCGACCGTGGGCTGAATATCCTATGAATCGAATAATTCCGCGAGTAAGAATTATATACGGAGGAACGAGTGACCAAACGTTTATTTGTAAAGGGCAACGAAGCCGTGGCGATGGGGGCTTTAGAGGCCGGATGTCGTTACTACTTTGGCTACCCGATAACCCCACAGAGCGATATCCCCGAGTACATCGCACGTGAAATGCCGGCCCTAGGCGGTGAATTCATCCAGGCTGAGAGCGAAATTGCATCTATCAATATGCTGCTCGGCGCCAGTGCGTGCGGCGCGCGCGCCATGACCTCGTCGTCCAGTCCTGGGATATCCCTGAAGCAAGAGGGGATATCCTACATGGCCGGAAGCGAATGCCCTGGACTGATTGTTAATATCTGTCGTTCTGGTCCTGGATTAGGGGGGATCGATGCCTCTCAGGCTGATTATTTCCAGGCTACCAAAGGGGGCGGTCATGGGGGCTATCACCTAATTGTGTTGGCACCATCATCGGTTCAAGAGATGTACGACTTGACCATGCTCGCGTTTGATTTATCCGATCGCTATCGGGTCCCCGCCATGATTTTGGCTGATGCAGTTATCGGACAGATGAAGGAAGCGCTCGAACCGCATCCATACGTAGCTCCGGATGATCTGCAACCCAAGGATTGGGCCCTGATCGGGCCCGGCGAGCGCGGAGTCAATAAGGTGGTCAAGTCACTGTATCTTGGCGATGGTGAACTAGAGCAGCATAACCTCAAGCTGCACCGTAAATATGCCGAAATGCAGGAAAAAGAAGTGCGTTACGAGGGGTACGAGCTTGATGATGCCGAGCTGGTAGTCACCGCTTATGGCAGCACGGCGCGTATTGCACATACGGCCGTGCGTATGGCGCGCCAGCAGGGATACAAGGTTGGCTTGTTGCGCCCCATTACCTTGTTCCCTTTTCCCAAGGAGGCATATAAGCACCACACCGCTGCAGGGCAGAAGGTTCTGTGTGTAGAGCTCAACACCGGACAGATGGTTGACGATGTGCGTTTGGCGGTGCCGTGCGTTGAGGTCGAGTTTTACGGCCGTGCCCCTGGCGCGGGTTCGCTCCCGACCCCTGAAGAGCTTTTTGCGCAGATTCGTCTGCACTGCGAGGTGCGTTCATGAGTATCGAAAATGTTGAAGCTATGAAACAGGTTTTTTCCCGTCCCGCGTCACTTAATGCAGTACAGACCCACTTCTGTCCGGGATGTCAGCACGGGGTTATTCATCGCCTAGTGGCGCAGGCCATGGATGCGTTTGATATCCAAGCGCAGACCATCGGTGTGGCTTCGGTCGGCTGCAGCGTGTTTTTGTACGGCTATTTTGGCATTGATGTCATAGAGGCCCCCCACGGGCGCGCACCGGCAGTGGCTACAGGAGCAAAACGGGTGCACCCGCAGCGTCCGGTATTTACCTATCAGGGCGATGGAGACCTGGCCGCCATCGGTACCAGCGAAATAATTCACTGCGCCAATCGCGGGGAACCCATCACGGTTATTTTCGTGAATAATACCACCTATGGTATGACCGGTGGCCAAATGGCACCTACTACCCTGCCAAGTCAGAAAACTAGCACCAGTCCGTATGGGCGCAATACAAGCAAGGATGGTTACCCGATCCGGATGACCGAGTTGCTGGCGGGCCTTGAAGGGACTGCATATGCGGCACGGGTGGCGGTAGATACGCCACAGCATGTACTGCAGGCAGGCAAGGCGATTAAAAAGGCGTTTCAGACCCAGCTTCGGGACAATGGATTCGGCTTTGTTGAGGTTCTTTCTACCTGTCCGACCAACTGGGGGATGAATCCTGTTGATGCTAATGCCCGAGTGGCAGAAGAGATGATCCCATATTTCCCCCTCGGCGTTTTCAAAGACGCGGCGGCACAAGGTGAATAAGATGAATCACGATGTTTTTATGGCTGGTTTCGGGGGTCAGGGCGTGTTGCTCATCGGTAATCTGCTTGCCTACGCAACTATTCTTGAAGGCAATAATGCCTCATATTTCCCGGCGTACGGGGTTGAAAAACGTGGCGGGGCGGCAAACTGTACGGTCGTAATGTCAGATACGACGGTGGGCTCGCCGGTGGTGGGGGAGCCGGAGGCGGCTATCCTCATGAATCCGGCGGCCATGACGCAATTTTATCCCCGCGTGCGCCGCGGCGGTCTGGCGTTGATCAACAGCTCACTGATTGAAGATGATGGTTCGTCACGCACCGATCTTACTGCAATCGCCATCCCGGCTAATGATATGGCCCTCGAAATTGGTGATTCACGCCTGGTGAACATGGTGATGCTGGGTGCGTATATCGAGTACAGCAAGTTTGTCCGTCCGGAAACGGTAAAAGAGGCGCTTAAAGAAGTTCTGCCGGAGCGCAATCATCGCTTTTTGCCTTTTAACTACACAGCGCTTGAAGCTGGAGCAGCATATCTGCGTAAAGCGCTGGCCTGATACTGGTTGTCTAATGCATAAAACAAAGGTTGAGTTCATAAAGCTAGAACGTCCGGGAGTTGCTCCATGGTTGTGTCGTTTGGCACAGGAGTTTTTTACTCAAGGCAGGCGCGTTCTGGTTATGGTGGAAAATGACGAGCAGGCCATGGCGCTTGACCGCTATATGTGGACTTGGCAGAAAAACGCATTTCTCCCCCATGTTTGGGATAGTGGTGCGGTGGAGAGTT
>JAVERW010000030.1:0-24306 GCA_034006915.1 Desulfuromonadaceae bacterium | reverse complement strand
TTATCAGCGATATTAAAATGCCAGGGATGGATGGGCTGGAGGTTCTGCAGAAAATACGCGCTGTCGACAGCCATATACCGGTAATTATGATCACAGCCTACGCTACCGTCGAGACCTCCATTCAGGCACTGCGCAAAGGGGCATACGACATGCTCACCAAGCCTTTTGAGCCAGAGGAATTGCTGTATCGGGTCAAAAATGCGCTACACGCCAATCAGCTGGAAACAGAAAACCAGCAGCTAAAACAGAAACTTGCTGGACACCTGAACTTCAGCGACATCATCGGTGCAACTTCCGGTTTAAAGGGGGTGATGGATATAGTACGCAAGGTTGCCTTGCGTGATACCTCTGTCCTTATAACCGGTGAATCGGGGACCGGGAAGGAAGTAATAGCGCAGGCGGTACATTCCAACTCAGTGCGCAAAGATGCCCGTTTCATGGCGATAAACTGCGGTGCGCTGCCCGCCAGCGTGCTTGAAAGTGAACTCTTCGGCTACAAAAAGGGGGCATTCACCGGTGCCCACGCCGACCGCAAAGGAATTCTCGAGGCTTCCGATGGGGGCACCCTGTTTCTGGATGAGGTGGGCAACCTGCCATTGAACGTGCAACAGACCCTACTACGTTTTCTTCAAGAACACGAATTCATGCGTCTGGGAGATACCCAGTCTATCAAAGTAGACACCCGCATTATTTCCGCCACCAACTCAGATTTAAAACAAGCCATGGAAGACGGAACCTTCCGCGAGGATCTATTCTACCGCCTGAATGTGGTCAATATCCACCTCCCCCCGCTGCGGGAGCGCCGCCAGGACCTGCCCCTACTAATTACGCACTTCATAAAGAAAAATAACAAGAAATTTGGCACCGAAGTAAGAGGACTTAGCGCAGAGGCGATGCAACTGGTATGCGCCTTCGACTGGCCGGGCAATATTCGCCAGATGGAAAATATCATCGAAGCCTGTATGACCATGGTGGATAGCGGGCGCATCGGCCTTGATACTTTGCAGCAATTTCTGTATCCCCATGCCGGAGCCAATGTGCCGGCGTGCGCACCCTCTCCTGCACATGTAGCGCAACAGGATGCAGAACCTTCGGAATCAACCCCAGAATTGAACGCCGAATACAGCCTCGCGCTGGCAGATTTTGAAACTGAATATCTGCATAATTTGCTCCAGAAAACCAAGGGCAACGTAGAGGAAGCCGCCAAACTGGCTGGAATGAATATGGCTACTATCTACCGTAAATTAAAAAAACACGCCATAAGCAAGGAGTATTTTTCGTAGCTCTTTTGCGCAAATGCGAAAAACACTTGTGACGTGATTTTTGCTCAGCAAAGCAGTATTGCGTTGCGCTTGCGCCACCTTATGTAGCACAACTAAGTTTTTGCATTTTAACCACTTACGTACCAACCCACTTCTTACACCTACCCGACAATTTCTTTACTCGCATATCTACGTACATTTGCGGAAATGCAAACTTCCAGCTATCCATCCTTCTATCTGAAACCTCTTTTCTTCGTATAACCATTTGGAATAAAAGGGTTATACCTTAATTACCCTGAAGTGGCACGCGCTATGCAACTACTCCTGTTTAACCACACACTTAACGGGGAGTGCAATGCAAGATAAAAGCGTATGCCCTTTTTTTGGAAAAAACGAAGATTACTGTGACGTAGGTTGCGAGTACATCTCCAACCACGACATCAGAATGATTGTCGACTACTGCGCCGATGACTATACCGAGTGCATGAAATTCAGGGAATTAGCCAGTTACCATCCAGATTTGCTGCGCAGTGCAGCACACACATCTAATCACGAAGAAACAGAGGAGACAGAGCTCATGAGCAATCAATTTCAGAACATGGCCCTACAGGACACCACTGCCAACCCTGCCCCGCTGGGCCTGCTCGGCTTCGGCATGACCACCGTGCTGCTCAATCTGCACAATGCTGGGTTCTTCCCCCTGGATGCCATGATTCTGGCTATGGGTATTTTTTACGGCGGCCTAGGACAGATCATTGTCGGCATCATGGAGTGGAAGAAAAACAATACCTTCGGTGCTACTGCATTTACCTCCTATGGCCTGTTCTGGCTCACCTTGGTTGCGCTTATTCTGCTACCTAAAACCGGAATGATACCTGCCTCTACTCCGCAGGCGATGGGTTTCTACCTCACCTGCTGGGGACTGTTCACTGCCGTTCTGTTTTTGGGAACCTTCCGCCTGAACCGAGCCCTGCAGGTGGTTTTTGGTTCACTGATGGTCCTGTTCCTTCTCCTTGCCGCCGCCGACTTCAGTGGTAATGCTGCCTTGAAGGTAATCGCGGGCTACGAAGGGATCTTCTGCGGTCTCAGCGCTATCTATGCTGGGCTGGCTCAGGTAATCAACGAGGTGTTCGAGCGTGAAGTAGCACCACTGGGTGCGATACCGGTTAAAATTAAATAGTTCCACATGCACACGCTGCCCGGTGTAAATGTCGGGCAGCGCCACTATACTGCTGGAGTCCATATGCAAACAACCAGTTTCAGCTTTCAACCCCCGCCACCCAGACTCGGCTCCGAAGGCACCCCAGTAGTCAAACCATTTCAGGTGAAGTGGCCAGCTTCGATCATGCTACAGCAAGTGCTGGCACACCGCCCTGAATTTCAGCCCCCTGACAGCCCCGGAGCGTCGCTAAAACAGGTTGCCTATGTGACAACCTGTGACTCAAACCCGACTTCTAGTCAGACCTCACCCCCTCGCTCCACATGCTTGATTCACGAGACTACCGCGGATCCAGCGCCCCTTGGGTTGATCGGTCTGGGGATGTCCATGCTGTTACTCAATCTGCATTTTGCCGGTTTTTTCCCTATGGATGCGACGATTGTCGGGATGGGAATCTTCTGTGGCGGGATTGGACAGATAATGGTCGGGGTGATGGCGTGGAAGAATAACAACACCTTCGCGGCGCTAGCATTTTCTATATTTGGCCTGTTCTGGCTCAGCCTGATTGCAACCACCATCGGCGCAGCGGCGGGAATCTACGCCCCTGCTTCTCCAGGGGTTAGCGGAATTTACCTGAGCATATGGGCAGCGTTTTCCGCAGGGATATTTATGGCAAGTTTCCGCCACAGTTGGGCAATTAGGGTAACCTTCGGCCTGCTATTGCTATTCTTCATCCTTCTCGCAACTGGAGCTGCAGCAGCATCGATAACCCTTGTCCACATCGCGGGTTATGTCGGCATATTGTGTGGCTTAAGTGCCCTTTACGCCGGACTCGGACTGGTACTAAATGAGCTGTTCCGCAAAACGCTGCTGCCTCTAGGGCCCCAGCATCCATAGAAGGTTGAGAACCTCTGAGGCCACCTGCTCGCGCTCAACTACGCATACAGTCTAATCTGCTGTTATTTGCAAAAGCCAAAAAAGAATTTGCACCACTGCAAACACGCCTAAGCACCTGATCTTAAAGCATTATCTACGTTACATTCTAGCTAAATCCCCACGGCTTGGCATTTGATTCGCATTTTTGCGAAAGTACCTGTTGCATCAAAACATCTCAAACAATAGTTATGATTATTTTATCTATTTAAAACGTATACTTACACGTCTTTTTCAGTATACCTAAAAATTGGCACAATGAGTGCAAAACATTATTCTACAAATTATCTTTCACCTTCAACAGCAAATGAGACAAGGTCTTTGAGACACAACCTGTTATCTAATGCAATCAATCACTAAAGGAGAAAACCCATGAGCAACCAAATTCAGAACATGTCATTACAGGACACCACTGCCAACCCTGCCCCGCTGGGCCTGCTCGGCTTCGGCATGACCACCGTGCTGCTCAATCTGCACAATGCTGGGTTCTTCCCCCTGGATGCCATGATTCTGGCTATGGGTATTTTTTACGGCGGCCTAGGACAGATCATTGTCGGCATCATGGAGTGGAAGAAAAACAATACCTTCGGTGCTACTGCATTTACCTCCTATGGCCTGTTCTGGCTCACCTTGGTTGCGCTTATTCTGCTACCTAAAACCGGAATGATACCTGCCTCTACTCCGCAGGCGATGGGATTCTACCTCACTTGCTGGGGGCTGTTTTCAGCCGTGCTTTTCCTAGGGACCTTCCGCCTGAGCCGCGCACTGCAGGTAGTGTTTGGCTCGCTGGTGGTATTGTTCTTCCTCCTCGCCGCCGCAGACTTCAGTGGCAGTGCAGCGTTAAAAGTTATCGCCGGCTACGAAGGAATCTTCTGTGGCCTCAGCGCGATCTACACTGGACTGGCTCAGGTTCTCAACGAAGTGTTCGAGCGTGAAGTCGCGCCCCTTGGCGCCATGAAGTAAACTGCACAAATAGATCCTAGTTACCAAGGCGTTATTACTCCATACCCATACCAACCAAGCTTAACGCCAACTATGAAGAGCCGCCTGCCCGGGCGGCTCTTCGCTTTTTCCCATGACATTTTGCTCTGATTGTGATTGTATCTGGGCGGTGGATTTCTGCCAAGATCAAAGGCGCTACCGATTTATATAGCGCGGCTGCGACCTTTGCTGGACACGCAGAACTTCTAACCTCGTGACCGTGTCTCGCAGGAGCGACACCTGTTCGGGGCTACGTAAAATAAAGAGCTAAGTAAAGGAGCAACAACGTATGTACAGCAGTTCTGACCTGAAAAAAGGCTTGAAGATCATACTAGACGGCGAGCCCCATGTAGTAGAAGCCTTTGATTTTATCAAGCCGGGCAAGGGGCAGGCACTGTATAAGTGCAAGCTGCGCAACATGATTACCGGGACCCGGCTGGATCGCACCTATCGCAGCGGGGAAAGTTTCGAACCGGCTCCGCTGGAGGAGCGCGACATGCAGTATCTGTATCAAGATGAGGTGGGTTATGTGTTCATGGATACTAAAACCTACGAACAAATCACCCTGCTAGAACAGACCTTGGGCGATGACCGTTATTTCCTCACAGACAACATGGATGTCAAGGTTCTGGTGTTCAACGAATTGGGGATAGGGGTTACCCTGCCCAACTTTGTCAACCTGAAGGTTACTCAATCTGACCCCTGGGTAAAAGGCGATACCGCGGCGGGCAACAACAAACCCGCCACTGTAGAGACCGGCTACACCCTGCAGGTCCCCTCTTTCGTGGATGAAGGCACCCTGATTCAGATTGACACCCGCACCGGCGAATACGTTACCCGCGTCAAGGAGTGACCCATGCCAGCGCGCCCCAACGCAACACTGGCGGCACGACGCGATAATTTGCATAAAAGAGCCCGGATTCTCCAGCAGATCCGGGCTTTTTTCAGTCAGCGCGCTTATCTCGAAGTGGAAACTCCGCACCGAATTCCGTGCAATGCTCCAGAGGAGTATATCCTCCCGCAGGAGAGCACCTCCGCCTTTCTACACACCTCACCCGAATTGTGCATGAAACGTCTGCTCGCAGCAGGCTACGCGCACATATTCCAGATCTGCCGCTGCTGGCGCAAGGCCGAGCGCGGGCGCAAACATCTGCCCGAGTTCACCATGCTTGAATGGTACTGCAGTCCTGGAGACTATCTCGATCTGATGCGCACCTGCGAAGAATTACTCTGCGCGTTGGTCCCTGATGAGGTGCTTGTGTGGCAGGGGACCACCATCCAGATAAAGTCTCCGTTCGAGCGCGTCACCCTGTCTCAGGCGTTTACACGTTATGCGCCCATCTCGCTGCAGGAAGCAATGCAGGACGATATCTTCGAAGAGGTGTACACCGACCATGTCGAACCACAGCTGGGAATAGACCGCCCTACCTTTGTGTACGACTACCCGACTGATATGGCAGCCCTGGCGCGGTGCCGCCCCGATGCCCCTCACTTAGCCGAACGCGTTGAGCTCTATCTTGGCGGACTAGAGCTAGCCAACGGCTTTTCAGAACTAGTCGACCCGACTGAACAGCGCCAGCGCTTTTGCGCTACGCTTGACTGCATGCAGGTCGAATTTCCGGAACGGATGATGCCCGAGCCCTTTCTATCCGAGCTCCGGCACATGCCCCCTAGCGCCGGTATCGCCCTTGGAGTCGATCGGCTCGTAATGCTCCTCACCGATGCTGCCACCATCGATGCAGTTGTCGCCTTTACCCCTGAAGAGCTGTAGAGTCGTGGCGATTGGACACATGGTCGTTTGAACCTAAGGCTTATACATTTGGGTAATCCACCACAGTTCCATCCGCTGCTCGCAACCGCGCGCAGGGACCAAGCGCTTCCACATACTCCGGCACCAAGGGAATCTTCCCATGCCCGCCGGGCAAATCCACCACGTAATGGGGGATGGCAAGGCCGGAGAGCTCCCGGCGGAGCCCCGCCATAAGCTCTATTCCATCTTCAAGGTGGGTGCGAAAGTGCTCGGTGCCGCTGGTTAAATCCATCTGGTGCAGATAATAAGGGCGAATCCGCGCCTGCAGCATACGCTCGAAGAGTTCCTGCAGGATGACGGCGTCATCATTCACCCCGCGCAGCAATACCGTCTGATTCACCAATGTAATTCCAGCCTCGACCAACATCCGACAGGCGGAGAGGGTTTCCGCACTCAATTCTGCCGGGTGGTTAATATGGGTAAGAAAATAAAGTGGCTCAAAACGCTGCAGCAAATTGCACAATTGGGGGGTAATCCGTGCAGGCATGACCACCGGAGCGCGACTTCCCAGGCGTAAAATTTTCACATGCGCAATACCATCCAAGCGCTCGAGTAATCCCTGCAGCAACCGATCTGACATGGTCAACGGATCGCCCCCGGAGATAATTACTTCGTTAATACCAGGATCGGCACCTATATAGTCGAGGGCGTTATTAAGCTCCCCCCAGGTAACCCGGTGCTGGTGGTGTCCGATACGGCGCTTACGCGTGCAGAAGCGGCAGTACGCAAAACAGCTCGAGGTCGTGAGCAGAAGGACGCGTTTGCGGTAGCGCTGCACCAGATTCGGCACCGGCGAGAGACGCTCTTCATCCAGAGGATCCTCGCGGGTGACGCTGGAGGGACTTAATTCATCTAGGTGAGGGATAAACTGCCTCCCTAATGGATCATCTGCACGCTGAATCTGTGCCGCCAGATGAGGACTAATCCGCACTGGATATGTAGCGATAACCTTCTCTATCCCATTACATGCCAATTCCGGCCAGTACTGCAGAAGCCCTACATCGGTGAGTGCATCTGTATTCTGCTTCTGCCATTCTTCCACCCGTATAACCTCCCACTACTTAAATTTATGTAACAATATATTTGTGCGCACGCTCCAGTACTCCATCCGCTTCACGCGCAGCGCTACGCTCTTGAATGCTTTGCTATGCCATATACAAAAAAACAGCGCATAGGATAATCTTGTGAACCATGTTAAAGTCTGCTGAATTCAAATTAGCCATAACTAGAAGATCACACAAAGGCTGGCCTCAACAGTGCAGAGATACTGGGAAATATCACCTCGAGGAAAAACATCCCCTTAAGACACAGTCTGACCGCGCTGTATCACCATCTTTTCTTCATTTTATTGGAGGTGCCATGAAACACTTTGCCGTAACCATCATTGGCCGAGACCACCCTGGGATTGTATCCACATCGGCCAGAATCCTCTTTGAGCTCGGCTGCAATGTTGCTGATTCCAGCAGCACTATTCTGGGTGGTCAGTTCGCCATGATCCTGATTGTATCCCACGCTGGCTTTGAAAGCAGCGAACCACTGCAGCGCGCCTTTGCAGAGATGGAATCTTCGGGACTCTCGGTATATGTGCGCACCCTGAAACCCGGTGGCGAAACGCGCCCGAAGCTGCCTGGAGATCTGTGCATGATTTCGGTGTATGGGTCGGATAAGCCCGGCATCATCTACCAGGTAACCCGCCTGTTGAGCCAAAAAAATATCAACATCACCGACCTGGCCACCAAACTGGTGGGCACGGATGTGCGCCCCGTGTATGTGATGATGTGTGAAGTGGTTTTACCCCCTGAACTCAGCGTGGACGACGTCCGTGATATGCTCGACGCGCTACGCGAGGAGCTTCAGGTTGACATCTCGGTACGCAATGTAACCCCCGTGGAGCTATAACCCATGGCCGTACGCGAAGTATTGGTCTACCCTGATCCTATCCTTAAACAAAAATGTACCCCGGTCGAACCCCTCAGTCATGAAGCGGAGCAACTGGTGCAGGACCTTATCGATACCATGTATGCCGCCGGGCACTCGGTGGGCATTGCCGCGCCACAGATCGGTGCTCCTCTGCGGGTGGCCGTAGTGGATGTATCGGGCAGCAAGCTAGGACAAAAACACAATCACGGCCTGATGGTGATGCTCAATCCTGAGATTATTGAATCTAGCGGCTGCAAAACCATGCGCGAAGGATGCATGAGTGTCCCCGACTTTACCGGCAATGTGGATCGGGCCGAAGAGATCGTGGTTCAGTTTTATGACCGCGCTGGGCGCGATCGGGTTGTCCGCTGCAAAGGGTTCGAGGCGGTCGCTATCCAGCATGAGCTCGACCATCTCGACGGGGTGCTATTCCTCGACCGCGTCTCAAACCCCGGCACCGAGCTGTTCAAGCGCAAACACTGAGTTTACCTACAAAACTTACAATACCTGCCGAGCACATCCGCTGTTTATTAGCAGGTGTGCTCGGCAAGTTATACCGCCTAGTCCTCTGCGGCCCCAACCTCAGGCACCGCACTCCAGTTGGTGCAGATATTCAAGGAGCAGGCGCACCCCAAATCCAGTACCCCCTTCCGGCTGCCCAGGCTGAGATTTTTCTGCCCACGCAGTTCCGGCAATGTCCACATGTGCCCAAGGGCAATCTGGGGCAAAGTGCTGCAGAAAAGCCGCTGCGGTTATAGTTCCAGCGGGACGCCCGCCGGAATTTTTAACATCCGCTACCTGGCTTTCAATCTGTTTGGCGTACTCAGCACGCAAGGGCAATTGCCACAGAGGTTCTCCGCACTGCTCGCCTGCGGCTATCAAATTCTGCACCAACGCAGTATCAGTGCCAAGCACAGCTGCAGTGTGGTGACCAAGCGCAATAATGCACGCCCCGGTTAGGGTCGCCATATCTATAAGTGCACGCGGGTTCTTTCTTCCCACCCAAGTCAGAGCATCCGCCAGAATCAAGCGCCCCTCTGCATCGGTGTTGACCACTTCAATCGTTTTCCCGCTTAAAGAGCGCACAACGTCTCCGGGACGCTGCGCTCTGCCTGAAGGCATGTTTTCTACTGCAGGTATCACCGCCACTATATTTACCGGCAACTGCAGGCGCGCTGCCGTCACCAGCGCAGCCATCACCGCCGCGCCACCAGCCATGTCCATCTTCATCTGTTCCATCCCCGCAGAGGGCTTCAGGGAAATTCCGCCGCTGTCAAAGGTGACAGCTTTACCCACCAACGCAATTGGAGCCGTTTTCGCAGCTGCACCTTGATACTCCATTACAATAAGGCGCGGTTCGCATACGCTTCCCTGTGCTACTGCGAGCATAGCTCCAAAACCAAGCTGCTCCAGAGCTTTCTGCCCGTAGATAGTGGTTTTTACCCCAGCGTCGGCTCCCTGCTCCCAGGCAGTACGAGCCAAAAATTCCGGGATTTTAACGTTCGAGGGCTCATTCACCAAGTCACGCGCGAGGGTCTCCCCTTGGGTGATGATCAGACTACGCTCCATGCGCCGCTTCAGCGTGTCCAACTCCTGCGCGTCAACGCCCGAAATGACAATGGTAATACGCTGCGGAAGCTTGTTATCCTGTGCGCTCTGGTATTTATCAAACCGATAGAGAGAGCGCAGGAATCCTTCCACTAGCCACTCCAACTGTTGCGTGGTGCAGAGTATGGAACTAACTGCTGAGATGATGGGCATATCGAGCTGGACGCAGGTATATTTTTTCTGCAACAACTCTGCACCTGCACATGCACCGGCCTGACGCCATGCTGCCGCGTCGGGCTTTTCGCCCAGCCCTGCCAAAATTAGCGCCGGTGTGTCCGCATGCTCAGGGAGAAACAATATCTGTTTAGGTTTAGGTGTATATATATGTGTGGCGCGCAGCCTTCCAAGCTGTTCCTGCATATGTGGCGGCGCTGCAATGTCACTTTCCCAGCTTTGCTCCTCCAGTGGAAGCACTACGGGCGGAATCATTTCGAACGAAAACATCTCTGACACATCAATTTTCTGGCCCGCTTCTGAGTAGAGAAAATCTATTGCTGGCAACATACAACCCTCTCCTTTCCTAGTATGGATTTTTTTAAAAATCACGTTTTATAACTTTTACAGGTTATTGCAACCAATTCAGTTAACTGGTATTATTAATTTTCGCTCAAACTACCCCGAGACCCCCGGAGATTGTATACGCATGACGGTTTTAAATGCCACCCAGATCCGCACGCGGGTGACCATACTGTTTGTAGTCTCTATTCTCAGTATCGGCCTGATTGTCTCCGCTGCTGCTTTTGGTGTATTGCTGCGCAACTACATGGCGGCAAACGCTGAACAACACAGACAGCACCTTAAAAGCAAGCAGACCGCCCTGGGGAACTGCCTGCAGCACCTGACGGAACAGGCTATCCAGATGCACAGTTGCAACACCTGCTGCACACAACTGGCCAGTCACTGCGACAACTTGGTCTGCATCCAAACAATGCAGCACGATAACATAAAAACCCTCACCCAGGCGTTGAAACACTCCAAGATGATAGAAGGGATCGTGCGCATTGACCTGGACGCCCATGTAGTAGCCAGCGTGGGCTCCACCTTCCCCAGCAGATACTGGCCCTATATCCCTGACAAAACAACTGATGCCAACGGTGCTCCGATTTCAGTGGTGTATTCCGGTTTGATTTCGGAAGAAGGGAAGCTTCATCTCATCGCCGTCAGCCCTATCACCATAGAGACTAGAATTGTCGGCTACGACATCCTGTTCTTCTCGCCAGTACACTTCCTCGATATTCTGCAGGACAATTCGGTAGCGGCTACGGCGCTGTTTACCCCCGAAAATCCAGCCATAATCTGGGCCGATGGAACCTACAGCGCCGCAGATAGCTCAACGGGACGACATGCCCAGGTGAAAAAGATCATCAGCTCTCTGGATCTACGTCAGGATACAGTAGAAGTTCAAAGCTGGCCTTCCACCTTCGATGTGCGGAAACCCGGTTTTATCTACGCGCGCATCCCAGGCAGCACCTGGTATATCGGCAGTTATATAGAAAAACCGCAGACGTTTGGGATCATGCTGCGTGAGCATATTGCCATCTTGCTCATTACAACAGGGTTATCTTTTATTGGCGGTGTCCTGTGCTATCTGGCGCTGCGTCCTTTGACCAGAAAGATTATTGCCCTGGCCACACGACTGGAACTGACCAACACCAATCTTGAAGAAAAAATACAGGAACGGCGTATTATTGAAGATAGCCTGCACTTAAGTGAAGAGCAGTGGGTCAATACCTTTACCTCCATAGAGGATGCCATCTTTGTGCTGGACGCGGATGGAAAAATCATTAAACAGAACAGCGCCGCACGCAGACTGAGCAACGCATATCCAGACCCTAAATACAGCGGGACCCTGATCCCCAGACTTGGGGAACGTTCGGAGCTATTTAAAAAAATGCAGGCGCAAAGCGCCAGCGTAAAGCAGGTCTTCGATGCTCAGGCTGATGCAGCATTCAGCATCACCCTGACCCCCGTCATCATTAACCAGCAAATCATCGGCGCGGTACATCTGGTACGCGACATAACCGATGAGACCAGAGGAGAAAAAGTAAAAAGCGAGATGCTCGCTGCAGTAAGCCACGAGATACGCACCCCGATTACCGCTATAATGGGCTTTGTTGAGTTTATGCAGACCAACGAAGTTACCCCAGAGCAGCGCCAGGAGTATCTGCAGATCATTCAGCGTGAAATGGACCGGATGAGTGAATTGATGAACGACTTTTTGGATCTACAGCGTCTACAGTCGTCCATGCAGGAATACAACTTTACCGAGACAGATATTGCCGTACTTCTACGTGAAAGTGCAGACTTGTACACAATGACTCTGCTCAAGCATTCCCTGATTATGCAGGTTCCCGAACATCTACCCCGCATAAAGGTAGATGCAGATCGCATGTTGCGGGTATTCTCTAACCTGATCTCCAACGCCATCAAGTACTCACCCAAAGGTGGGGCTATCACTATCGGTGCGCGCAGCACGCCTAGGAGCATCTTTGTCTGGGTGCAGGATGAGGGGTTCGGGATTCCGCCCCAAAGTCAGACCAAAATCTTCAATCGCTTCTATCGCGTCAATGACGGAGACCGGCGCATAGCTGGCGGACTGGGTCTGGGACTGGCACTGGTTAAAGAAATTGTGGAGGGACACAATGGCAAGGTGTGGGTCGAAAGCAAGGAGGGCAAAGGGAGCACCTTTTTCGTCGAACTTCCGCGCGCCTGATATTCTTCCCGGCCACAGCGTAACTATACCTGACTCTGCGTTAACGTGCCCGCCAGATCAGTTATGTTCGCGCGTTTTGTTGAATCCGATATCTGGCCACTGCTCTATAGTATGCTGCAGGCGCCACTCGCTCGAAGCCAGAAACGTCAGATTCCCTTCCGCATCAAGAGCTAGATTGGATTGAGACTTTTGTTTAAACTCATTGAGTTTATGCTTGTCTGTACAGCTAATCCAACGTGCGGTCGCATATTCGACAGGTTCATACACCGCATCGACTTTGTATTCGGTGCGAAGACGTTCCATAATCACATCGAACTGCAACACCCCAACCGCCCCTAGGATATATTCACTACTACGCAGCGGTTTGAACAACTGTACCGCCCCTTCCTCCGCGAGTTGAACAAGTCCTTTTTCCAGCTGTTTCGTCTTCAACGGGTTCTTCAATCGCACCCGGCGAAAATGTTCCGGCGCAAAACTGGGGATACCAACAAACTTCAGCGGCTCTCGCAGGGTGAAGGTATCACCAATTTTGATAGTACCGTGGTTATGAATACCAATGATATCTCCGGCAAAAGCTTCTTCAACATGACTGCGATCCTGCGCCATAAATATGGTGGCATTGGCCACGATAATATCTTTGCCGATGCGGTGATGGCGGATCTTCATGCCCCGCTCAAACCTTCCTGAGCAAATGCGCAGAAATGCAATGCGGTCATGGTGTGCGGGGTCCATATTGGCTTGGATTTTAAACACAAATCCACTAAATTCGGCTTCGAGTGGGTCCACCATGCGGGTTATGGTTGCGCGTGGAACTGGAGAGGGAGCAAGTTCAACAAAAGCGTCGAGCATCTCCTGCACCCCAAAATTATTTACTGCGCTGCCAAAAAATACCGGCGTCTGATTCCCCTTTAGATAGTCATCCAAATTAAACGGAGTCGCTGCACCTTCGAGCAGCTCGATATCCTCACGCAGCTCATCTGCCTGCGCGCCCAAGATTTCATCCAGGCGTGGGTCGCTAATATCATTGATGGTTATCCCAGCACTCATGCGGTCCTTGGCGTGTCCGGAAAAGAGATGCAGGGATTTTTTGTACAGATTATAAGTGCCCTTAAAGCGCTTTCCCATCCCAATGGGCCAGGTCAGAGGCGCGCACTCAATCTGCAAGGTGTCCTCAATATCCGCCAATAACTCCAGCGGAGCCAGCCCCTCGCGGTCGAGCTTGTTGATGAAGGTGATAATGGGGGTATTGCGCATCCGGCACACCTCCATGAGTTTGCGCGTCTGGGTTTCAACCCCCCTACCACTGTCAATAACCATCAAAGCGCTATCAACCGCAGTGAGAACCCGGTATGTATCTTCGGAGAAGTCGTGGTGACCTGGAGTGTCGAGCAAATTTATTTCATAGTCGCGATAATTGAACTTCATTACCGATGAAGTAACCGAGATGCCACGTTCCTGCTCCATGGCCATCCAGTCGCTGGTTGCATGGCGCGACGCCTTCCGCGCTTTGATAGCACCAGCCATCTGAATCGCACCACCGTATAACAACAGTTTTTCCGTCAAGGTAGTTTTACCTGCGTCAGGATGGCTGATAATCCCAAAGGTGCGCCGGCGCTCAACTTCGCTGCGAAAAGTATTTTTTTGATGACTCTTTTGTGTACTTAAAGACATGTTAGACCCTGATTAATTCTGCTATTTTATAAAAAAATTGCGCCTACGCACGCTTTAGCGTACATTTTGCCCTAGTACTAGGGCAAAATGTACTATATACAGCGCCAGTATATATTTTGCGGCAGTGGGGAAAATATCCCATGCGCGGCAAGGGGTCAACTACAAACCTCACCCTGAAGCAAGGTTGATCAGACATAAGTAATGTCCGGCTGCATTTCATAGATCAAACATTCGAATTAATCTTAAAAGGAACAATCATGCTGAAATCGTTGAGTATCCGCACTAAACTTTTTTTATCTTTCATTTGCCTGCTCTTACTCATTGTCGGAGTAAGCGCAGTAGGCAAAATCGCCATGGATAATGGTGCATATAGCTCTGCTAATCTGCAAACTGTTACTTCCATCGAAGCCCTCTTCAACCAAGCGCGGATAGCTGAAAAAAACTTCGCCGTTACTGCAGATGAAGAATTTGCCACGTCGGTCCGCACCAGCATGCACCAACTGACAACACGCACCGAACAGCTCACCAGCCAGCTAAAACAACAAGCGGCTATAAGTGCAAGTGAGCAGATTAAGCTCTTCAGTAGCGAATATCTGACCGCATTTGACGCCTATGCAAGCAAAAGTCAGGCCCGCGAAGAGGCGATGGAAGAGATGAAGGATGCATCAAATGGTGCTTTCGAACAGGTAAAATTGCTGCAGGACAAGCTCAATGCCCGACTTAGCGACTCCATCGAAACGCGTGAAAATTTTGTGGATAACTTCAGTTATGAACTCGCCCTTGGCGCCATTATGGAGCAGGTCGATCAAACCCAAACCATCAATCTACTCTTCCTGAATGCGCGCAAATTCGAGAAAGAACATATAATCTCCAACAATACTCTTTTTTTCGAGCGCGGACGTCAGAGCATAGAGATGATGCGTACCATGCTCAACAACCTGCTCGTTGAGCTTGAGCTTCCAGACCTTATAGAAATTGCAAAGCTGGCACTAGAGGAGACAGAGAAGTACAGCGAAAATTTTGAACAGCATGCTGCCTTAATGGCGGAGCAGGCGCATCTGAGTACAACCATGGAGGATAAAGCAAGCGGTGCCAACACTGCATGCTTAAGCGCCATGGACACAATCGAAGCTAGCAACGTCGCAAGCATGAAATTTTCGCAGACCATGCTTCTGGGAATAACCCTGGCCGCGATTATTTGCGGTATCTTATTCGCAATTACCATCTCACGCAGCATTGCCGTCCCCCTAATCAAAACGGTGACCATGATAAACGCTCTAGCACATGGCCGCCTGGATCAACGCCTCAATCTCGGCCGCAGCGATGAGATCGGCACCCTCGCCGCCACCATGGATTCATTTGCGGATAGTCTAGAACATGAAGTGGTAGAGCCGTTGAATAAACTCGCGCAGGGAGATCTGACTTTTAGCGTCAAGCCTTACGACCAAAAGGATCAGTTGCGCACCGCGTTGCAGAAACTTGGTGAAGACCTGAACAGCATCATACTTGAAATTCAGGTTGCCGGGACCCAGATACGTCAAGGCTCAAGCCAAGTGGCCGACTCGAGTCAGTCCCTATCGCAAGGTGCGACAGAGCAAGCCAGCTCTCTGGAGCAGATCAGCAGCTCCCTACATGAGGTGTCGGATCAGACCAAAAGAAACGCCGAATTATCAAGAGAGGCAAACTCCCTGACCGAGCAGGTGCGCAGCGACGCTACAATCGGCAGCGGACATATGCAGCAACTCAACGAAGCTATGCTGGATATAACCAAAGCCAGCCGGGATATCTCTAATATCATAAAAGCTATCGATGCAATTGCGTTTCAAACCAATCTACTTGCCTTGAATGCAGCGGTAGAGGCGGCGCGCGCTGGACAGCACGGTAAGGGATTTGCGGTAGTAGCTGAAGAGGTACGGAATCTAGCAGCGCGTAGCGCTAAAGCCGCACAAGAAACCGCCGATCTTATTCAAGGCTCTGTGGATAAGGCCGACCACGGCGCTGCTATTGCCGGAAGGACCCGCGATTCACTTGAAAAGATAGTTACCGGAGTAACCAAGGCCTCAACCCTGGTGGCTGAGATTTCCGTCGCCAGTAACGAACAAGCAGAAGCGATAAATCAGATTAGTATCGGCGTTTCACAGATAGACGATGTGACTCAGCAGAACACCGCCAACGTAGAACAAACCGCGGCCGCAGCTACACAGCTAAGCAGCCAAGCCAACAACCTGCAACAAATGCTGAGCCGCTTTGTACTAAGTAGCAATAGCGGGTCAACCCCCTTTACCCCAGCTCCAGCGGCTCCGAGTAAAAGTATCCGCCAACCACGCCTGTCCGCGCCAGAAAGCACATTTACCTCCAACACTGAAGACGAAGAAAGCACCACCAACGGCTGGGGACATACCACACAGAGTAAGCCCCCTCGCATCACTTTAGATGATGATGATTTTGGGAGGTTTTAATCGGTTAAAAAATAATAGCCAAAGCTCCCGCCCTGCAGTAAGCAGGATGCGAGAGCTTTGGCTATCCCTATCATAAACACGCTCAAAGTTGCACGAGCGAGCCGACAGAACAACATACTACCCGTTTAAAATATCGAACGCCTGACGTGCCGCCTTCCTTCCATTGGCTACGCAATCGTTGAGTCCGATTCCAGCGTAGGCGTTGCCGGTAAGGACAACTCCGGGATGCTGCTCCAAAGCGTCTTTGATATCGCTCAGGCGTTGCGCATGCCCCACCACATATTGCGGAATCGCGCGTTTATGCCGGAAGATCCGTACAAACTCCGGAGGTGCGGTTATCCCCATGATCCGCTTCAGATCGGCCTGCACCAGAATCTGCACCTGCTCGTCGGTGAGGTCTATCGCCGTTGGATTAGTGGCACCACCCATCATGGAGCGCAACAGCACCTTGCCTTCATCAACTCGGCAGGAGAAAATGCTCGAATCCCACAACGTCCCCAACACGGAACAATGTTCTTGACGCGGAATCAGATAACCAAAACCGTTGAGATCGCAGTCCAAGTCAGCAGCAGAATACCCGAAGCACACCACATTCATAGAGGCGTACGGAATTTCTGCCAGCAGGCGCGCCAAGGTCGGCGTTAACTCAGCAAATATAGTCGCTGCTGCATAGGCCGGCACCGCACTCACCACTACATCCGCATCCAGACTATAACCGTCTTCAAGTTCAACCCTGTAGCGGCCACCATCGGCCTTGTGAATCGACTTTACTTCCGTTCCGGTGATGCTGCGCGCCCCAATCTGGTCGCGCAAGCGGTCGACCAGAACCTGAATGCCGTCATCAAATGAAGTAAGCACCCCACCAGGCCCTGCGGCGCTGGCAACCTGCTGTCCCGCCTTTTTATCCTGGCGCTTCTTGCGCGCTAGTTTGAGCATCGCACGCAGCAAGCCACCGTATTGCTGCTCGAGTTCAGCAATGCGCGGGAAGCAACTCTTGACGCTCATGGTCTCGGGGTCACCGGCAAAAATACCGCCAGCCATGGGTGCAATGAGCTTGTTGAGAGCTTCCGCCCCCAGACGCCGCCGCCCAAAGTCGGCCAGAGTTTCGTCTTTGGCGTCTTTTTTTTGCGGCACCATGATTTCTCCCACCAGGCGCATCTTGCCAAACCAGCTCAGCAGTTCAGAGCGAAAAAACATCAGCGCGTTTTCCGGAAGTTGATGCAGCTGTTTATCCGAATACACAAAACGTTTTCTGGCGTTGTCGTTGGAACGCTGCAGAGCATCATTCAAGCCAAGTTGGCCACAGAGCTCAAGGGTCGCGGGTTTGTTATCCAGAAAACCGTTCGGCCCCCATTCGCATAGATAACCGTGGTCACGGATGCTCCATATTTTACCCCCACAGCGGAGTTCCTTTTCAACGATGGTCACTTCAAGCTCCAGGTTTTCTTCCGCCGCTAGCAGTTCAAGGGCATAAGCCGTGCTCAAGCCGGAGAGTCCAGCCCCGGCAATTATCACTTTTTTCATAGAACCTCTCATTGTATGCTGTGTAAATAGGCTGTTTTCCGCTGTCAGCCACGTGAGCCCATCCGTAAAATTAGAGGACACCGCACCATTATCAACTATTTGATTTTCCACCAACCTTGACGCTTCTTGTCACCGGCCATATAGTAGCATGCAGAAGGCGTTATTTCTCAATTTTAGCACAAACAGGAGCCAAGAATGGCAAAAGACTACTATGCAAGCCTCGGGGTAGCAAAAGATGCCTCGGAGCAAGAAATAAAAAAAGCCTACCGGAAGCTCGCAGTTAAATACCACCCGGACAAAAACCCCGGTGATGCCAAAGCCGAAGAGAACTTCAAAGAGATCTCAGAGGCGTATGCCGTGCTGAGTGACGCGGAGAAACGGGGCAAATACGATCAGTTCGGCGACAGCAGCTTCCACCAGCAGTACAGTCAAGAGGATATCTTCCGCGGAACCAACTTCAATGACATCTTCCGCGAGTTTGGTA
Source organism: Desulfuromonadaceae bacterium (assembly GCA_034006915.1). GTDB lineage: Bacteria > Desulfobacterota > Desulfuromonadia > Desulfuromonadales > Desulfuromonadaceae > JAIVHC01. Next base: position 5,782 of record JAVERW010000030.1, on the reverse strand, counting down.
TGGGCGGGGGTGGCGCTGCTGGTAGTGCTGGCGGGGGTGAAGATATCTTCAGTCAGTTGTTTGGCAACGTGGGTGGCCGTAGCGCCGGATACCGTCAACCACGCAGCGTTAAGGGACAGAACTATGTAATGAAGCTCTCGATACCGTTTCAGCAAGCCGTTCTCGGCGGTGAGCGATCGGTACACTTTCGTCACAACGGGCGCGATGAGCATATCCAAGTGCGAATTCCAGCGGGGGTAGAGCATGGACAGAAGCTACGTGTTGCCGGAAAAGGCGGCCCCGCGCAACAAGGGGGCAAGGCCGGGGATCTAATACTAGAAATGCAGGTTGAAGCCGACCCACGCTTTACCCGCGAGGGTAATCATCTACATCAGACCATTACCATACCCTTCAGCAGAGCCTGCTTGGGTGGAACTGCCAGCGTCAAGACCCTGAAGGAAACCAAGCGCATCAAGATCCCAGCCGGAACCTCCACCGGCAGCAAAATCCGCCTTAAGGGATTCGGAGTCCCAGCGCATGCTGGCTTACCAGAGGGTGATCTGTATGTAACCATCCGCATTGAGGTACCGAAAGAACTCTCCGCAGAGCAAAAAGAAGCGATAGAGAAACTACACAAACTTGGCCTGTGATTTTTTCAAAGGGAAGATATTGACTATACAAACAACAACGCCGTCCAAAAAGGACGGCGTTGTTGGTGCAGTGCTACATAAAGCAATATCCGAAACTAGCGCTAGAAAGAGCAATTACTGATCGGACAGGGTTTTCATAAAAGCGATCAGTGCCGCCTCTTCTACGTACGAAAGTCCAAGATTGCCCAACTCGTCTTGATTGATATTGTCCATCACTTCTGGAACGAGCAGACCCATAGCAATCAACTCATCGCGGTCATTGTAAAAAGCAACCACTTCTTCGAGACTCTTAAAGGTGCCATTATGCATATATGCCTTGGCGAAACCAGGGCCGGGGCGTTTGTCTACATTGCGCAATGATGGAACCTTATGCTTACCATAGCTCTCTTGAGTGACGCTTTCCTTAACGAGTCCCTGCTCGGCAAACCACCCGGCTGGTAGACTTTCTAGAAAGCCAGCAAGCCCCGGATCAACCCACGCGCCACCTACAGGGTTGATAGGCTCTCCATCAACATAAACCAAATCCATATCGTAAAACGGATTATCCGGATTTTCAGGCACACCTAAATTATCATAGGTAAAATCTGTAAACAATGGCGCTGGATGACAGGCAGCACACATGGCTTTACCGTTGAACAATTCCCATCCGTGCTCTTCCTGTGCAGTAAAATCAGCTGCTCCCGCCATGACAGCATCAAACTTAGAATTAAACTTACTTATTTCCGTCGAACGCTCAAACGCCGCAATAGCATTGGCAAAATCTATGTAGGCAGACAAGTGCTCACCGTCATAGGTGCTATTGCAATCAAGAGGGCCATATACCTCTTCATACAGACTAAGGTACTTGGAGTTGGCGACAATGCTACAGGCCGCATCTTCACTGGGCAGATTATGTTCTACCGGATTAAGAAACGGTCCCATCGCCTGGTCGGCAAGAGGATCCCCCGTTACCCATCCTGTCGCGCGCCCATCCCAAAACATACCCCCTACAAATTCACCTTCTACAGAATTGTAATGAAAAATAGGGCTCTCGCCAGCATATGCCGCGGCAGGTGGGCGTCTGTTGCCGAAACGTTGACGCTCTGCACCAGGGTAAACCGCTCCAGTTTTATTGATTCCTGGCTTTGCGCCCGTGAATCCTACTTGATCCTCGTGGCAAGAAGCACAGGACATGTTTGACGGACTTGACAGGGCCTTGTCGAAATAGAGTGCTTTGCCGAGATTTTCCAGCGCCGTAAGTTGTGCTGCGGCCGGCAGTGCAAACAATCCAAAGAGCGTAGAAAAGAACAGCAACCTACAGACATGATGAATCTTCATTTACTCCTCCACTTAAGTCAGGTGATTAAAAATACCCTTTGCGGAAACGGCAAGAACAGCCAACCTTGCAACCAACATGCGCAACTCCCTTCTTTTCCGTGCTTAGTCGAAAGTCCTGTCGCAACAAGAGGGCACATTACTTAAGATGAATATCATGTCTAGATATATTGTCAAATTTCCTAATGTTTGTGTTAAAAATGGGAGTAAATATTAGATTTCATCATTAACACGCAAAAACTATTGGCGCGACATTTATTAATTGGCATTTAATTATTGCTTGAGTGTCGAGGTGATCAACGCGGCTTCCAACGCTTAACACAGGTCAAATGCTAGCAGCACCCTAGAATTCCACACGCTCACGCACTAACAGCGCTAGCGCTTCGATAAACGCATCTCTGGCATTCAGGGCAGGAACCCGCTCAAACCACGGCACCCCATGTTCTTGGGCATGGTTGCGAAATTCCACATCCACCTCTTCTAGAGTCTCAATATGGTCGGAGACAAAGGCCACCGGCACTACCAGCAGAGGCTTCTTCTCTCTGCCAGCCTTGGCAATAAGATCAAGGGTGTCCGGCTCCATCCATTTTACCGGACCACTACGACTCTGATAGCCTATCTCAAACGCCAGATCACCCACGCGCTGCATCACCCCCGCCACAGTTTGCTCCACATGGCGCTGATACGGGTCGCCTCGGTCAATGAATTTCTGCGGCAGTGCATGGGCAGAAAACAACACCAGCGGTGTATCGACCGCTTCCGGCACCAGTTCCAATCCTTCAATTACACACTGTGCCAAAGCATCTAGATACGGCGGCCAGTCGTGCCAACTCTCGATATAGGTGCATTTCAACTCTGGGAAAACCTGCACCTGCGCCCGTTTGAAATCTTTTACACTGCTGCCAGTGGTAGCGCCAGTATAGTGTGGATACATGGAGAGCACCACCGCCTGCTCAATGCCATCCTGGCGCATGCGCAGCAGGGTTTCATCTGCACGTGGTTTCCAGTAGCGCATAGCCACATAAGGATGCCAGTTTTCTCCCAGGCGTGCCGCGCTCTTTTCCGCCTGCAGCGCAGTCCAATGTAATAAAGGTGATTTGCCGCCGATACGCCGATAGTTTTCACGTACAATCTTCGCCCTAAAATATGAAATGACGCGCGCGAAGGGCTTTTGAAGCACTGCTCCAAGGGGCAGTTGAATCAGGTCGCGATCTGCAAACAAATTGTACAGAAAAGGCTCCACAGCTTCGATGGAGTCCGGGCCGCCCATGTTCAGCAGCACTAATGCGTTTTTTTTTGCTTCCATCTCTCTACTCCCGGCATAAGATTTCCCTGTTGCCCAAAATACCCCTCTAAAACTTAAAGTTTAAAGGCTGCAATTACATATAAAAAAAAGCGAAGCCGGGCCCCCTGCATTCCTGCAACTGGTCCGGCTTCGCTCCTACATCTGATTCAGGCCCTGTCCTGGCTTTATAAAAATCTACTTGCGGCTCAAGCGATGCACCGCTTCAACCATAAAGATGGCATTTTCCGGTGGCACCGTGGGAAGAATGCCATGCCCAAGGTTGAAGATGAAGCCGGGGCGCCCGGCGTTCTCATCCAGGATACGCTGCACCTCTTTCTCGATGTAGGGCTGCGGCGCATACAACACCGTCGGATCGAGATTTCCCTGTACCGCCACATCATCCCCGAGGATATCGCGCGCCTTGCCCAGGTTTACGTGCCAGTCGAGTCCAATTACATCGCTGCCCGCTTTTTTGACCAGATCCAGCATGGTGCCGGAACCTTTGACGAAATACAGAATCGGCACCCCCCGTCCTTTGAGGCTATCAATCAGGCGCGTAGCGTAGGGAAGCACATAGCGCTCAAAATCGTGTGGCGCCACCAGTCCGCCCCAGGTATCAAAGATCTGGATCGCCTGGGCTCCGGCTTCGATCTGCATCTGCAAATAACGGATATCGAGGGTGGTGATCTTCTCCATCAGGGCATGATAGAGTTCCGGATCGCCATACATCATTTGCTTCAGACTGGCAAAATCCTTACTTCCCTTCCCTTCGACCATGTAGCACGCCAAGGTGAAGGGTGCACCACCAAAACCAATCAGCGGCACCCGCCCTTCAAACGCCTTGCGCAGGCGTCCGATAATATCGGGAATATACGGCAACGCCACCCCCATATCTTCTGGCACCACCAGCGCCTCAACATCGGCACGGGTACGCACCGGATTGGCAAACACCGGTGCGGGGGTGAAATCCAAATCCATCCCCATGGGCTCTACTGCGGTAAGAATATCGGAGAACATGATGGCGGCGTCAACATTGAGGATATCGATGGGTTGAATGGTTACCTCTGCGGAGCGGGCCGGGTCCTTACACAGGTCGAGAAAGGTACCCTCGCCCTTAGCGCGTACGGCGCGATATTCAGACAAATACCGCCCGGCCTGACGCATCAGCCACACCGGCACCTGCTCTACCGGCTCACCCCAACACGCTTTGATAAAATTGTATTCAGTCGCCATAACTCAAGTCCTTTTATTTAAAGAAATAAAGAATAGGTGAAAATCAGTTCCGTACCACCTGGTCTCCCGCCTAATTTTCCACTTGGGCTGCCGCTTCTTGTTCCAGCCGTTTGCGGGTGCGCACCGGAATATAATTACAGAACGGCTCTTCAGCCATATAATCGCCATGCACTGCATCGGCACGGGCGCGGCAGCCTCCACAGACATTAATGAACTCACACTCGCCGCACTTGCCCTTATATTTGGAGAAATCACGCAGATCGTTAAACACCTTGGAGTTGAACCACAACTCTTTGAACGGAATCTGCTTCACGTTGCCAACGCTGGAGTGGAAATAGGAGCACGGCTTCAGGTTGCCGAAACAATCGATCAGACAGATAGACTGGGCGGCGATACAGCCCTTGCCTCCACCGGTAGAAAAGGTCAGGCTGCGACGCTTAAAATCCACCCCTTCTGCCTTCGCCAACTGCGGCACGATGCGGTAATAGTGCGGCGCGCAAGTGGGTCGCATGAGGATCTCATCCTCATTCTTCTCCTGCTCGTAGTGCCATGTCAGGATCTCTTCGTAGTCATCCTTGCTCACCAGCTCATCCATGATCTCCTCACCGCGCCCGGTGGGGACAATCATGAACATATACCAAGCCGTCGCCCCGAGTTCCTTGGCTACGCGAAACGTGCCGGCAATGTCGTGCTGGTTGCGTTTGGTAAAGGATGAATTAATCAGAAACTTGATACCATTGCGCCGAAATGCTTCAGCCGCACGCACTACGCCATCGAACGCACCTTCACACTGGCGGAAGTTATCGTGAATCTGCGCGGTAGAGCCATCTAGCGATAGTGACACCATCTTGATGTCCGCTTCTTTCATCTGCGCGCACACCTCGTCGGTAACCAGGGTACCGTTGGTGGCTATGCACATGCGCAGCCCCTTACTGGTACCATAGCGGGCGATATCAAAGATATCCGGCCGCATCAGTGGCTCACCACCGGAGAGCACCATCACTGGTTTGGACACCTCGCAGATGTCATCGATCATTTTGCAGGCTTCTGCAGTGGTAAAATCGCCGGCTGCCGCCTCCATATCGGAAGAGCAGCGACAGTGTACACAGCTCAAGTTGCAGCGCCGGGTGGACTCCCACGCGATCCACTTTGGAATAAACTCTTGTTCTTCAGGCATAGGATATTATCTCCAGTATGATGCCAAAGATGATGCAAGGCAAAGGGCGATACTAGCGTAAAAACTGCGGTCTGACAAGTTCAAGAACGAATCAGCATTCGTCGAGCCATTTGCGCATGGATGCGGCGATATTTTCCCACTCAG
>JAVERW010000137.1:0-3663 GCA_034006915.1 Desulfuromonadaceae bacterium | reverse complement strand
AGAAACGGTAGCCCTTATCGGTAGGAATTCGCCCCGCGGAGGTGTGAGGAGAAGCGATGAAGCCCATCTCCTCCAGGTCCGCCATAACATTACGCACAGTTGCCGGCGACATCTTCTCTTGGTGCTGCTTGGCAATAGTGCGCGAGCCTATCGGTTCGCCCGAAGTAATATGTCCTTCAATGATTGCCTCTAATATGCCTAAACTGCGTTGATTCAGTCCCATAGCTCCCTGCCCTGCGTGTTTGCTCCTGCCGCCCAATGGCGCACAGTGCAGCCACGCTAAATGATCGTGCGTGTTGATTAGCACTCAATATGCGCGAGTGCTAACAAGGGTGAAGATAACAACGCCTCTACCCTTTGTCAAGACACGAGCAAAGGGTCTCTAGAGTAAAAACTCCTGTACATGGTGATTATACAGCAGCCACTCCTGTGGCGGGAGGTACCAGCGCCCTGCACTCCAGTGTAAAGCGGCGCCACACGCGCGGATAGCATGAGCATAAACGTTGGGGAACTCAACCCCGAAGAGGGCGTAAAACTCCCCCTCATCCACCCCCTGCGCCGTGCGCAACTGCAGATAAACCCACTCCGCCATGGCCCCCTGCGCGGTAAAACGTTCCACCTCATGGCGCGGATCCTCGCCGCGCTGCAGCGCGGCGACATAGCTGTCTACATCTGCACATGCACTTCGTACCCCCCAACCAGCTTCGTTGAACGCATGTGCACCAGCACCACACGCATAGCAGGTGCGACGCCCCCAATACGCCAGATTATGGCAACATTCCCGTCCCGGGCAGGCGTAGTTAGAGATCTCGTAGTGACGATAGTTCAGGGTGCGCAAAGCTTGGTGCCAAGCTAAATACTGCTGGCGAAACTCCTCCTCATCACTCTCAACAAGGAGTCCCTGCGCTGCCTGAACTCCAAAGGGGGTCTCTGGCTCTAAGGTGAGACCATAAACTGAAACGTGCTCCGGCATCAGGTGTGCCAGCATGCTCTGATCCGCTTCCATCCATGCATGTTTAAGAGAGGTATCGCTCCCGTCCGGGAGGGCGAACATCATATCTATATTTATATTTTCGAAGCCCGCAGCACGTGCATTGGCAACACACTCAAGCGCCGCCGCCCCGCCATGTCTTCGCCCCAACAGCTGCAAAGCACCATCTTGAAATGACTGCACCCCGATAGAGAGGCGGTTTACCCCCAACGCACGCACCTCTTTTAGCCAGGTTGGAGAGGCCGTAGAAGGGTTCACCTCCAGACTGAATTCAAGGCCAGCATCACATTCTGCCGCAGCTTCCAGCGCCATAACAATGCGCCCCACTTGAGCGACACTCAAAAGCGACGGGGTCCCTCCCCCCACAAACACGCTACCCAACGTAGTCCCTGCCGGCAAACACCGCTGGATATCCAGACACAAGGCATCGACATAGGTATCCGGCACCGCAGCTCTATCCAGGGGGACAGAGTAAAAATCACAGTAGAGGCATTTACACATGCAGAATGGGATATGGAGATATAGAGAAGTTGCTGGAGCGATTGTGTGCGCAGAAGACATGATGAGGCCGCTAGAATCGAAGATAGACGAAATGAAGCAACAAAAGAGAAGAGAATCCCGGGGTTTAAACGCACTGCGCCGGAGCGTTTACCTTCACTCCGGCGCAGAGATAGAACTTCGATGAAACCTATGTTGCCAAACCGCTGGCTAATTTCACAAGTTTAGTGAAAATATTTCCCATTCACCAACATGTGCACTGCTACACTCGCAAGGTAGCCCAGAGTGATGATAGGGGTAAACACCAAATGACGTCCGAAGGTGTAGATACCGCGTGCTGACCCCATGAGGGCAACACCTGCAGCAGAACCGATGGAAAGCATACTGCCACCCGCTCCCGCAGTTAATGTTACCAAGAGCCAGTGCCCGCGAGACATATCTGGCTCCATACTCAGAACCGCAAACATTACCGGAATATTATCTACGATGGCAGAAAGAAATCCGACAAGGACGTTAGCGTTAAACGCCCCCAGGTCCTGATACATAAACTGGGATGCCATGGCGAGATAACCGAACTGACCCAAACCACCAACGCACATAATTATGCCGTAAAAAAACAGCAGGGTATCCCACTCCGCCGCCGCAATCCTGCGGAACAAATCAAAGCCATCATTGTCTTCCGCGCTAAGCCCCGGGGGAAGATCTTCCATATTGGCTGCGAGCTCATTAAACTTGATGTAATAGGACATGAAACCCAAGTATCCAAGCCCAAGCATCATGCCTGCCGCAGGGGGGAGATGGAGGAAGTTGTGAAACGATACTGCGGTAGCGATAGTACACAAAAACAGGATCATAATCCGCTTAGCACCGAACTTCATCTCAACCGATTCATCTACCGCTTTAGGCCTCTCTTTACTGATCAAGAAGTGCATGATACCCGCAGGAACTAACCAGTTAACCAGAGAAGGGATGACAAGGGCAAAAAACTCAGCAAACTCTACCATCCCCTTCTGCCATACCATCAGGGTTGTTATATCGCCAAAGGGGGAAAACGCCCCACCGGCATTTGCAGCCACTACCACGTTCACACAAGCCATAACCACGAAACGCTGGTTAGACCCCCCCACGGCCATCACCACCGCACCCATGAGCAATGCCGTAGTCAGGTTGTCTGCAACGGGAGAGATGACAAACGCCAGCGCACCGGTAAGCCAGAAGATAACCCGCAGAGAGAAACCGCGCGATACCAGCCAGCAACGCAACGCCTGAAACACGTTGCGCTCCTCCATGGCGTTGATGTAGGTCATCGCCACCAGGAGGAACAAAAACAGTTCCGCATATTCCACCAGATTATGGAGGATCGCGCCATGCGCATGATCCAGCATTCCGGCAGACTTGTAACTAAATGCAACCAGAATCCAGATAATTCCGGCAGCAAGAAGTACCGGCTTACTTTTACGCAGATGGATTTGTTCTTCAGCGATGACCAGACTATAGGCTGCGACAAAGAGAACCAGAGCAGTAATGCCCAGAGTCGAGCCCGTCATGTTCAGGATTTGGCTCCCACCCTCACTGGCAACAGCGGGCAGAGCAAACAAGGTGAGCAACAACGTTAAAAGTATTTTCACAATTTCCCCCGTAAAATAAAAACATAGAACATAAACAGAAAAATAACTCTGAGAAGCTGCACTCAGACCTTTTCAGAGCCGGCACACAAAACAAGAAAATACACATTACATACTACATACGCTCCAAACAGCCCCCATACGCGGAAGATGTTGGAATCTGCAAGATACTTCACCACAATAAAAGCTATTTACGTGTTCATTCTAATTTTTGCTGTGTTCACCCATACCAATTTTACGGTTTCTTTGGTTTGCCCGTACCAAATTGTACTTTAATATCACCGCGATGCTCTACGTGTCAACAAAGCAAATCCTCTGCGCCGGTTTCTGCTCCATTTGCATACCCTTGATTATTAGGCGTTTTCAGCATGACAGAATCATTTTGCCCCCTTGCTAGAACTGCATGCGCTAGTCTATACTGCTGGGCGTAACAGCTTGAAACGAGAAGATTTTTTCCCACATATGTTATCTACAGGAGATCGCCTAAAGATGAAACAGGATGTCACTGCAGGGGTTGTACAATTTAATATAAAGCTTGGAGATATCAAC
>JAVERW010000136.1:0-3691 GCA_034006915.1 Desulfuromonadaceae bacterium | reverse complement strand
CGCACGCTATCGCGCACCTGCCAGTCAACCGAGGTACTGTTACGCAGCTTCTGGGTGATCTCGATAGCGATCTTCTTTAAAATCTCATCCCCGAGTTCACGCACGGCGCTTGCGTTATTGGCCAGGGCATCGTAGAAGGCGACCTCATCTGGGTTTAGCCCTAATGCCTCATCACGTTTCAGCGCCTCCTGGAAATCCTTAGCCATCTGGATCAGCTCTTCGATCACCTGAGCGGTTTCGATGGCGCGGGCGTGGTAGCGATTCAGCGTCGCCAGTAGGCGTTCGCTGTACTTTTGCTCCATGACCACGTTGTTGCGAGTGCGCGCTTTGATAGTGTCGCGCAGCAGCTTCTCCAGCAGCTCCAACGCCAGATTGCGGCTCTTCAAGTTGCGCACGTCTTCGAGGAACTCGTCAGAGAGCAGTGCGATGTTCGGCTTATCGAGTCCGGCGAGCTGGAAGATATCCGCCACCCCTTCGGCGATCACCGCGTTGTCGAGGATCTGCTTGAGGACGCTGTTCTTCTGCTCATCGCTGAGCTTCTTATCGACGTCGGTGTACTTAACGATGGCGGCGCGGATCGCTGAAAAGAAGGCGATCTCCTTGCGCAGTGGCTCCGCTTCATCAAGGGTGCCGCACAGTGAGAAGGCGCGGGTGATGGCGGCCATGGTGTCGAGGAAGCGTTTCTTGCCGTCCTGGACCCCAAGGATATGGTTGGCGGCCAGCACCAGTATCTGGTGGGCGCGGGTGGCGTAGTCACTGTAGTCGAAGCCGTGTAAGAGGCCGCGCACCACGTCAAGTTTTTCCAGCAGGATCGCCAGCGCCTCTTCGGCCTGCAGGGTCGGCGCCCCCTTGCCTTGCGCGTTGACGTAGATCTTCAGCGCCTGCTTCAATTCGTTAGCGATGCCGATGTAGTCAACCACCAGCCCGCCCGGTTTATCTTTAAAGACTCGGTTGACGCGGGCAATGGCCTGCATCAGGTTATGCCCACGCATCGGCTTGTCGACGTACATGCTGTGGCAGCTCGGGCAGTCGAAACCGGTCAGCCACATGTCGCGCACGATCACCAGCTTGAGCTCGTCGTTGGCATCCTTGAAGCGCCGTTCCAGGCGTTTCTTAGTCTGCTTGTTGTAGATGTGAGGGCGCAATAATTCTCGGTCGGCAGCCGAACCGGTCATGACGATCTTGATTGCCCCCTGCTCCGGATCGGCGTCGTGCCACTCGGGGCGCAGCTTTACGATCTCGTTGTAGAGAAGCACGCAGATCTCGCGGCTCATGCACACGATCATCCCCTTGCCTTCAACCACAGCCGTGCGCGCTTCAAAGTGGTGCACCAGATCCTTCGCCACCTCCACCAGGCGTGGCTTGGCTCCGACCAGCTTCGTAAGCTGAGCCCACTTGCTCTTGGTCTGCTCGCGCAGGCTGACATCCTCCTCGTCCTCGATCACCTCATCAACCTCGTCGTTGAGCTCCTCGATGGCGGCGCGGTTGATATCCAACTTGGCCAGACGCGATTCAAAGTAGATCGGCACTGTCGCCCCATCGTCAACCGCATCCTGAATATCGTAGATGCTGACGTAGTCGCCGAACACGGCGCGGGTGTCCTTGTCCTCCTGGGAGATCGGTGTGCCGGTAAAGCCGATGAACGAAGCGTTGGGGATGGCGTCGCGCATGTGCTTGGCGTAACCGTAGATGTAGGCACCGGTCTTGGTGTCGAGCCGCGCCTTAAAACCATACTGGCTGCGGTGCGCCTCATCGCTGATAACAACAATATTATTGCGCATGCTTAACACCGGGTGCGCATTCTCGCCGCCCAACAGGGAAAACTTCTGTACCGTGGTAAAGATGATACCGCCCGCCTGCCGCGATTCCAGCAACTCGCGCAGCTCCTCGCGGCTGTCGGCCTGCACCGGAGTCTGGCGCAGCAGTTCTTGGGCATTGCAGAAGGTGCCATAGAGCTGGCCGTCGAGATCATTGCGGTCGGTGACAACAACGATGGTCGGGTTGTTCATCTCCGGCTGCTGCAACAGCTTGCCCGCGTAGCAGCACATGGTGATGCTCTTCCCTGAGCCTTGCGTATGCCAAACCACTCCGGCCTTGCGCGACCCGGGCTGCACCTTCCGGCCATAGCTAGCGCGTGGCTCAGCGACCTGCGCCGCTTCTACCGACGCCGAAGCAATAAGCGTCACCCGCACCGCCTCGCGCACGGCGTGAAACTGGTGATACCCGGCGATTTTCTTGCTCACGCTGTCAGCGTCCAGCTCAAAAAGAATGAAATGGCGCAGGTAGTCAAGCAAGAGTTCGCGGTCGAAGAAGCCTTTGACCACCTTCTCCAGCTCGTATTCCAGCAGCGGCTTGTCGTCCTCATTACGCAGGGTGCGCCAAGGGAGAAAGCGTTCCTTGCTGGCGGTCAACGAACCGATACGCGCAGTCAAGCCGTCGGAGACCACCAGTGCCTCGTTACAGACAAACAAGTCGGGAATTTCGTCCTTATAAGTCTGTAGCTGAGCGTAGGCTTTCCAGATGTCGGCATTGATATCGGCGGGATTCTTCAGCTCGATCACCGCGATCGGTAGACCGTTGATGAAGACGACGATATCGGGGCGCCGCAGTTGCTTTGCTCCCTGCACGGTGAACTGGCTAACGACCAGAAACTGATTGCGCTCGATATTGTGGAAGTCGATCAGCTGCACATGGTCGCACACTAGATCCCCCTCGCCCTCTGGGAGAGGGGCTAGGGGTGAGGGCCGGTATTCAACCGGCACCCCTTCGAGTAGGAGCTTGTGAAAGGCGCGATTATTATGAAGCAGCACCGGGGATTCAGGCTTGGTGACAGCCAGGGCGGCTTCTTCGAGGGCGTCAAAGGGGATGTGGGGATTGATCTGCTGCAGGGCGGTGAGCAGGCGGCCGGTCAGCACCGTCTGCTGGTAATCGCGCCGCTCCGGCGTGTCGCCATCAAAGGCGATATCGGGGCCGTAGGCGTATTCGTAGCCACCAGCGCGAAACCAGTCGAGGCAGAGTTGTTCGAGTTGGTCTTCTGTGATCATTCGGCCCTCTTTCGGTCTCAAGTTTTAATTGACAAGGTTCAGAGAACGCCTATAATTGGACAGAATACGCCCGGCGCCTCTTCGCAGATTTATCTGCGTACGCGTCGGTTTTCTTTTTCAGGGCCACAGTTCCCACGATCTCCAATCACCCACAACTCCAAAGTCCCCAACGTTGATCGCATCACAATCGACAACCGGGAAATCCTCATTGATCAGCGTAATGAGTCGCTGCCCCCAGGTTGACGTCGGGGATATCACCCGCAGAAACATCTGCATCAGGCAAAAGTAGAAGAACGGACGAGCATTATTAAGCTGCTGCCAGTACTGCCCCTGTAGCAAAGGAGAGCGATCGACAACGTTCACATTCCATAACCGCGCATGATGCGCCGAAACATTCCGAATAAAGTTTAAACTTCGTAGATATTTAGCCAATTTATTTCCGTCCGCCACATTATATTTCAGGGCGATTCTTTTTTTGTCGTTGTACTTCATCCCCTCATACAGAGTAGACAGCATACCGAAATCCCAAACTTCTATAGCGGCCCAGATGGGGAGACTGTCGTATTTCCCTAAGTGGTGAGAGACAAAAGGTGTGCGGCCTGCCCGGCGAACCTGCTGCTGATATTTTTCAAGCCATATCTGATGGC
>JAVERW010000135.1:0-3814 GCA_034006915.1 Desulfuromonadaceae bacterium | reverse complement strand
GGTTCTAGTTACCTATGGTGTCGCGCTTGGAATCTGCCTGAGTGTGTGTGCCCTCCCGGTGTGGAGTGCGCAAGATACTAAGGCTGAGGGGATAAATATTTCGCCCTCCACGTCCACGCCCACCCCCCTGGTATCGGGAGGCATAAGTGAAGCCGAAGCACTTGAGCTAGCCCTCCACTACCATCCGCGCCTCAATGCCTTTGCCCACGCAACCCAGGCGCGCACCCACATCGTGCGCCAAGCTGGGCGCGTTCCTAACCCAGAATTGGAGCTCGTGCTCGAAGATTTTGGCGGCAGTGGCGCATACAGCGGTAGCAGCAACGCCGAGACGAGTCTGATTGTGCATCAGCGTTTAGAACTTGGCGGCAAAGGAAAACGCCGCGTTGCGGTGGCCCAAGCCGATGCCCAGCTCACCCAGCAACAGCTAACAGCTTTTACCGCTGAATTGCGCGCCCTGGTGCGAGAGCGCTATGTAGACGTAATGGCAGCACAACAGCGCCTGGATATGGCCCAACAACAGCTGGAGCTGTGCCACACCATGCTGAATATGGTCACCGAACGTATCACTACCGGCAAAAGCGCCACCATGGAGCAGGCTGCTTTTTTAATGCAGCGAGACGAGGCGCGGCTGCGCGTACAGCAGGTGCAGCATCAGCTTCGCAGCAGCCAGAACTCTCTCGCTGCCTTGTGGGGGCAATACCCGGCAGACGTTACCCTTGTTGGCGCGGCTTTGGCCACGCTTCCATCTGTTCCGAACCAAGCCGAATCAGTGGACGCCGTGGAACCTGATTGGGCGGCCGATCTGCCCCACAGCCTATCCCATAGCACAGATAGCCCGGAGCTGAGTCTGGCCCGAACCAAAGTGCAGCGCGCGACTCAAGAGTTGCGCCTGCAGCAAGCGGGGCGAATACCGGACCTGACTTTGAGCTTCGGGGCAAAACAGGATGAAGTCAGCAATGACCATGCTCTTATTGCCGGAGTCTCCATTGAAATCCCCCTGTTTGACCGCAACCAAGACGGCGTAGCTGCGGCTCGTGCGCGCAAGGGAGAAGCTGAGGCTCTGGCCCGTACGGTTATGTTGCAACAGCGCAATTTACTCCAACAGGGCTGGTACGCGTTTCAGAGTGCACGCCGTGAAGCAGAAGTGCTGCGTGCGGATTTACTCCCAGCGGCACAACAAAACTTCGAGCGCATTAAGTACGCCTATCAAGCGGGGAAATACCCCTATCAAAGAGTTCTGGACGCGCAGCAGAGCCTGTTTGTTATGCAGAATCGCTGCATAGACAGTCTCGCATCCGCACACAAAGCCCATATAGCGTTAGAGCGCCTGCTGGGCACAGAACTCCCAAAAGAATCTACAACAGACACAGCGGCAACCTACAGAGGTGAAGCATGAAAACATACATCTATTTAAGCGTACTTGGCGTGGCTGTTCTAGGCGGCGCAATATTGCTATTAAATCCCACCCTGACCACAAAAGTGCTGACAGCGCTACATGCGCCCCATGTCGAGCATGACGACGGACATGGGCACACGAAGGACGAGCATGCCGGGCATGATCACAGCGGACACAGCCATGCCAAAAACAATCCCAAAAGCAACCACGCAAGCGCGGAGGGGGATGACTCTTGTGCCACCGACATCTGCCCAGAACACCGGGTGCCAGAAGCCGAGGACGCCTTGTGTCAAGCGGAACATATCGGTGATCTCCGCCCCGGCGAAGGGTTACTGGTACGCCTTGAGTCTAAGCGCGTTGCGGCGCAGGCTGGGGTCCTAACCACCGTCCCTACACCAATGAAAATTGCGCAAAACTTGAGCGTTCCTGCGCGCCTGCTGTTCAACCGCGAGCGCACCGCCTCCATCGCCCCAGTTGCCCCCGGAACCGTGCGCCGCGTTCATGTTCGTCCCGGAACCAGGGTTAAGCGGGGCGATCTATTGGTGGAGATCTCCACTCCGGAACTCGCACCCCTTCAAGCCGGGGTTACGGGTGCCCACGCCCGTCTGAGTCAGGCGCAAACCTCCCTTGAACGTGAACAAGACCTGCTAGCCAAAGGGATCAGCTCACAGCAGGAGTATGAGCAAGCCAAAACCGCCTACGCAAGCGCCAGCAGTGAACTGGAACAATACCGCCAACAACTGCTGAACTTTGGCCTCGATGCTGCTGGCATCGCCTCCACCACCTCGGCCACCTCCGCCAATTCGGCGCCAGATACAGTAACAAACTTGGCACCTATTCGCGCACCATTTGGCGGAATCATCACCAACCTGGCCACCTCTATCGGTGAGGTGGTTACCCCAGCTTCCGTTCTCCTCACCCTTGCCGATCCTGATATTCTGTGGCTCGAACTCTCCATCCCTGCAACCCAGGCCGGAGGCATCAGCAACCACAGTCACATAAGCGTACATATTGACGGCGCAACAGAGCCGTTGCAGGCCACGCTCTTCCATGTGGATGCGGCCCTCGATGAGCAGAGCCGTACCTTGCGTGCACTGGCGCACATCCCCAACCCGGACGGACATCTGAAAGCTGGAATGTTCGCCCGCGCCGACATCGCGACCGGCCCAACTTCACCCGGGCTTGCCCTCCCCGCCGATGCGATTCAACACATCGACGGCGACAGCTATATCTTCATTCAGCAGCAGGCAGATCTGTTTGAGCTACGCCGGGTCAATACCGGTGCAATCCAAGATGGGCTCGTCGGCATCAGCGCTGGTCTCGACCCCAGCCACGACCTCGCTGTGCGCGTGGTGAGCGCGCGTGGTTTTGCCCTTAAATCGGAAGTGCTGCGTGCTCGTCTTGGCGCTTCATGCGCTGATCACTGAAGCCGTTTAATCCCGCCAGGAGGGCAAACATGCTGGAAAAACTTATCGATATTTCTCTGCGCAACCGCGTTGTGGTTGTGCTCCTCTTCCTTATCGCCTGCGGCGTTGGGCTCTGGTCGCTGCTGCACCTGCCCCTAGACGCCTTTCCGGATACCACCCCGGTGCAGGTGCAGATAGACACCACGGCTCCGGCGCTGGGGCCCGAGGAGATTGAAACCCAGATTTCACTCCCGGTTGAACTCTCTATTTCGGGGTTACCTGGTTTAGTTCACGTCCGCTCCATCTCTAAATTTGGCCTCTCGCAGGTGGTCGCGATCTTCAAAGATGAGATGGCGATCCTCGATTCGCGCCAACTGATTATGGAGCGCCTCGCTGCAGTGGAACTTCCGGACGGGATCGAACGTCCCGAGCTCGGTCCCATCTCTACCGGATTGGGGGAGGTGTTTCACTACACCATGCGCTCCACCGACCCCACCCGCGGGCTGGACGAACTGCTCACTCTGCACGACTGGGTGGTAAAACCGGAACTGCGCAAGGTCTCCGGCGTAGCGGAAGTAAACGCCTGGGGCGGGCTGAAAAAGCAGTATCACGTTATTGTTGAACCGCAGCATCTGATTAAATACGGTCTGCGCTACAGCGACGTTGCCACCGCCCTGCGGGATAACAATCTAAATGTCGGCGGCGGCCAAGTGACCACCGGCGGCCAAACCCTGCTGGTGCATGGTCTGGGGCGGGTGCACAGCATCGAAGATATCGGCAACATCGGCATCTTCTCCACCCAGGGAACGCCAGTGCGCATCCAGGACGTTGCTACTATCGAAATCGGGCATGAGCTCCGCCGAGGCGCGGTTTCGGCGGATGCCAACGGAGAGGTGATTCTGGGGCTTGGGTTTATGCTCATGGGAGAAAACAGCCGCGAGGTAACCGCCGGGCTTAAACAGGCGCTGGAGCGCGTCAGTCACACCTTGCCGGAAGATATCGTATTAGAAAC
>JAVERW010000134.1:0-3871 GCA_034006915.1 Desulfuromonadaceae bacterium | reverse complement strand
ATCCAGCATCCAGGTCAATTACGCTAATCCCTTCGCTGGCGAACAATTTTTTCAACCCAGGCGTGACCATGCCTCCATCCCACGGGCCCCAGTTGAGGGAGACCACGCGGCACTGTTGGCGCTGGCGCGCCAGAGCTTGAGCGGTTTTGTTCATCACCTCGTTGGCTGCGGCGTAGTCGATCTGGCCGGTGCGCCCGAAGCGCCCGGTAGAGGAAGAGAACAGGGCGATGAAAGCCAGATCATCATCTGCGGTGGCTTGGAGTAAAGCCTGTAGCCCCCTTATTTTAGTGGAATAGACCAGCTCGAATTGTTCCGTGGTTTTGTCCGCGATAGCTTTGTCCGCCAGAACTCCGGCTCCATGGATAATGCCGCGAATGGTTCCATTCTGGCGTGCTTCATTTATGGCAGCGCCGACGGCTTTTTCATCACGAATATCCAGCGCGCGATAGATAACCCGCGAGCCCGCTTGCTCCAATTGCTCAATGGTGCAGCGTAGTTCACGTTGGTTGAGGACACGCTCACAACGCGCGTTGAGTTCTTTTGGACTCAGCTTGGCTTTGGTGTTTGTGAGCACAGCCTGCTTCACCTGTGCTGCGGTGGTTGCGTTGGCGAGCCAAGGTTTTTCCGTTTTTGGCACAGCACTGCGCCCGAGTAGGAGCAGGGTGGGGCTGGCCGTCTGTGCTAGCTGAAGAGCTACTGCGGCAGTTACGCCGCGTCCTCCTCCGCTGATGACCACCACATCAGTGCTGCTTAGGTTGAGTTCTGGGATTTGTGCGGGTAGGGCTTCATCCTGCAGCTCCAAGGTGCAGACTCCGCCGCAGGCGATCCCAACTTCTGGCGGGCCGCTGTGTCCGATTTCGTACACAATGTGCCTGATTTGTTCTTCAGGAGGCATTAAAGGATCGAGATCTAAGGCTCGGCAGGTAATGTCGGGCCATTCGTGCCCTGCGGTCTTACTCAGCCCCGCTAATCCACCAGAAATAGGGTCCTGCAAAATAGAATCGGGGGCAAAGCCGAAGCTACCGTCCAGACGCGAGAGGGTGATAAATACCGCGCCAGCATTTGCCGCTGCAGCATGTAGAGCCGGAGCACAGCGCTGCAACAGGGTGAAGGCATCGCGGATGAAATTACTGTCGGTTCCCATTCCCGGAGCTGGTATCAGCAGACCACCGAGGCGCTGGGGTACTTCGGTGCAATTCGGGCTTATGCTTTTTGCTGCATAGCCTGCCTCGAGCAAGGCATTGACGAGGTCTTCTGTTAACGGTGAAGCGTCATCCACAACCATGATGGGATCTTGGATGTTTAAAGGCGTGCGCTCTTGTTTAATAGTGCTGGTGCGGACTATTTGGCGCTGGATTCCGGTTCCCCCTGCGGCCGGGACAGAGCGGGTCGTAGGCGTGCATTGTGCGCACGCTGCAGTCGGCGGTGTGGTTGCTTCGTTGGGTGCTTGCGCTTCCAAGGTTTCTACAATCTGGCGCAGGGTCTGTAGGCTCGACAGCTGTTGCGGTTCCACTCCGGGGAGTTCTGGAAGCTGCTCCTGCACCGCGGCAAGGATCTCCACCCGCTTGATGGAGTCAATTCCCAGATCGGCATCAAGGCTCATATCCAGCTCGAGCATTTCGGTCGGGTAGCCGGTTTTCTCCGCTACGATGCGCAACAGTTCTGCAGCCACATCGATATTGGCTATATTTGTTGTTGTAGCGGAGCTTGATTCAGCTGCAGCACTACTCAAGGTTTCTACAATCTGGCGCAGGGTCTGTAGGCTCGACAGCTGTTGCGGTTCCACTCCGGGGAGTTCTGGAAGCTGCTCCTGCACCGCGGCAAGGATCTCCACCCGCTTGATGGAGTCAATTCCCAGATCGGCATCAAGGCTCATATCCAGCTCGAGCATTTCGGTCGGGTAGCCGGTTTTCTCCGCTACGATGCGCAACAGTTCTGCAGCCACATCGATATTGGCTATATTTGTTGTTGTAGCGGAGCTTGATTCAGCTGCAGCACTACTCAAGGTTTCTACAATCTGGCGCAGGGTCTGCAAACTTGACAGCTGCTGTGGTTCCACCCCGGGCAGTTCTGGCAGTTGTTCCTGCACTGCGGCGAGGATCTCCACCCGCTTGATGGAGTCAATTCCCAGATCGGCATCAAGGCTCATATCCAGCTCGAGCATTTCGGTAGGATAGCCAGTTTTCTCTGCCACGATACGCAGCAGTTCTGCTGCTACATCGATATTAGCTGCAGTGATATTAGTAGCTGCACTGGTGGCAGATAGCGCCTGAGGTGCAGAGCTTAGTTCAGCTGCAGCACTGCTTAAGGTTTCTACAATCTGGCGCAGGGTCTGTAAACTCGACAGCTGTTGCGGTTCTACCCCGGGCAGTTCTGGAAGCTGCTCCTGCACCGCGGCGAGGATCTCTACCCGCTTGATGGAGTCAATTCCAAGATCAGCATCGAGGCTCATATCCAGCTCGAGCATTTCGGTCGGGTAGCCGGTTTTCTCCGCTACGATGCGCAGCAGTTCTCCCGCAATATCGATTGCTGGCTGAGCGCTCTGATGTTGTGAGCTCGGAGATTGCGCATGTGCCTGAGCGTTTGCTCCAGGATTTGCTGTTGTCTGGGTGCGCGTCACACTAGATTGAGGCGCGCGTGGAGCAACTTGTTGTGAAATGACAGGTGTCGGTGGGTTTGCCTGCTGGTCAGACGCCTGCTTCCAGCTGCCCGAAGACTCCACGGGTGCATCCACCTGCTGTCCCATCAGGTTGCGCATGGCTTGCAGCGCTTCGGTCTGACCAGCGAGGAATTGTTCGTGCAGACGGGCGGTATCTTCCTGCATCTGTTGCAGTACGCTCATCTGAGAGCGCAACACCTGTAGTGAAGGTGCGGTGGTATGTTGTGGTTGAGGCTGTGTCTGACTGGTCTGCTGCCCTGACGCGGATGGGCACGGCGTGCAATGGATCTCACGGCTGTCCACCAGGGTTCTAGTGCTAGGTGGGATAGGCTCGCGTTCCTTGGTGGAGTTGGCACCGCAGATTTTTATGCTCATCCGCGGTTTTTTATCTTCCACTGCAGGGCGGCTTAAATAGGTTTGAGCGTAATCTTCATCCCAGCGCTGCAACTCCAGAGGTAGCCCAAGTGCTGCTAGCTGCGCCAGGGCGCGCGCGACATCAAGCATGCCGGCACGCTTGCCGTTGGAGGAGTCGAGGGTGACGATATGTACCTGCGCCGCAGACGGCAGAATCTTCTTTACCATCCCAGAGAGGCGCGCGCCAGGGCCCACCTCGATGAAGGTGGTGATACCGTCGGCATGCATCTGTTCAATTTGGTGCACAAATTCTACCGGGCTGGCGATCTGCTGTGCCAGCAGGGTGCGTATCGCATCGGGCTCAGACGGATAGGTTGAGCCGGTCTTGTTGGCGTAGACCTTGGCGTCTGGTGCCTGTACTGCAATGGCATCCAGTCCAGCGTGAAATGGTTCGGAGGCTGCGGCAACCAGCTTACTGTGAAAAGCCGCCGCGACATCGAGGGGAATGCAGCGCATGCCAGCATTTTTGCAGGCAGTGGCGGCGCGTTCAATTTCTGCGCGTGCCCCAGAAAGCACCCCTTGCTGCGGGGTGTTTTTATTTGCAACGATAAGATCCAGCCCTTCAGATTTAAGCAGGGCCTCAATATCTGCCAGCGGGGCGGAGACGGCAAGCATGGTCCCCTTGTCGCTGCCATCACCGCGCATCAGGGTGCCGCGCAGACCGGAGAGCCGATACAGCTCCGCCGGGGTGTAGCAATGGGCGGCACATAGAGCGGTCAGTTCACCGTAGCTGTGCCCGCCAAAGACCCCAGCTTTTATCCCATAGCGCTGTAGATAGCGCCAAGCACCAAAACTGAC
>JAVERW010000133.1:0-3885 GCA_034006915.1 Desulfuromonadaceae bacterium | reverse complement strand
AAATCCGCGCAAAATCAGGGCGCTGGCGACCATGCCTCCGCTATCTATCCAAGACGAAGAGTTGCGCCAGGTACTTGATATTGTCTGGCACCAAAGTGATGAGGGGGAATAATGCAATATAGGTATCATCTAAGCAGGATCTGTACACTGGTTGTTACGCTGGCGTTTGTAGCAGGATGCAGCCATTTGCATGTGGATACCCTGGACGCGTGGACACCACGTGAAATCGACACCGTAGTGTACAGTATTTCAGATGCGCCTGCGGCAAAGGCAGACATCCTGGTGCGCGAACAAATTCGTGCCTTGGGTTGGGAGTTGGTGGACACGCGAAATCAGGCAGATTCCGTGGTTGAGTGTGAATTTGTCTACAAGGCCGACCTTAGCAACGAGGGCAAACGGACGCGTACCCTTGAAAGTGTGCATGTGCGCATCCAGGATATACCCACGGGAGGTACCCAAGCGGTCTCTGACTATTTTTATGCGCATGGCAAGGAAGATGGGTGGGAAGAGGGGATTGCTACTGTTTTTGCAGGTCTGAATAGCGATAAACAAGCCCAGAAATCCCAAAAATCTAAGAACTCGGTTGTTCAGGCCCCGACACAAATAGATGCTCAGCCAACTCAGCCAACTCAGCCAACTCAGCCAACTCAGCCAACTCAGCCAACTCAGCCAACTCAGCCAACTCAGCCAACTCAGCCAACTCAGCCAACTCAGGTCATTGCGTATCCTGCCTCAGTTGAAACTAACGATATCCCGGTATCACAGCGCACGCGTCAGCAACCGGAAAGCGTACGTGAACCTGAGAGTCTGGAGAAGTCCCCCTGGGTACCACGTTTTCAGGGTTGGGGGCTGGAGGCTTGGGGCGTCGAAGAGTAGGGGGGTATTGCAACAAGCTAGAGAGAAAGTATGCGCTACTTAGTTTTATATGCAAAAAAAGGCCCGGAGATCTCCGGGCCTTTTTTTGTGCTCTTTATACCTTAAATGTCTAGATTAGACAGTCCAGGTATGACCTTCTTGCATCAGTTGATCCATGGTGCGACCAAGCTTGGCTTTTACAGCGTTAACCTGCTCGTAAACCATGTCGTCATAGGTCTTTTTGCTATCATCGGCATAGATGATGCCAAGAGCAACAGGCAGACCTGCATCCGGGCGCATTCCAGCGAGGAGTGTCGCCAACTCGGCGTTCTTCTCGTCGTGAACCAGGATGTCTGCTTCTGCTACGTCGGCAACGTTGGCCTTTTTAATACCAAAACCAGCCTGCACGAGGCAGAACTGATTGTCGGCGCCGTAGATCATCTTCTCGCCGTGGGTCAGAATGATCCGATGATTCGGGCCTTCTGCTTTATCGGATAGCTGTTTGTGGGCGCCATCGTTATAGATAACGCAGTTGGAGAAGATCTCCATCATGCTCAAGCCGTGATGCTTGGCTCCACGGATGCAGATCTCGCTGGACAATTTCATAATGCTGTCCAGACCACGAGCGATAAAGGTTGCGCCCAGGCCCATAGCCACCTTCAGCGGAGTCATGGGGTAGTCAATGACACCGTAGGGGCTGGTCTTAGAGCGCTGTCCCATCTCGGAAGTGGGGGAGTACTGACCCTTAGTCAGACCGTAGATCTTGTTATTGATCAGAACGTAGTTCAGGTTGATGTTGCGCCGAATTGCATGCATAAAGTGGTTACCCCCGATGGCGGTAGAGTCACCGTCACCAGAGATTACCCATACGTCAAGCTTCGGATTGCCAACCTTTACCCCGGAGGCGATTGCTGCGGCGCGTCCGTGGATGGTGTGGAGGCCGTAGGTCTCCATGTAGTAGGGGAAACGGCTGGAACATCCGATACCGGAAACAATTGCCACCTCATCACGGGGCTTGCCTGCGGCAATCATGCCGTCGCGTACCGCGTTCATGATGGCGTAGTCGCCACAGCCTGGGCACCATTTAACCTCTGCGTCAGAGGCGAAGTCTTTTCTTGTTAGTTGTGTCTCTGCCATGATTTTATTCTCCCAACATTTCATTGACTTTGTCGATCACTTCAAACTCACGGAACGGATCGCCTTGAACCTTAGAGAGGCTTACTACGTCAACCAGGAACTTGGAGCGCAGCAGCATGCTCAGTTGGCCCATGTTGAGTTCGGGCGCAAGAACCTTGTCGAAGCGGCTGATGATGTCACCCAGGTTCGGCGGGAACGGCCATACCCAACGCAGGTTAACTCCGGATACAGACTTGCCATCTGCGATGAGGCGGTCAACGGCACCTTTAACTGCGCCATAAGTACCACCCCAGCTGATAACCAGAACCTTGCCGGAGTCCTTGCCATTGATTTCGGCCTTTGGCAGAACTGCTGCGAGGTTATCAACCTTGTTTGTGCGGGTCTCGGTCATGATCTGGTGGTTCATGGGATCATGGCTAACTGCACCAGTGAGGGCATCCTTCTCCAGGGTACCGATGCGGTGTTGCACCCCTTTGGTGCCGGGGATAGCCCAGTCGCGCGCCAAAGTTTCAGGATCGCGCCGGTATGGCTGATAGGTCTCTCCAGGATGGTCTTCTGGTTTCCAGAAGTTTACATACGGAGTGAGGTCTTCGAGCTCGTCCATGCTGGGCACTTTCCAAGGGCAGCTGCCCTGGCCAATGTAACCATCGGTCAGCACGATAACAGGTGTGCGGTATTTCAGTGCAATTTTAGCGCCCTGATAGGTAGCGTCAAAGCAGTCAGCCGGGCTGTTAGCTGCAATGATGGGCATATAGCTATCACCGTTGCGCCCGAACATGGACTGGAGCAGGTCAGACTGCTCGGTCTTGGTCGGCAGACCGGTACTAGGACCGCCACGCTGGACGTTGACAATTACCAGAGGCAGTTCCAGGATCAGAGCCATACCGGCAGCTTCGGTTTTAAGGGACAAACCGGGGCCTGAGGTGGTGGTAAACGCCAGATTGCCAGCGTAGGCAGCGCCAACCGCACTACAGATACCGGCGATCTCATCTTCCATCTGCATGGTTACCAGACCTACATCCTTGAACTCGGATGCATAGTGAAGCAGGTCAGTTGCAGGAGTGATGGGGTAAGAGCCGATGAAGGGCTGCAGGCCGGATTTTATTCCCGCAGCTGCAATAGCCAAAGCTGCCGCATCGTTACCAGTGATGTTACGGTACAGACCTTTTTCGAGCTGTGCAGCACCGAGGTCGTAGCGCTCCTGGAACATGATGGCAGTTTCGCCATAGTTAAGGCCGGCTTTAAATGCGCGGGTGTTAGCTTCGGCAACCAAGGGCAGCGGCTTTTTTGATTTAGGGCCGAATTTCTCCTGAATGAAATCAAGAACCAGCTTAGAATCTTTATTGAAGAGCCAGCACAGGATACCCATGACGAAAAAGTTTTTGCAGCGGTCTTTAGCTGCGGTGGGCATCTCCATGTCAGCCAGGGCTTCACGCACCAGGGTGAACATGGGGATTGCTTTTACATCGAACCCCTTGAGGGTCCCGTCTTCGAGAGGGTTGCTCTTGTAGCCAACCTTCTCCATCGCCTTCTCTGTAAAGGAGTCAGAGTTGGTGATGATCATGCCGCCGGGCTTGACGAATTTGGAGCTGTGCTTTACCGCAGCGGGGTTGAATGCAACAAGTACGTCGGGATGGTCACCAGCAGTGTAGATTTTGTGATCCCCAAGGGCCATTTGAAAGCCGGATACACCAGCAATGGTCCCGACAGGGGCTCGGATCTCTGACGGATAGTCCGGCAGGGAGTTAACGTCATTACCGTCTAATGCTGCTAGAGCGGTAAGCTGGTTGCCAATGAGCTGCATGCCGTCGCCGGAATCACCGGCAAACTTGACGACAATTTGCTCAGATTTTGTGAGTTTTGCGTTCTCAGCCATACTGTCTCCTGTTAAAT
>JAVERW010000132.1:0-3917 GCA_034006915.1 Desulfuromonadaceae bacterium | reverse complement strand
AGAACCCGGAGCAAAATGGGCGACAAACTGGCCAAAGCGTAGCCCCAGCCACAGTATCCACAGCAAAAATACCCACTGCACCACCTGACGCCATATGTTTGGACGCTGCGTCAGGCTCTGTTTAAATCTGGCAACATTTTCGTACATATCCGCTTCTCTTTATGCCTCACATGGTTAATGGCGCTGCAAAACTTAACCCTTGCAAACGATACGGTTAGAAAAACACAAATCACAACAATACTTCCGGGCAGGCTTAAGTGGCAGAATCCGAGCCCATATCGCTGGAGTTAATCTGGCACATACTGGCGCCCGGATTCCTTGATTCAGGTCAAATTTAACTTTCTGAAAGCAGACATTTTCCAAAGATGCAGGATTAAATGTATTCCTCCAGGGTGTCGCGTTGGGCACGGTGGAAATACAGTAAAAACACAGGGCACAAGTTGATGTGGTATTTGTTCGAATAAATCAACACGCATTGCGCTGGGATGCGCACGGGAAACCTAGCATACCTGTTTAAGTAGATACACACTTAAACGCACAGCAGAGCAGGTTGCTCCCGGACTGAGAATGGGGGTAGCCCGCTGAAGAGAGATCTTCAGCGGGGATTTTTATTTCAGGCACTCGTGCGTTGTCATTGCGCTGGATTTTGCTTTAGTGAAGGGTGGCACTGCAGCGGCGGATCTGGACATAAAAACAATCTGTCTTTCGATGACAACGCTGTTGAAAATTGAGTGCTCAAATGCTTGTGTTAACACAGTGATTTTCCTTATCTGGTTTTAAAGATCTTCAAAGATGGTATTCTTTTCATCTGTAGATTTAATTGTTGGAAATGAAGGATTTCGGGGAGCTTTTGGAGAAAGGATCAATTTTATGCTGTTATGCCGAACAGGAAGAGCTTTTAGTGCCTTTGCTCTGGCAGCAGTTATGCTAGGGCTTTTTTTTGCGCCACAGAGCTGGGCAATTGAAGCCAGCAATCAGAATAACACGCAAAAAAAGAGCGGAAAGCAACTCTATAAGGAGGCTTGTGCCGCCTGCCATGGTGCTGACGGCACCGGTGTGGATGCAAGCACTGTGGGGTTTGCTGTCCCGCTGCCGGATTTTAGTGACTGTGTTTTTGCCCCACGTGAACCGAATGGTGACTGGTATTTTGTCACCGCTGAGGGTGGCCCTGCGCGGGGCTTTGATAAAAAAATGCCCGCCTTTGGTGATGCCCTCACTGAAGCGGAGATTTTGCGGATTATGGATTATATCCGCGTCTTTTGTCAGGACAGCAACTGGGCTCGGGGCGAACTGAACCTGCCTCGCGCTCTGGTAACCACCAAGGCGTATCCGGAAGATGAAGTTGTGTGGGCGGCGGCGGTGAATCTCGACAAGCAGAATATTATTGCCAACGAGTTCATATATGAACAGCGCTTTGGTGCGCGCAACCAGTTTGAGCTGATTATTCCGTTTGGGTGGAGTGAGCAAGTACGCAGCGATGGGGGCACCGAATGGACTTCAAGTGTCGGAGATATCGGCCTGGCGCTGAAACGGGTGATGTTTCACAGCCTGAAGACAGGATCCATAGTCAGCCTGGGGGGGGAGTTGTTTCTGCCTACCGGAGATGAAGATGAAGGCTTTGGCAATGATACTACGGTGTTTGAGCCCTATATCTCCTATGGGCAGTTGTTGCCGGCGGACTTTTCCCTTCAATTTCAGGTCGGAGCCGCCCTCCCTTTTGATACCGATCGTATCGATGAAAAGATTTTCTGGCGCGGAGTTCTGGGGAAAACCTTTGTGCTGGGGCGCTATGGTCACGCCGTTACCCCCATGGTGGAGTTGTTAGGTTCTAAAGAGTTGGCATCAGCGGCAAATACCAACTGGGATGTCGTTCCTCAGATCCAGATCCCTTTGAATCGACGTCAGCATGTACGTCTTGGTATTGGAGCCCAGTTGCCCTTGAATAATACTGAGCAACGGGAAGAAACCTACCATGTGTATGTGCTGTGGGATTGGTTCGACGGCGGTCTGTTTGAGGGATGGTAAGGTATTTAAACCAGTCTGTGAATGATGAGTCTTTACCGCATAACTTTATAGGAGTGTGATCTATGCCTTCTTTATCAATTACAAACATGGGGCACCAGCCCTTCAGTGCGAGGCAAGGCTGCAGTTTTAAGCATTGCTGCCACCACCTGGTGTTTTGGGCCGCCGTGGTTCTGTGCATGGCTATGCCCCTGGAGGCGAATGCCGCCGCCCCGGCTGCCACCTCTGCTACGGGACAGGTGAATATATTTGCGATCTCGAATGACTGTATCGCATGTCATAACAGCCTTATTACCCCTGCCGGTATTGATGTCTCCATAGGCTCGAGCTGGCAATCTTCCATGATGGCAAATTCCGCGCGTGACCCCTATTGGCAGGCATCTGTACGGCGTGAAACCCTGGATCACCCCAGCATAGCCGCAAGTATAGAAGATGAATGTGCAGCCTGTCATATGCCTATGACCCGTTACCTGGCCCACACTCAAGGGGGAAAGGGTAAAGTCTTTGCGCATTTACCCCTGCAGGCAGCACCAACCCCTGCCACACTTATGGCGGCTGATGGAGTCTCGTGCAGTGTGTGTCACCAGATTCAGGCAGATAAGTTAGGCACGCGTGAAAGTTTTGTGGCGGGTTTTGTGCTCGATAGCAGCAAACCTCTGGGGCAGCGTGACATCTTTGGTCCCTATGAAGTAAAAAAGGGGGAAAAGCGGGTCATGAGTTCTGCCTCCGGGATGCAGCCACAACTGAGCAAGCATGTGCAGGAGTCCGCCCTGTGCGCTACGTGCCATACCCTGTTTACCCACACACGTGGTCCTGATGGTGAGATCCTTGGAGAGCTGCCGGAGCAGGTACCTTATCTTGAATGGAAACACAGCTCTTTCTATGCGAGTAAAAGTTGCCAATCATGTCATATGCCGCAGCTGGATGAAAAAATGGAGATATCCTCAGTGCTGGGGCAGAAACGGGAGAATTTCTCGCGCCACGCCTTCCGTGGGGGCAATTTCCTCCTGCCGCAAATGTTCAATGCATTCAGGCAGGAACTGGGCGTTACTACGTTAAGCCAGGATTTGACCCGGGCGGCGCAGGAAACCCTTACACATCTGCAGCAGAGTTCAGCTAAGATTAGTATCAGCGAAGTGAGGCGCACAGGTAGCGACCTTAGTGCGGAGGTTGTGCTCGAGAATCTGGCGGGGCACAAACTGCCTACTGCGTATCCCTCCCGCCGTGCCTGGATAAGGTTTACGTTGCAAGATGCACGGGGAGAGGTGGTTTTCAGCTCCGGTGCAGTAGGGGCAGATGGCGCGATCATGGGGAATATCAATGACCAGGATCCGCGCAGATATGAACCTCATTATACCCAGATCGACAGCGCCGCCCAGGTGCAGATTTATGAAACCATAATGGCTAATCCCGCGGGGCAGGTTACCACCGGTCTGCTGGAGGCTCTGCGCTATGTGAAGGATAATCGTCTCCTCCCGCAGGGCTTTGACAAAGCGAGTGCCTCACAGGATATCCAGGTGCAGGGTCAGGCCCGGGATGACCGCGATTTCACCGCTCCGGGAGATCGCGTTGTCTACCGTGTCCCCCTCGCCGGACACGAGGGTCCCTTTAGCGTGACTGCGGAACTGCTGTATCAGCCTATCGGCTATCGTTGGGCTCAGAACCTTAAGCAGCAGCAGGCCGAAGAAATTGATCGATTTGTGCGTTACTTTGACGCGCTGGCACAAAACTCCTGGACTGTTCTGGCCGCAGACAGTCGCATAGTTGAGTAGTTTTATCCTGACCGGGAAGTACGGCCGTAAGATTCCGTACTTCCCGGTCCGCAAAATATTCTGTGGCGTACAGGCTCTTAGCTTCGCCCCCTGTAACGCCTTAGTAAATCAGCGCCAGTTGCG
>JAVERW010000130.1:0-4002 GCA_034006915.1 Desulfuromonadaceae bacterium | reverse complement strand
GCCATCAGCGAGCCGGTGTTTTCTGTTGCAGAAGTGGTGGGGATGGAACTGGCGCGCGCAGTCCGCGCTGGCGACCCGATAGATCGCCGTCATCTCCTCGCCCCTGTAGTTGTTGCGCGTGGGGCCTTTGTGCATATTATCGCCGAACGTGGCCCGATGCGTATTGAGGCGACAGGAAGTGCAAGCGAGGATGGACGTTTGGGTGAAACTATCCGGGTGCGCAATAGTGCATCCC
Organism: Desulfuromonadaceae bacterium; assembly: GCA_034006915.1. Classification (GTDB taxonomy): domain Bacteria; phylum Desulfobacterota; class Desulfuromonadia; order Desulfuromonadales; family Desulfuromonadaceae; genus JAIVHC01. The sequence goes on along the minus strand of JAVERW010000130.1, from coordinate 3,767 downwards.
TGCAGGAGATCCACGCAGAGGTGATTGGTGTCAACACGGTGAAGGTGAGGTTTTGATATGCACAAACTAAATATCCACCTGCTCGTCGGGCTCATGTGTATCTTTGTCCTGAGCGGTTGTGCCTCTAGAAGTCGCAACGTAGAGCAGGAAATTGAGAGAATTACCCAGGAAAAACCTGAAATAATAGCCCCCCAGCCACAAACGTCCGGGTCATTATGGACTACGGGGCGTGGAAGTCTGTTTGTGGACAATCGTGCTACCACTGTGGGCGATATTGTCACAGTTATTATTCGCGAGCAGGCCAGCGCGAGCAAAGAGGCGACCACCAGCACTGGGCGCAGCACCTCTGCGAGTGCAGATATTACAAGTTTGTTCGGGCTCGAGAGCAACATTGCCAATCTCAACAGTAATATTGATCCAGCCAATCTTATCAGTGCCGGGTACACCAACGATTTCAAGGGCAGTGGCACCACTACGCGTGAGGAAGACCTCACCGCAACTATTACCACCCAGGTTATTGAGGTGCTTCCCAACGGGAATATGCGCATCTCCGGGAGTAAAAGTGTAATGGTGAATCACGAAAAACAACTCATCAATCTCAGTGGGATTATCCGCCAGCAGGATATCACGCCCAATAATGAGATCGACTCGCGCTATATCCTCGATGCAAACATTATGTATTCTGGCAAAGGGGTGATCGATGATAAACAGCGCCCGGGCTGGTTTATCCGCCTGTATGACGTCATCAGTCCATTTTAGGAGATATGCCCATGTTGCGCCCCGTATTGCATCCAATATTACACCGCATATTGCGCCCCATGTTGTACAGAGCCACTTCCATCATTGCCCCCACTCTGGCCCTGACTCTGACCCTGGCTCTAATTGTAACCGCGCTCGGCGGCGTATCTCATGCCAGCCGGATTAAAGATCTGGCCGACATTGCCGGAGTGCGTAAAAACCAGCTTGTGGGGTATGGGCTGGTAGTAGGTTTAAATGACACTGGCGATAGTAATAAAACAGAATTTACCGTGCAGTCGCTGGTTAACATGATGGAACGCCTCGGCATGCGCCTTGATCGCAAAGATGTGAAAGTAGACAACGTTGCCGCGGTGATGGTGACCGCCGAACTGCCGCCGTTTGCCAAAGCGGGCTCTTCCATCGATGTACTGGTCTCATCCATCGGCGATGCCGACAGCCTCGTTGGAGGGACGTTGCTCATGACCCCGCTTAAAGGACCCGATGGTGAGGTGTATGCAGTAGCGCAGGGACCGCTGGCGGTAGGGGCACTCTCCTTCGGCGGAAAAGCCGCCAAGGTACAGAAAAACCACCCTACGGTAGGACGGATTCCTGATGGGGCGAGTGTAGAGCGCGAAGTGCCGTTTCGTCTTCCTGAAGATCACAACCTGCGCTACCAACTGCGCGACGCCGACTTTACCACCGTTACCCGAATGGCGCAGGCGATTAACGACTACTTTGGCGTTCCCATTGCCGCACCGCTGGATAGCAGTAGTCTCAATGTGCAGGCCCCCACGCAGGATCAAATGTCGTTGATTGAATTTATTGCCGCAGTGGAACATCTGGAGATTCAGCCCGATACAGGTGCACGCATTGTTGTGAGTGAGCGCAGCGGCACCGTGGTGATGGGAGAAAATGTGCGTCTGTCTACCGTGGCAGTATCGCATGCCAATCTTAACCTCGTTATCAGTGAAGGGATGCAGGTATCTCAACCGGGGCCTTTCTCAGAGGGACAAACCGTTGTTGCGCCCGCTACGCAGGTGGAAATGTCTGAAGAAAAAGGCAATCTGGTAGTGATGCCCATGGGGGTCAGTATCGGCGACGTAGCGCGCGCTCTTAACGCCATAGGTGCCACCCCCCGCGACCTGATCGCAATCTTTCAGGCAATCAAAGCCGCTGGTTCCCTCCATGCCGAACTGGTGGTGATCTAGCCAAAACATTGCTCCGCGCATAATTTCACCCGAAACCTAACACAACAGGGGCAGACTGAGAGGTCTGCCCCTGTTGTGTCTTTTTTGGATCTTGCCTCCCATCTCCGCGGTAGGATGTGGTGTGGCACGAAACACACCCCGGTTCCTTGCTGCGCAATGACGTTGGAGCTAATAACGCTAACGGGTAAACTTTCCCCTCCCTCCTGCCGATACCTGTACTAGAGGATAAACTGTCGAATAAACTGACCTGTTCTTGTACCTTCAGCCACAGGATAAAATATGAATCTGCATGTAGACCCACGTATGTACATGAACCAAAGTGAAAGCTTCACTTCCACAGGCGGTGGCGCTAAAGATGATGGAGTTCGCAGCGCCGCGGCAGAGTTTGAGGCTATCATGGTGCAGATGATGTTCAAATCGATGCGTTCAGAAGAGCCCCCAGAGGGAGTTTTTGAAGTCAGCAACGCGCAGTTGATCTACCGCGATATGCTCGATGGGCGCATTGCGCAAGAACTTGCACACCGCCAGAGCATGGGGCTGGGGGAAGATATCTACCGGCAAGTTGCGAAACTGGAAGGGGAGGCGGCGCCAGCTAAAGCAGAATAGCGCTGCAGCTGTGTTTGAGCCGTTCCGAGATTGGGTCACAATGTGGGGGCATAGCATATTTAAAACTAAATGTTTCTCCACTAAAGGTCGAAGAGCAGAGTATACATATAAAAATAAATTTATTCGTGTCTCGGGGTTAACCCCGCTACATGTGCAAGCTGAACTTAAATGCTACTGAAAAAGGTGATGGTATGGATATGAAAATCCAAGGAGATAAAGGGCTGCTACAGCCGACCCAGGTGAAACGCACCCAGGCTAAAACCGAAGGGGCGGAAGCCAAGCAGGGGCATAACGAAGATAAGGTGAGCTTCTCTTCTGTACTGCAGCAGGCATCAAAAAGTGGCGCGCTTGTAGCCCCACCCACAACCACAGGGATTGAGGGGTTACGCCCACCGGTGCTTGAGGGCGCAGCTTCAGCTGAGGCTCCAACTCCGCTTGACGATGTAGAACGGAGTGCGCGTGTAGCAGAACTCAAGCAACAGGTGGCGGAAGGCTCCTATCAGCCTGATCTGAAAAAGGTAGCCGGGAGTCTGGTGCAGTTTTTAGCGCAGGAGCGTAACCTATGAACACCAATCTCAGTGAACAACTCAAGCAGCTCTACGCCCTTGTGAACCGTGAGCGCGAGTGTGCGCGCGATCTGCGCATCGATGAGTTGCAAGAGATTGTCAGCGCCAAAGAGGCGTTGATGCAAGAGTTGCAACTCACTGAAGAGATCGCCTTAACCGAGGCCGATAAAGAACTAGCGGACAAAATCCGCTTCGAAAATAGGCGTAACGCCTATTTGCTGTGGTCCGCGCTCAACTGGATCCGCGAATCTATGGCGTTTTTTGGACGGAAATCTGCGCCGAATGCCTACAACCCCAGTGGCACCGAAGTTAGCAGCGTCGCGGGCGGACGCCTTCTGTCCGGGAGGATCTAATGGGTTTAGCCGCCGCACTCAATGCTGGCAAAACCAGCATGTTCACCAATCAGAAAGCGCTGGAGATTACCGGTAACAATATCTCCAACGTCAATACTGAAGGGTATTCGCGCCAGAGCCCCATTTTCAGCGATTATCCATCCTTGAACTTCGGCAATTTTTTTGTCGGTCAAGGGGTAAAGATCTCTGGTGTCGAGCGCGATTACGACATGTTCATCAATGAGCAGTTGCTGGATAAAAACCAGCTTCTCGGTTCGGAAGATGCTAAGGCCACCCCTTTAGCAGAACTGGAGCGG
>JAVERW010000028.1:0-26440 GCA_034006915.1 Desulfuromonadaceae bacterium | reverse complement strand
CATCTTGTTTAAACATGATTTCGGCAATAGTGTCCTGCTCCGAGACGGATAGAAAAAAATTGTCGGTGTCACTGGTAGCTGTCATGAAAAACAAATCCACCAGTTCTGAGCAGTAATTGACGTAATCCAGTTCTTCAGGCTTAAACTGCTGCAATTCTGTAGGCAATTCATCCGGCGGGATACTACTCAGAGACAGGTGATTGTGTGCGAAGTCAGCAGGAAACAGAATTTCAGAGCGATGATGCAAGTGGTAGCGGTTAAAGATATCCATGGTGCGGATGTGGTTGGCGGTGAAAATAGTGAGGGCTTTTTCTTCGGAATAAAATATCTCCGCCCCAAGCCTGTTGTTGGCTAGGCCAAAGCCAACAAAACCGTCATGGATAAGGCGGCTGAGGTAGGGCTGGAGCGTTTCCAAGATTTCTTCGGTGGGCAGATAGGGAGAATAGAACACCGTAGGTTCGACTGTACCGTCTTCATCCTCAGTTGCCACTTCATCGGGGTAGTATTCGAGGATAAAAAAACATTCGTCGGATAAAAGGGTACAGCAGTCTTTGATCAGTTGTGGCAGCGCGTCGATATCGCTTAAGGCAATAAAGCGAAAAGCCCCCTCACACTCTTCAAGTTGAGTGTAATAGTATCCGGGCTCGATGCAGAAGTCCGGGCGCTTTAATTCACTTGGCCACAGGCTCAGACCACACGGTTGTCTGAGTTTTGCACCGTTTGAACCGCTTGGAATATTCACAGTTTCCTCTGAGGGTAGAAGGTTTAAACCGCGTAAGGATAAGCACACGCGCAGGCAAAGTCAATAGCTCTGCCCGCCTGAAGAGGATGAAGCCGTGACGCTGAAAATAGAGCGGAGTTAAAGAGATGTTTTGAGCTTGAGAAGAGGCAAGTCAGATCAGTGACGCCGGAAGCGTTCGAGCAGGCGGCGACTGGCGGCACCTGGGGTTGTCAGCCCTTCTATAACGCTCTGCTCCACCTGCGGTAACAGGGGAGCGACATTTTTGTCGTGGATGAACAGTTCCTTCAGGTCGTCCAGCAGCAACGTCCACATCCAATCGCGTGCCTGCTGACGGCGTTTTGTGTCAAACTCACCGCTGCTGAGCATGCTGGTGCGGAATTCATCCAAGGTTTCCCAGATATGATCAATGCCAATATTGTGCAGCGCACTGCAGGTGAGCACCGGCACGGTCCAGTTCGGGCTTTTGGGGCGCATGATGTGCAGGGCATTGAGATATTGTTGGCGCGCCAGTTCAGCTGCGGGTTTGTTGTTGCCGTCAGCCTTGTTGATGACGATGGCGTCGGCGATCTCCATCACCCCTTTTTTGATCCCTTGGAGCTCGTCGCCGGCGCCGGTCAATTGCAGGAGCAAAAACACATCGACCATAGCGGCTACAGATATTTCCGACTGGCCTACGCCGACGGTTTCAACCAGGATGATATCGTAGTTGGCGGCTTCGCACAGGAGCATGGTTTCGCGGGTTTTGCGAGCCACTCCACCCAGGGTTTCCCCTGCCGGTGATGGGCGAATAAAGGCATGTTCCTCCCGTGCCAGTTGTTCCATGCGGGTTTTGTCCCCGAGGATACTACCTCCGGTGATTTGGGACGAAGGATCCACAGCCAGAACCGCGACCTTGTGTCCTTTGCGTACTAGATACAGACCGAATGCCTCAATAAAAGTACTCTTGCCCACCCCGGGAACGCCGGAGATACCGATACGCGTTGAATTGCCGGTTCTGGGCAGCAGAGCCTCGAGCACCTTGGTAGCTTGCTCCATGTGCTCGGACTTGCGACTTTCGATCAAGGTAATTCCCTTGGCCAGGGCGCGCAGTTTGCCAGCCTCTATGCCAGCAATTATCTCTTCAATGTGCATGGTAGTCCTTGTGTGGATATGGTGAGGGCGCAGAGCACAAATAGCTCTGCGCCCTGCTTGGGTAGCTGGCAGATATTACCAAAGGGGTCAGGCGTTACGTTTTTTCTCTATGGCCTCTAGGGTCTCCAATCCGGATTTCAGAATGGGAGTGCCGGGCCCGAAGATGCAGGAGGCTCCGGCGGCGTACAGCGCACTGTAGTCCTGCCGTGGGATTACCCCACCGCAGACAATCACGATGTCGTCTCCGCCAAGTTTTTTCAACTCTGCAGCTAGTTGGGGTACCAGGGTCATGTGTCCAGCGGCAAGGCTTGAAACGCCCACCACATGTACGTCATTTTCCACTGCCATTTTCGCCGCCTCTTCCGGAGTCTGGAACAGTGGACCGACATCGACATCAAAGCCGATATCCGCATAGGCGCTGGCAACTACCTTCGCGCCTCGGTCGTGCCCGTCTTGTCCCATTTTGGCGACGAGGATGCGGGGGCGGCGGCCTTCAGCGGTATTGAACTCTTCAACCTTGTTTTTGAGTTCGGCAAAGTTTTCGTCTGAATCACACACGGATGCATACGCTCCTGATACAAGTTTTATTTGCGCCTTGTGGCGTCCGAACACCTTCTCCATGGCGTCGGAAATTTCCCCTACACTGGCGCGCTGACGTGCCGCTTCGATACACAGCTCCATGAGATTTTGCGATTCATCGCTGCATGCAGCGGTTATGGCGTTAAGGGCGGCCTGGCAAGCCTGCTCGTCGCGGGCGGAGCGCATCTTCTCCAAGCGTTTTATCTGCGAATTGCGCACGGCAGTGTTATCGATATTGAGCGCATCGATAGGGTCTTCATCTTTAAGCTGGTACTTGTTGACCCCGACAATTACGTCACGGCCACTGTCGATGGCGGCTTGTTTCTTGGCGGCAGATTCTTCGATGCGCAATTTGGGCATGCCCGATTCAATCGCTGCGGTCATACCGCCTAATTCCTCGATCTCTTTGAGGAGCTTGCGCGCTTCCGTGATTAGTTCCGCCGTCATGGACTCTACATAGTAAGAGCCCGCCAGGGGATCGACCACGTTGGTGATACCGCTCTCTTCTTGGATGATCAGCTGGGTGTTGCGCGCGATGCGGGCAGATTGATCGGTGGGCAGTGCGATAGCTTCGTCCAGAGCGTTGGTGTGCAGCGACTGGGTTCCGCCCAGCACCGCAGCCAAGGCTTCGAGGGTAGTGCGTACCACGTTGTTGTAGGGGTCCTGCTCCGTCAGACTCCAGCCCGAAGTCTGGCAGTGGGTGCGCAGACTTTTAGATTTTGGATTCTGTGGCTTGAACTGTTCCATCAGTTCGGCCCACAGGAAGCGCGCCGCGCGCAGCTTCGCGGCCTCCATGAAGAAATTCATGCCGATGGCAAAGAAGAAAGACAGACGTGGGGCGAAGGAATCGATGTCTAACCCTTTGGCCAGCGCCGCCTTCACGTATTCAAGCCCATCAGCGAGGGTGAAGGCTAGCTCCTGTACATTGTTGGCTCCAGCTTCCTGAATGTGATAGCCGGAGATAGAAATGGAGTTGAACTTCGGCATGTATTGACTGGTGTAGGCAATGATGTCAGCCACGATCCGCATCGAGGGCTCGGGCGGATAGATGTAGGTGTTGCGCACCATGAATTCTTTGAGAATATCGTTTTGGATGGTGCCTGCCAGTTGCTCCTGGATTACCCCCTGCTCCTCGGCGGCTACAATGTAATTCGCCATGATGGGCAGTACCGCACCGTTCATGGTCATGGATACTGATACCTTGTCGAGCGGGATTTCGTCGAACAGTATCTTCATATCCTCAACCGAATCAATAGCGACGCCGGCTTTGCCCACGTCACCCACTACGCGCGGATGATCGGAGTCGTAACCGCGATGGGTGGCGAGGTCGAAGGCGACTGAGAGCCCCTGCTGTCCAGCGGCGAGGTTGCGCTTATAGAACGCGTTGGATTCCTCCGCAGTGGAGAACCCCGCGTATTGACGTACGGTCCAAGGGCGACCAGCATACATGGTGGCAACAGGGCCACGCAGAAACGGGGATATGCCCGGCAGGGTGCCGAGGTGCTCGAGCTTGGCCGTATCTTCTTCGGTATACAGGGGTTTTACCCTGATCCCTTCTGGGGTATCCCATTTGAAGTTGGACAGATCGTCCGTTTTCTTCTCCTTTTTGGCCTTGGCTTCCCAGGCGGCCAAAGTGGGTTTTTCTGCCATAACTGTATCCTTTTTCAGTGGTCGCTGAGGTGGAGCATTCAGCTGTTTGGATGAAATTCAGGACTCAATTCCGACGCGTGCCGGAGTGCCTGTATCATAGTAATGTTTTATCGGCTGCATCTGGGTAACCAAGTCTGCAGCCTGTATAAGTTGTGCTGGGGCATTGCGCCCGGTGAGAATGATTTCGGTGTTAGGGGCACGCGTGCGCAGTAGGTCAAGAACCGCATCAAGTTCCAGGAGGTTGAAATCCAGGGCGTTGACCAGCTCATCCAGCACAAGAAGATCCACTGTGCCATTGCTGGCCAGGGTGCGGGCACGTTCCAGTCCCTGGTGCGCAAGGTTTATGTCCTCGAGAGCGGGATTATTCTTACGCACAAAACTTTTTCTTCCGTATTGCTCCACCTGCCAGTTTTCTCCCATCTTCGCAGCGCTGAGCATTTCGCCATAGTTGGGATCATTTTTCATGAAATGTAGGATATGTACCCTGAGCCCGTGCCCGGCGGCACGGAAGGCCTGTCCTAGTGCCGCAGTAGTTTTGCCTTTGCCGTCACCAGTGTACACATGTATTTTAGAGGAGAGTCGGTCTTTCGGAGCTGGAAATGGCGCCCCGGCTTGTGTATCATTCATAAGTTGTCCCTTCTGGTCTTTTCAGCTTAAGTAGTGACCGCTGTCATCGTACTCTATTAAAAGGTACGCGATGCCATGGTCTCTATCTGCACAGAGAGTGACTTCGTTAAGCTTAATCTGAGTGATACGATAGAATGCTTTTTTAGATTTGCTAAAAATTTTTAGCGAACCCAAAATTACCAATCCTGATGCAGCACTGTCAAGAGGATTGAATACAGTCGGTACGTGCCCCATATATATGCAATATCCGAACACTGGTTGACGGGTTCTGGCCTGAATGGATAAATGCCTTTGATGGGAGTGCTCTTTCGTAAATATGTTTTGCAAAATCAATGATATGCAACGAGAACCTTTCGTCTGTGTGGCTGTTAGACTTTTAAACAGCGCCAAGTTACGCTCTGCCACTGGGTAGTGAGGCCTATAACTGACATTATGCAATGATTCAGCATACATTTAGATCGCTGCGCAAGAACATTTACATCGGTTTTTTCTTTATCGACAGTCAAATACTCTTTAAGTACAATAAATATTTGGCATTGACTTTTATCGGCACTCGTTCTATATCGAACAAAAGTAAAACAGTTTTTTATTCATGAGGTTTGAGGTTGCATGGAATATAACATAGGGGAAAAAATCAAGGAACTGCGCAAGGCGCGACAGTTGACACTCCAGGCAGTGGCCAACGAAACGGGCTTCTCGCCGGCATTGATATCTCAGATCGAAAATAATAATGTATCGCCGCCGATTGCGACATTGTCTAAAATTGCCCGTTTTTTTGAAGTAAAAATCAGCCACTTTTTCGAAGAGGGGGATGAGCCACGCCGCTATGAGGTGGTGCGGGTGGACGATCGCCGCGTAGTGAGTCGGGTAATTTCTAAGGCCGGCAAAGGGCATGGCTACACGTATGAAGCGCTCTCGGTGCATAAACTCAATAAGAAGATGGAACCTTTTGTGGTTACGGTGAGAGAACGTATCACCGACGAGACCATGTACAGCCACGATGGAGAAGAGTTCCTACTGGTGATGAGCGGAACTGCTGAGGTGCTGCTGGGGGATGAGCGCATTAAGCTTGAGTCTGGTGATGCGGTGTATTTTGACTCTTCCATGAAGCACCGCTTGCTCTCCTACGATGGCGAAGAGGTACAGGTGCTAGCGATAGTAACCCGTTGATGCAGCTTCTATCTCGATGCATAACTTGGTCATATTCCCTCTGTTCGGTCTCTTCGCTTTATCCTGGCTCCTGGTCTGGCTGATTTTCAGGTGCAAAACACCCAACAAGGCAAAGTTAAATTCAAAAACCTGTTTGGATCTTCTCCGGTGCACGCATAGGTGCCTGCCGGAAAGCATTAATTTTATATCAACAAAGGATGGATGAATTATGGCAAAAAAGGTGCTGATACCCTCGCTGGAGAACCCTCTTGCTCCACCCGAAGATGTAGAGTTTACCATCCCTGGGGAAGTCCCCGGAGAGAAGGGGCCGTACGAAGAGGCGATGAAGGAAGGGCACGAATTGATGGAACGCCCCATCAAATCAGTGCCGGTAGGACAGATAGAAAAACAACATTTCAAACAACGTATGACGGTATGGGAGCGGCTTCGGGTTTTAACCAAAGAGGAACCCAATATCTATTTCCAGAACTGGGGCCCCAACCTGGATGGAGCCTCGTTGGTTACGGGGATTCTGAATGTCAAAGGGCGGGATGTTGCCTTTTACGGGCATGACTTTACCGTGCGTGCCGGTTCCATTGATGCAACCAACGGCAGAAAGCTAGCCAAATTGTTCAATATGGCTGGCGAAAAAGGGATCCCCGTCATCGGCATGAACGATAGCGCCGGGGCCTTTGTTCCGGCCGGGGTTGGTGGCCTGGATGGTTATGCAGAGGCGTTCACCTCCCTGCGCAAGATCAGCGGCGTGGTTCCCAGCATTATGTGTATGTTCGGCTTTAACGCCGGTGGGGGTTCGTATTTGCCGCGTCAGGGTAGTTTTTTGATCCAGCCGAAAGATACCTTCTTTGGTCTTACCGGGCCGGGGGTGGTGAAATCGGTTCTGGGCGAGGATATCTCACCTGAAGATCTGGGCGGACCCAGGGTACATGGTGCTACCGGAGTCGCCGATATCACTGTTGAAGATGAAACCTCGGCGCTGCGCACCGCTGTGCGTCTGCTCGGTTATCTGCCTGATAATAATCACAGCATGGCACCAGCACTTAAAACCACCGATCCTTTGGAGCGCAAGACCTGGGAGATCAATACCCTGCTGAAAAAAGCATTTAATTCACCCACCGGTTTCAATACCCCCTTTGATGTATCCATCATCATTCAGCAGGTGTGCGACCACGGTGATTACTTTGAACTTCAGCGCACCAGGGCACGTGAGGCTGTTACCGCGTTCGGACGCCTGGATGGCAACGTAGTGGGATTTGTGGCCAATAACTCTGCGGTATCCTCCGGCCAGATCGACTGCGATTCCGCGCTGAAAATTGCGCGCTTTGTGCGCTTCTGCAATATCTACAACATTCCCCTCATATTCATGGAAGACACCACCGGTTTCCTCCCCGGGCGTGAGCAGGAATCCCGCGGTATCGTGCAGGCCGGTCGCTCCATGCTCGATTCCATCGTGGACGTGCGCACCCCCAGGATTTTGCTGATCCTACGCAACGCCTATGGCGGCGCGTATGCCTCATACAATAACTATCCTACCGGAGCGGATCTGGTTCTGGCTCTGCCCACTACACGTCTGGCGGTTATGGGGCCGGCCGGAAAAGAGTTTGTGTATAAAGATGAACTGCGCAAAGTGCGGGGTGCCGTGCCCGGTATGGTGCAGCGGGGAATTGAACGGCTGGTTGCCGCCGGACTTGATCATATCGAGGCGAAGCGCGAAAGTGAGAATCAGGCTGCCATGTGGTTGCAACAAGAGGAGGTCAAACTCAACACCCGCTACGAAAAAGAGTTGATGAACCCGAAAGAGGGGTTGGCGCTGGGATCTATCTCTTCTCTGGTTATGCCGACGGATTTACGCCGTGAGTTGGGTAGAAATATGAACTTCTTTCTACGGCATTATAAGCCAAGTGCATGGCAATCGGTGCAGCGCGAGTTCCATTAAGCGCGGGAACACAGCCAGTAGGAATACTTCCTGTTTTGACAACCCCATGGAACTGGAGATGAAGCCCATGGCAAAAAATACATTGCAGAACCAAAACTTCTATGTCAACAATCCACTGATCCACCGCGATCGCCGTCTGGGTGAGTCCTCTTCCGAGTGGGTACGTTCCTTCTCCTGCGAGGATTTGAAACCCCTTATTGTATGCCGCGGTCCGATTCGTAAAGAGGCGATCGATGTCTACTCTGAGATGGGGATTACCCACTACGGAATCCTTCTATCTGAGAAGGATTCCATCGTCTATCCCAATGCCCTGTCACCAGAGCTGCGCACCTTGACGGATAATCGCCGTGTTCACCGCGTGCCCGACTACAGCGGCGCGAGCAAGGAAGAACGCGTCGAGCGCATCGGACAGATTATAGGTATTGCCCTCGAAAATGGCTACGACTCCATCTTTGCTGGTTATGGTTTTATGGCCGAAGACGACGAGTTTGTCGCTGCCATCGAAGAAGCTGGCCTTAAATTTATCGGCCCCTGCAGTGCAACGCAGCGTGGTGCGGGTAAGAAGGACGAGGCGAAGCGCACGGCTCTGAAGGTTGGGGTTTCGGTTACTCCCGGAATCGATAACGTCACCGCGCGCACCCTTGTCACCAAATACTCCAACCGCGAGAGCCTCCTTGCGCTGGTCAAATCGGAAGGACTCAAGTGTGACCCTGCGATCTTGAACAATGCCGACTTGAGTCTTGAAGAGCTGGCTGACCACATTCTGGCGGCTTCCTACAAAAAAGGGATCGATCTGTTCTCCATTCAGGAACTTGGCAAGCAGGTGGAACGTGAATGTGCTGCCATGTTCCGGGATTACCCCGGCGCGCGCATCCGCCTGAAGGCTATCGGCGGTGGCGGCGGCAAAGGACAGCGTATCCTGGGAGCCTCACTGTTGGCCAAAGATGAGCCTACCGCAGCGGATATCGCCAGGGCTGCCGCTGAGGCACCAAGTCTAGTGCTGGAAGTGCTGAACGAGGTTAAGGCTGGTGGGGTAGGGGATAATAAAAACGTGCTGGTAGAGCTCAATATCGAGCAGACCCGGCATAACGAAATTCAACTGCTCGGCAACGGAGACTGGTGTATCGCCCTGGGTGGGCGTGACTGCTCTTTGCAGATGCACGAACAGAAGCTGCTGGAGCTCTCCGTGACTCAAGAAGGGTTGGCACGTGAGGTTGAAAAAGCGCGCGCAGCCGGAAATGAGGTTGTCGCCAAAGCCCTCGAAATCGATCTTGAAATCCTCAAGCGCATGGAGGAGGAGTCGGAACGCTTCGGTCAAGCAGCGGGCCTTGATTCCGCCTCAACGTTCGAGTGTATCGTCGATCGGCAGCGCCACTACTTCATGGAGGTCAACACTAGGATCCAGGTGGAACACCGCGTCACCGAGCTGGTTTATAGCCTGAAGTTCACTAACCCTGAAGATAAAGAGGATAGTTTTATAGTTGAGTCGCTGGTGGAAGCCATGGCCATGCTTGCCCTGCACAAAGAGCGCCTGCCGCGACCTGAACGTGTGCCCCGCTTTGGTGCCGGCGTCGAAGCACGCCTCAACGCGACAGATTGTTCCTTGTCCCCATCGGCCGGCGGTGTTATTCGCTACTGGTCCGACCCCATTGAGGGGGAGATTCGCGACGATCAGGGGATTTGTACGGCAAACCCCGATACCGGGCAGTTTATGCGCTACACCGTATCTGGCGCATACGACTCCAACATCGCTTTACTGTTGACCAAGGCGGATGATCGCCTTGCCAGCTTTAAGCATTTGGCGGAGGTGTTGCGCCGCACCACCATTTACGGCACGAATCTGGCTACCAACCTTGAGTTTCACTACGGACTGGTGAATTGGTTTATTGGCAACAACGTTATGGCTAAGCCCACCACCCGTTTTGTGGTGCCGTACCTGACTTTGATGGGCTGCTTAAAACAGGAGGCCGCCAAGGTCGATCCAGTGGTAGCCTTTTTGTCCTTAAAGAAGCGCTATGTGGTGGCAAATGCAGAGAACCCTGAGGTCAAAAAAGCGATCTCCGATATTCTCGACCGCAATGGCACCTTGCTGACTAGACCGCTGCAGAGAATCCTCAAAGATCCACATCTGCTTTCGGGCTGGCTTAGCCTGAATCGAAAGAATTTCTGCATGGAGGGGCGCAAGCTCAAGTGGTTGCGCAACCCCCTGATGATCATTGCCGAAACCTATGAATACCTGAATATGACTATGCGTCCCGATGCTCCGGCGTCCGATGTGATCTGGTCACACGACAATGAGCATCTGCAGAAAGCCATTTCTTTCTATTCCAGCCTGCGCGAGCATTTCCCCATTGACATCGATGATTTCGAAGCCCTGAATACCCTGTTGGAAAAAGAAAAACCCCAAGGTGATTTCAGCGCTGCGGAGTGGGATGCGATTCGCGCTTCCCATATCGGCTTTGAGGCCGGAAATGAGTTATTGGGTCTGCTGTACCTGGTGGGAGTCAAGACCAACTTTTTTGACTTCAAGGTGGAGAAAAATCTGGACGTAACCATCCCTGAATATCTGCACGATTCAGTACTTCAGACGCAGATGAAGAAGATGCTGGTGCCGCCTCCGGCCACCAAGGAAGATGAAATCGTCACTCCCGGGGGGGGGATGTACTATGCCCAGGAAGCACCGGGGATGCCACCATTCATTAAGGAAGGCGAGCACTTCGAGAAAGGCCAACCACTGTTTATCCTTGAAGTTATGAAGATGTTCAACAAGATTCCGGCGCCGTTTTCTGGAACCGTGGACAAAATCCTTATTGAAGGGGGCGACGGTGTCATCGTGTCTAAGGGGCAGTCGATCTTCAAGGTAACCCCGGATGAGAGATTTGTAGAGGTTGACCCTAAGGCTATCGAGAAAGAACGGCGCAATACTACCGAAGCCTATTTACAAGCCATCACCTAAAACATTTACGTACTGCTTAAAACGCAGCAGACCCAAGGGGACGATAGACATCGCTCTTTGGGTCTGCTGGATTCTTGGGTACGGTTACGCTGGAACTGCTACGAGTTTTTATCAACTGCACCGAACTTTTTTTGCGGGGCTTTAGGTGCTAGTTAAGTAGGCGGTCTTGGGGTGTATCGCCTGCTAAGTGAGGCTATTTAGTTAAACGCGTAATCATCTGCTTCTACATTTTCCGGAGCACCCGCTAAAAATGAACGGGCTTGGCCGTCTTTAACAACTTTTTGAAGACCTTGATTCGAAGACCACACGGTCCCACATATGTCACATTCTGTAATTCCAGCGTAGAAACCCTCGGCGTGCAAAGAGATGTTTGCGTCTTTGTGGTTTTTGCATACCGGACATTTCATAGTCGTATCCCCTTTCAGCTAATAGGCAGGTGAGCCGGGCTGAGCGATTACGCAAGGCAGTGTGGTGCCTTTTGCCCATCCAACCCCCCCCCTCGCATCTGTGCGGCCCAATTGCCGCCCTATTTGGGTCATTTCTTTTGATACCAGTATAGGCGTATTTTTCTAATTGACAAGCATTTCTTTCTAAAAGTCGTTCTGAAACAGTATGTTACGGTGCTCAATGTTCTATCAGGCAAACCATAGGTTCGAAAATTGGATTATGTTGCCACCTGGATTGAGTCAGGTCGAGATTTATAAAGGCTGCTATTTCGAATCAACTGGAGATGTTTATAAATAAATCGGTATTTTGCTTTTCACCTTTTAACTGAGAAGCAAACGAGCGGTTGAGTAAGAATTCATCAGACTTTATTCTACAGCATTGGATTTAGACGGCAGTTTGCCTTGAAAAGTGGATGTAGGTTCTGGCACATGGAAGTAGTTGTGGGTTTAAGTATTTAGCCTGTGAGGTGTGCGCATTTGCTTGGGACAAAAAACATTGGAAGGTAAAATAAGGAGCTAATCTTATGTTAACTAAAATAGATCACATCGGCATCGCGGTACGAAGCATCGAAGATTCACTGCCTTATTACCGGGACCAACTACATATGGAGTACATGGGCACTGAAGTGGTAGCAGAGCAAAACGTGAAGGTAGCTTTTTTTCAGCTTGGCGAAAGCAGTATCGAGCTTTTGGAACCCACCAGTGAGGATTCTGCCGTGGCAAAATTTCTACATAAGAACGGCCCCGGGATCCACCATATAGCTTACGCTGTAGAGGACATTGCCAGCACATTGAAGAACTTGGCGGCACAGGGGGTTAGGCTTATCGATACGCACCCGCGCAATGGAGCACATGGGGCTAAGATCGCCTTTATCCATCCACAAAGCAGCGGTGGTGTGCTTACAGAACTGTGTCAACCAGGGCATTGAAAATTCAACAGATAGCTTTTGAAGCAGCGGCTAAGGTGCAAAGATATATCCTTGCTGGCAGATAGAACTGTGTTGCGCAGTATTTTTTGCCAATTCCGACTGTAAGTCATTTAAATATCGAAGCCAATATTGCATATTTTGCTTGACAATGTTTGGCAGTCACAAGTAAATAGAACAAGGTTTAATTTTTAATAGACATAGGGCTATACATAAAAACATATGTGTTTTAAGAGCAACACTGTGTTGGCTACGCCTCATGTAAACTTAAATAGTTACAGCAGTATAAGGAAGATGATTCCTATTATTGCAGCTACTTAGACGTACGAGTGAAAGTGCTCTTGTCATTGGTATCGTTATTGTCTAAAGTAGACAGTGTTTTAGAATGAATCCTGAAGATTGACAGGGCAGTGTCATTTTGAAAGGAGGTGTGAGGTAATCTTATGCTGCAAGGCTCTGCGGCAGTATCCAGGGAAAACAGTGATTCTGTTTGAGTGTAGATGGGAAATCTTAAAGAATCAGCAAGCCGCAGTCCGATTGATCATGCGAATAAACTCGTACGGAACGATGGTTAGTTATTTACAACAAGGAGGAAATAGAATGAAGAGAATTATTATTGCTCTAGCGTTGATGCTGAGCATGGCAGGTTCGGCCTTTGCGGTGGACTTTACCTTTAACGGTGACTTGAATCACCGTTTCCGCCTCTACACCAACCAGTCCGGTTACTTTAATGGCATTGATAAAGGTGAGCGCCTGGCGAGTTACAATGGGACGGTAAATAATGACATCATTTCAGATGGTTCTTCCAATGATTTAATGGGAGAGATCAAGTATCGTCTGTGGACCACTGCAACCAGTGACAATGGCGGTATTAAAGGGGTGTTTGAAATTGAAGTAGGGGGGATTCAGTTCGGTGATAAAGCTAAGGGCGGTGGTTATTCCGGTGATGGCGTAAACGTCGAGACTCGCTCTGCCTATATCGACTTTGCCTTGGGGCAGGGGCGCACCCGTATGGGGTTGATGACGACGAATATCAATAAGTTCCTTTGGACCGAGACCGTAACTGGGGTTGATTACCGGATCGCAGCAGGTCCTGGCGATCTTACCCTAGGTTGGTATCGTGGGTACGAGGTAGTAGCAACCGACCGCGATAATGACTTTGAAGATCTCGATGCTTTGTATGTGCGTTACAATCTGAAGCCTTTTGATGGAACCAAGCTTGGTCTCTTTGTGGTGTACCAGCATAGTGATGGGGTCGGAACCGGAGATGGTTATGACTTCAGTGACATATCGCACTATTATGTCAAAGGATTTACTGTTAACACCGGCACTGGGACAATCCCGGCAGATATGAATCTTTATACCTTCGGTATTGATGGTGGCTGGGAAAAGGGAGATTTCTTTGTCAACTGGGATCTGATGTACCAGACTGGTGATTTTATGGATGATTATGATTTCGGTGGTTACTTCGGTCACGTAGACTTAGGGATGAAGATGGGTAAAGGTAAGCTGACCTATACCTTCTGGTACGCATCCGGTGACGACGATCCTAACGATACCGATCTGGATGCGTTTGTTGCTACGGATGTTGACATCAATGCTGAATACTCTATTGTCCTCTTCGAAGGTTACACCGACGATGATTACTTCTCTTCATCTCCGTATCTGCAGGACAAGGGTCTTATCTTGAACCGTCTCGGCTATGACTACCAGGCCACAGATAAGCTCAAGGTAGGGCTCGCAGCGCTGTATCTCATGACCGCTGAAGATATTGAGTATGTAGACAATAACGGTAAAAAACGTTCCAATGATAAAATCGGCATCGAAGTTGACGCTTATGCCAGTTATCAGCTGTTCACCAACACCGAAGCAGCTATCCAGATGGGTTACTTGTTCGCAGATAATGCCATGGACTTCTATGAAGTCGACAAAGACGGTAGCTCTGATGAGGATATCTACATCATCAGCTCGCGCATTCGCTACAAATTCTAATCAGAGTTTTCATTGGAACCCTAAATGGAATAGTTAGTGTTTTGCAAAGCTAAATAAAAAGCCGGACTCAAAGGTCCGGCTTTTTTTATAACTAGGTTTTGCTCCATAATTTGCTGTGGGCAGCAGCTGGCGAACGCGGTATAATTCACAAAATATGTTTACAGGTCTGCACGTGAATAGTTGTGGTGGATATAGTCAAATGGAGGGTTTAAGTTGAAGAACTTCAGATTCGCAGGTTTAGCCGCGTTGGTAGTATTGCTGCTAACAACAGTTTTTGCCCATGCCGCGGCCCGTGTAACGGTAATGGAACAGGTGGCGGAGGACTTTGCGCCAGTTTCTGGCATAGTGGTCATGGCCGCTGGTGCAGATACATATATAGTTGATCTGGATGCGTCCAGCGGCTTGGTTGTGGGTGATCTGCTCTCAGTGGTTGAGGAGGGTGCGCAGATAGTGCATCCGGTAACCAAGAAAATATTGGGCACCCTGGATAAGACCGTGGCAGTGCTGCGCGTGACTCAGGTCAAGGGTGGTTACTCGTATGCCAATTTGATTGATCATCCTAAGGATGGCGCTGTCCTCGAAGCGGGTACGAGTTTGAAGCGCTACAGCAACCTCAGCGCAGTGTTCCGAGACGAAACTGGTGGACATGAAGCCATGTACGCAGGTTTGCGGCGCGCTTTGCCACAACTGGAATGGCAGGAGGGTATGAATGCCTCTGCTGCAGAATTGTTCTTCAATGTTACCCCTAACGGGTTGGAGGTACGCGGCACGGAAGGCACCTTGATCCGCGCTTATGCCCCAGAGCCGGCGTATGGCGCAGGATATGGAGCAGGATATGGCGCAGGAGGGGCGCTTCCCACCAATGCTATTACTCCTCCATCTGCTGCACGTCCCGTTGCTGGTCTTGCCGTGGCGACGCCTGCAACTGCAGCGCTCTCTACCGGGATAAGCTCAGGAGTAGGCGCAGTTATTCCCTCTCAGGGTGAGCAGAGTGCTGGCGCGGTAAAATACGATACAGGCCAAGTACAGACATCATCAGCCTCCCGTACTTCAAATGTGTTTAATATGGAGTTTCCGCAGTTTGATAAGGTTGGGCAGTTTAAGAAAAAAACTGTGATGGCCGATTTTGAGCTAATAGATGGCAGGCTGCTCCTCGCAACCACGGATGGTGGTGCTATTGACGTGTATGCAGTGGGTGAAGGTCTGGAACAGATCGCCCAAGGGGACAGTGAGACCATGGGACAGATCCTGGCGCTAAGCTGGTATCAACCCCAACCCGGTAAGGCGTATCTGGCTGTGACCATATGGTCTGATGACCGAGTGAATACCGATCTGCTCAAGCTGGATGGAAACAAGCTGACCCCAGTTGTACGCGGTTACACTAAAATGGTGGCAGGATTTGATCTTGATGGGGATAAGCGCTCGGAGCTACTCTTGGCCCAAGAGTTTGAACGCGAAAATTTTTTCGGAAGAAGAATTGAAGAGTTGAGCCTGTATAACGGCGCATTCAAATCTTCTCCATTGTCTTTCACCCTGCCGAGCTCCTTCCAGATTTTTGGGGCATTGCTTACCGATGTAACCGGCGATGGCCAGATTGAAGCGGTGTTTGTGCGTAACCGGCGCTTGCACATCTTTAAGGGCACCGAGCAGATATATAAATCCAGTAAAGAAATGGGCGGCTCCGTTTCAACGGTTACCTATGATATAGATCCTGATGCGAAATATACCCTGATCAACAATGTTAGTTTCGAGGTGGCCCCGATTGCCGCCGATCTTGACGGAGACGGCGTGCGAGAGATTGTCGTAATAGCTGCAGATGGCAATATCATGCAGAATGTTGGAGTTGCTTCGGCAATTAATCAGAGCTGGCTGGCAGTATTTAAATATCAGAACGGCATGGTGATAAAAGGCTCCATTGGCGATAAGCTTGAACGCCCGCTACAAGGGGTGGCTGTCGCAAACGGTCGAGCATATATGTTGGCTACTGAAGTTGGAAGTATTTTGGGCAGTAGTGAGAGCAGCTATCTACTCAGTATTCCACTGCAATAACCGTACTTGTGTCGCGTATGTGACTGTTGTGCGAGCTGCTAAGCTGGCCCCTATATAATCGTTTGACCATGTAATCTGGTGTGTTATCCTCATGGCTTACGATGGACATATTTAGATGTTTTGCGTAATACATAAGCCAGACGTTGGAGGTGGAAGTGGCAGTTAATAAAGTTATTTTGGTTGGAAATTTAGGGAAAGATCCGGAGTTGCGCTATACTCCAGCTGGCACGGCTGTGGCTAGTTTTACCTTGGCTACAAGCGAGAATTTTAAAGATCGTGATGGGAATCGCCAGGAAAAAACAGAATGGCACAATGTCGTCGCTTGGCGTCAGTTGGCCGAAATATGCGGCAAATATCTACACAAAGGTAAGCAGGTATATATCGAGGGGAAGCTGACCACGCGCAAATGGCAGGGTCGCGACGGAGTTGATCGCTACACTACTGAGATTGTCGCCGACACCATGCAGATGCTTGGGCGCGCTGGTGATGACAGCGGATCGAGACAAGGGCAGAACCACGCACGCAATGACAATCGCGATGATTCCTCCCGTCAGGACTCTTATGCCCAAGATGACTATGCTCGCAGTGAACAAGGACGTAATGACTATGGGGCGCCCGCTCAGCAAGTTCAGAGCCCGAACGCACCGCAGGAGCCATCCTTTAATCCTGATGACGAGATCCCCTTCTAAATAGACCTTGAAATCATAAGGTTACGTATAAACAGAAGCCCTTGTTATTGCAGGGGCTTTTTTATTTCTGCCCATTTGTTATTGATTTATACTTGCCCGAAGATTGCTTGAATGTGGCAGAGTTTGACGCCCTTGAATCGGATTCCGCCGGGTTTGTTGAGTTTGTTCTAGTTCCCTCCAGTTAAGGAGCATATGTAGATGGTTATGCGAGCAACCAAAATAGTGTGTACCATTGGACCAGCATCAGCGTCTGAAGAAACGCTCGAAGCTCTGGTGCGCGCGGGAATGAATGTGGCACGCCTGAATTTTTCCCATGGAGATCATGAATCGCACCGCAAACTTATTCAAGATATCCGCGCGGTGGCAAAACGCCTTAAGGAACCCATAGCCATACTGCAGGATTTGTGCGGCCCGAAAATTCGCCTGGGAATGCTGCCGGAAGAAGGAGTTCGCCTGAACCAGGGCGATCTAGTGACCTTGGTATCCTCGGAGCAGGAGAGGGAAGGGGCGATTCCGGTAGACTATGCCCATCTGCACACTGATGTGGGTGTGGGAGCGGCGATTATGCTTGCGGATGGTCTGATGGAATTGCGCGTTGAGAGGATTGATGGTGTAAGGGTTGAGTGTCGAGTTATTAATGGTGGCATCGCCTATCGACGCAAAGGGGTAAACTTG
Organism: Desulfuromonadaceae bacterium; assembly: GCA_034006915.1. Classification (GTDB taxonomy): domain Bacteria; phylum Desulfobacterota; class Desulfuromonadia; order Desulfuromonadales; family Desulfuromonadaceae; genus JAIVHC01. The sequence goes on along the minus strand of JAVERW010000028.1, from coordinate 8,875 downwards.
CCTTGTAGTGATTTAAGTATCGCCGCCTTTACGGATAAAGACCGAGATGACCTACGTTTTGGTTTGGAGCAGGGTGTAGATGTGGTGGCACTGTCATTTGTGCGTAACGCTACAGATCTGGATGAAATCCGTGCCATGATAGGTGCTGCAGCGTACGCGCCAAAGCTGGTGGCCAAGATTGAAAAACCTCAGGCTGTAGAGGGGTTTGATGCTATTCTAAGCCGCGTAGACGGCGTGATGATTGCGCGCGGTGATTTGGGTGTAGAGGTGCCGCTCGAAACGGTGCCAGTAATTCAGAAGGATCTAATCCAACGCGCACGCTTGCGCGGAAAATTTACGATTACGGCAACCCAGATGCTCTCAAGTATGGTGGCGAGCCCGAGGCCGACTAGAGCTGAGGCCACCGATGTTGCTAACGCCATCTATGATGGCACCGATGCGTTGATGCTTTCGGATGAGTCAGCATCCGGGGCGTATCCCGTGGAATCGACCCAGATGCTCGACCGCATTGCCAGAGCGACAGAGCCACATGTACATACCACTCTGGATATGGAGACGCTGGATGTGGCGGATGAAATTATGGTGGCGCGCGCTATCGGACGTGCCTGCAGCTGGATCGCCAGAGACTTGCATGCTGCGGCTATTGTAGCTTATACATGGTCTGGCTTCACCGCCCGCTGTGTGGCACGTTATCGACCCGACTGTGTGGTGGTGGCCATGAGTCCCGATGTGACGGTGTGTCGGCAGTTAAATCTTATCCGTGGGGTGATGCCGGTGGAGGTCGTTGCACTCGACAGCAGCGATGCGTTGTTTGTTACCGCCCGACGCTGGTGTTTACGCACTAGGCTGGCTAATCTCAGTGATTGCATCGTGGTCACGGCGGGCACCCCGTTGTGGCAACCGGGCTCCACCAATCTCATAAAGATTATTGAGTTGGATAAAGGCATGGATGTAAAGTGTGATGATTGAGAGCGTTAGAACTTAAGGAGATCATGGTGCAAGAAAAACAACGTCAAATTATTATCCGAGCTTTGCAGGATGACGACCCCGAAGTGTGTCAAGCCGCTAACTTGGCCCTTGAGTATCTGGAGGCATGTGCGGACATGTCAGCGTTGCGTGCAGCTCTGCATAGTACGGATCGACGTCAGCGTGTCGCCGCGGTATATAAACTCGGACGCATCCCTGCCCCTGAAGCTGGGGTTCTGTTGCAGGAGTGCCTGCAGGATCAGGATGCGGACGTGCGTGCGGTGGCGGTGCAGATGGCTGGAGTGCGGCGCGAGAAAGGTGCCCTTTCGGCTTTGGTGCTCTGTTTAAAAGATTCAGATTCGGCAGTAGCTGTGTATGCGGCGCAGGCGCTGGCCAGGTTTGATGATAAACGTCTTGTCCCTTATCTGCAGGCTATGTGTACTTCTGCAGTGGATGAACTGGTGTGTGCTTGCTTGGATACGTTGGGTGAGATAGGGGATAGCGCCGCTATTGATGCTGGGATTCATGCGGCTGCGCACCCCAGCCCAGCGGTCAGGCTGAGCGCCATACGCATGCTTGGGCGTTTGTGTTAATTCAGGGCATTGCGGCGTGTTTTATTCTGCTTTGGTAGAAGTCAGAACCACTCGTTGATGTTGATATTGTGCAGAACCGGATCAACTTCACCGGCTATATGTGTGCCTTCAACTTCTAGTTGCTTCAGCGAGGGGGTATTTAGCATATTGCCTTCGCTGTCGCGCAGGATGCGAATGGTACTCTTAAGCGGGTTGTGGGTGTCTGCGTCCACAATCAGGCCAATTTCATTATTTACCAAGCGTACCAAGCTTCCAACCGGGTAACGACCAAGAATATCACTCAGAACCTTGACATACTCCGGGTTAAGCTGGGTTCCGGCTAGTTGCTGGAGGAGCCGCACCGCGAGGGCAGGAGTGCTGGGTTGCCGGTAGGCACGTAAAGTGGTGATAGCATCATAGGTGTCGGCTACAGTGGCAATGTCAACAAACGGTGCGGTGTTGCTGTTCAGCTGAATCTGTGGATAGCCGCAGCGGTCATAATGAAGATGATGGCAGCGAATAATATCTATAATTCCCGGACTAATGTCGTCCATGCGGTTGGCAATTTCTACACCAAGGTCGGGATGTTTTTTTATCGCTTCAAATTCTCGCGGACTCAGGGGGCCAGGTTTTTTGACTATGGCCGGGTCGATCCGCAACTTCCCAAGATCGTGCATCAGACTCCCCGTCCCTAGAATTTGCAGGTCATCGTGGGTCATGTTACACGCACGTCCAATGGCTATGGCAAACACCGCCACATTAACCGAATGGCAGAAGGTGTAGTCATCATAGTCTTTGATCATTGTCAGCGCCATGAAGGCGTAGGGGGTCCGAGTGAGCTCGGTGGTGATACTTTCGGCGGTTTCAAAAAGTTTGCAGCTCGAAGGAGTTTCGTCATTTTCCACCATGGCACAGGTTTCGGCCATCGCCTGAATGGCATTGGCGTATACCTTGCGGCATGTCGAGTCACCCTCCTTATCACTGCCATTCAGGGCACGGATGGTATCAATGCCATGCCGCTGCAGGGTTGTTTCGAAATCTGGACCTTTGAATGACCCATTATGCAATAATTCGATAAATTTCAGTGCCTGCGGTTTTTGAATAAATCCAAGAATTTCAAATCCATCCAAGTCAATTTCTTGCAATAGCGCCAGAAGACTAAGGGCCGCAGGGCTGGAAGAGGAACAGAGTTTCTCATTGATGAATAAAGTGTCGTCGATAATGCCTACCTTCACTTCTCGGCGGAGTTTGAGCAGGTGTTGCAGGGCTTCCCAGTAGCGTTCAGCCAGTTGTCTGCTTGACGGATGCTGAGATGGATAAAGGCGCAGACCGCGGTAGTAGGCGTTGAAACTGTGGAGGAAATCCTGGATGGATGTGTTCATGCTGAGTCTATCCCTTTTTGCCGACTTGCGCAGCCTGTATGGCACATGAGGCTACCGCTTTGTCGCGCGATGAGGCCAGACACTGAAGAAAGTTCTGCTCTTCCTGAGTGGCGGTTTTCCCGAGGGCGTTTATAGCCGCCAGGCGCAGTTCTCTATATTCCTTGCGTTTTATCAGCTTATCTTTTTTTATGATAGCTATCAGGGTGTTGTTTGCTGCGGGATCACGGATGTCGCCGAGGGCTTCAATCACCTTGAGGGTTGTCTTTTTGTTTTTCAGCAGTGTATCCCGACGCACCCCCAGATTACACAATGTTTTGACTGCACGGGAGCTTTTTTGCGCCCCAAGGGCGAAGATAGCAAGATCCGGGAGGGTGCAGACGGGTGAGTTGAGATAGCTCAGCAGGGCATCTACCGCTGTTTCATCCCTGATTCCGGCCAAGGCAGACAATGCTTCCTGCACAACCCGATCATCTGCGTGCAACAATTGCGAACTGAATGCTTGGGTGTATTCTGGATTGCGGCGCGAACTTAGAATTTTAAGGGCATTGCGCACTACGTACCAGCGTGAATCGTCCAGATATTCAAGCATAACCCTGTCGGCGGCGGGGCCAAGTTCCTCCATTAACACAGCAAGGAATCTACGTACCCTGGGATCTGATTCGCGCACCAGATGTTGCCACACATTGTGACTGACGCCGGAATCCAGCAATTTTATGAGGCGGCGGGCTATGTCCTGTTGGGTACGGTTGTTGCGAGCGTTTTCCAGCAGCAGTGCTACCACTTTATTTTGATCGAGATCCTGCAGACACATCCGGCATACGCTGCTGTATTCGTCTCTGCCGGTGTAAATCCAGCGTTCGAAGTGGGTCAGAGCCAGCATTGCACTAGAATGTTGCTGTGCTTCGGTCAAGGCGAGGTTGAGGAGGCGTTTTATTTTTTCCAAGCACACCTGAAACTCCGAGAGTTGCCCCGGTTGTCCTAGATCCATGAGCTGTTGCGCTGCACGTAGAGTTTCCGTAAGGGTTTGGTCTGGGATAATGTCAAGCGGAACGTGGTTTTGCGCAGAATTGCCGTTTGTGTGTTTTTCAGCAGGAATGTCAGCGGAATCGCTGGTGTGCTGCAGAGCGGCATGTGCTTCGAGGGTACGTTTACGGCTACTGATAGCGCCAAGGTTCATTTCGTTCAGCAGGATACTGCTGGCTTGCTGTTGCTCCAGAACGTGTGCCGCTCCACCTTTAGCGTCAAGCTGGTCTGGTTCCTGCACTAGACAGTGGACAAGAGACAACAGGTGCTGCTCGCTCAAGCTGGGGAAGATAACCATGGATTTGATTCTATGGGAAAAAAATCGCTGCGCTAGTTGGGGGAGCATCTTGTTGTCTGGGTTAAGCCATGCTTCGCCCTGCATGAAGCCCTGCCGCCTGATTTCCACGGAGATCACCCCATCCTGACTACCCTTGAGACCGAGGTTGAATTTCTCAGTACAAGTGCGCGCCGCCTGCATTACGGACGGATGAGCATCCGGATAATAGTTGGCAGCTTTGGACAGACGACCAAGGCTTGCAAGAGCCTGCTCAAGTATGGGGTTGTTAAAGGTCTGCATAGTGGTGCCCTGGGGTTGGCGGACAGGTAAGTAGCTTACCGAGTTTACTGCTCAGGATACAATTTTAACATGGGTATATTCAAGTTTAAAACAAGAGCCGCGCGGAAGGATAGCCTCCTGTGCGGCTCTTGTTTGATTCGTGAACTGAAAAGAGGCAGAAACGTAATCAGAGATCAGATATCCTGCAATTAAATAGACTTAAATGCCTTGAACGCGGCATCAATAGTTTTATCCAGATCCTCGTTAGAATGGGCGATGCTCATAAATCCTGCCTCAAACTGGGACGGAGCCAGGTTGATTCCTTGATCGAGCATGGCACAGAAATAGCGGGAAAAAGCCTCGGTATCGCTCTGGCTCGCATCGACAAAGTTTTTGACTGGGCCTGCGCAGAAGTAGGTGCAGAACATGCCGCCAACGCGCTGGACGCAGGTGGAGAAGGAGGCATTAGCCGCTGCTGCACGCAGTCCCTTTTCCAGATAGGCGCTCTTTTCCTCAATCTGCGCGTAAAACCCCTCTTCCTGCAGAAGCCTGAGGGTGGCAATCCCTGCATGCATGGCCAGAGGATTCCCCGATAGGGTCCCTGCCTGGTATATACCGCCTTCAGGGGAGAGCTGATCCATTAGCTCTTTTTTCCCTCCGAATGCGCCTACGGGCAGGCCACCACCGATGATTTTCCCAAGACATACCAGGTCAGCTTTGACTTTGAAGCGTTCTTGGGCGCCGCCGTAGGCAACACGGAAGCCGGACATCACCTCGTCAATAATCAGGATGATTCCTTCCTTGTCACACAGGGCGCGTAATCCTTCGAGAAAGCCTGGCTCGGGAGGGACTAAGCCCATATTTCCAGCTATTGCTTCGAGGATAATGCAGGCAACTTCACCTTTATTGGCGTCAAGGAGCTGCTTGACCTCTTCGAGATCGTTGTAGGTAGCAGTGAGGGTGAGTTTGGCAAAATCAGTCGGAATTCCCGGGGAGGTGGGAACGCCGAATGTAGCCGCGCCACTGCCAGCTTTTACCAGCAGCGAGTCGCCGTGGCCGTGATAACAGCCATCAAATTTCAGGATTTTATCGCGTCCGGTGCAGCCTCGCGCTAAGCGGATGGCGCTCATGGTAGCTTCGGTGCCGGAAGAGACCATGCGCACTTTTTCAATCGCGGCATAGGCATCACATACCATCTGTGCCAGTTCCACTTCAGACGCGGTAGGAGCGCCGAAGGATGAACCATTTTGGGCGGCTTGTTTAATGGCTTCGACCACTTTGGGATGGCTGTGACCAAGAATCATGGGCCCCCAGGAACCAACGTAGTCGATGTAGCTGTTGCCGTCGGCATCGTAGATTCTGGAGCCAGCCGCTTTTTCAATGAAAATCGGATCACGTCCAACTGACTTGAAAGCGCGCACTGGGCTGTTGACTCCTCCGGGAATAACCTGTTTGGCCTGTTTAAATAGTTCAGCAGAGCGAGTGTGTTGCATAACGAGCCTCCCTTGGGCGGATAGTAGTTTAATGGCAACATGCACCGAGATGGTCCATGCAGTGGCGCAGTGCTAGATATTTTCAGGATATTTCCTTTGTACTTTAACCCATTGATCTGGTACACAAAGCGCAAACGCTAGCATGTTCAGCACGGGAATGTCAATAAAGCTATGGCAACGAGTATATGTAGATTAATCCTCTATTATTGAGGAGTTATGCTGGGGTGGTAGTGTTGCTACGCACGCTACTGCGAGGAAATTCGCAGAGCGATGAAATACGCGAGCTTACTCATGCTAAAACGGGAGGGTTACGTGATACTGGGAGTCACAGGAGGAATAGCGAGTGGCAAAAGCACTGCCGCATCTTTACTCGCGCAGCACGGAGCATATGTGATCAGTGCTGATCAGGTAGCGCGTGAGGTGGTAAAGCCAGGTTCAGAGCTGCTCGCCCGTCTGGTGCAGATGTTTGGAGTTGAAATCCTCGCTGCGGATAAAAGCCTAGCACGAAAACGATTGGGAGAGCTGGTTTTCGCCGATCCGCAGGCACGTAAACGCCTTGAGGCGGTCATGCACCCGGCGATTGCCGAGCTGTCCAGCCAGCAACTACGCAGTGCGGCGGAAGAACACACACTGGTGGTATATGAGGCCCCTTTGCTGTTCGAGGCCGGAGCCCACAAGCGTGTGGACAAGGTGTTGTGTATCACGGTGGACCCGGCCGTTCAGCTTGAGCGTCTGCAGCAGAGGGACGGTTGTACTTTGGCCCAAGCTCAGGCGCAGGTTGAAGCGCAAATGCCGCAACATAAAAAGGCGGAGTTGTCAGACTATATCGTTGACAACTCCGCCGATTTTGATGCTCTTAAACTCAGGATTGACCAGTTCTTTCAGGTGGAATTGGCCAGAGATCTGCGTGCTGGAACCACCGAGAAAAAATAGACAGGTCTTTTTTTGTTATAGATTGTAGCCCAGTCGGGTGGAGAGGGCGTTGGCCGCCTCCATTACCAGTGGGGTAAGTTCCTCATTTATGCGCGCCTCAGTAAAACGCATAGAAGGGCCGGAAAGACTTATGGCACCGACAATTCTGCGGGTGTAATCGCGGATAGGAGCCGCCACGCAGCGCACTCCAGTGTCCATCTCCTCATTGTCAACAGCATATCCCTGTTCAGCTACCTGTTTGAGCTCCAGTTTGAGGGCGTCTAAGGTGGTAATAGTGGTATCGGTGTAGGCGGTGAATTTGCGCGGCAGGGAGTTATCCAGGTCCTCCTCTGACATGTATGCCAGATGAACCTTGCCTGAAGCGGTGCAGTAGGCAGGCAGGCGTGAGCCCACCCTGGAAACAACACGCACAGTCATGCCCGTTTCCACCACATCCAGGTAGACTACGTGATTTTCCTTGAAAATGGCGACGTAGGCGGTTTCATTGCACGCTTCAACCAGTTGCTCCAACGTAAGCTTGGCCTGGCGCAGCAGCCCCATCTGATGGATAAAAGTCTGGCCGAGTTCAAGCGCTTTTAAGCCTAGGCGGTAGTTTTCCGTAGCTTTGTTTTGTTCTATATAGCCCCGCGATTCCAGAGTAGCCAGCAGGCGGAAAACATTGTTTTTGTGCAGTTTTAGCCGTTTGCTCAGCTCTGTAACTCCCAACTCGTCAATGTCATCATGGAATTGCTCGAGCAGATCAAGTGCGTGGGAAACAGCCTGAATGATGTACTCGGATTTTTGTTTTTTTACGGGCATATTGAAAGTCCTTCTTGTAAGACAGCGATGTTTTGTGTGCCGCCTGTAGCGGTACTTGACCCTGCAATATGCACATCGCCGGCATTGGCCTGCTGGGGGTAAATTATGCCAAATAATTATGCCAAATATATGGCGAAAACCAATAAATATAATGTTCTAGAAAAACCGGCGAACATATTTTGCAAAACCAAGATCACTTCAAAGCGTGTGTGTATTAAACTAGTCCGCCCTTGTCAAGGGTTATGATAGTTTTTGCGACATATGTATCTACGTAGGTGCCAGTCTTTCTGCTTTTGTTTTTCCCCTGCGGTTCCCCTTGAGGCAGCGTTCTTGGAGTCCTCTTTGCAACTGAGGTCACACGTACTCTGCAAGTGTCGGAAGCGGTGCAGCAAAAGCACACCCGCTGCGTATATAATTTCTAGTGGAATCTCTCGTGGTGAAAATTGTCTTGCAGGGAATATAAAATGATGTTTTATAATTGTCAAGCTGAATAGGATAAATTTTGTGCGCAATCAGAATTGAAGCGAGAAACCCGTCTTTTGACAGGCACCTACGATCCATCTCGCGATATAGCGGACTTGCGGGGGCTCATCGATGGTGTAGGTTAATGCAGATAAATACGCAGCGTAACTGCTTCTTATTGGCGTTGGTTGTGATGGTGTTTTATTCAGAAATGTGATTATTATATTTTTATTATTTCACGCAGCAGGCTGGTGGCATAGCTTCCTGCAGGAAGAGAGAATTCCAGCGTGAGGATGTCGTCTTCCATGCTGCAGGCTAGACCTTCAGCGCGCACGCGCAGGGGACGACGTTCAGCACTGATCTGCAAGCCGTTAAGTGCACTGTAGCTTTCCACGGGCATCGCTTCCTTCTCCAGCAGGGCAGTTTCGAGCATGCCGGTCTGACCGTGAGCGAGCATGGCCTTTTTCCCGGGCATCAACCCAGTGGGGCTGATCTCAAACGCATCCGCTCGTGCTTGTTCCGCTTCCGGATCTTCCACCCGAAAACAGGCGCCGCTAGCATGTATGCAGGCAATATCGCCGGACCAGAGGGTGTCGAGGGAGTCGAGGCGCATCCGGACCTGACGGTCAAATATTTGGGACTGGTATGCGCTTAGATATAGACGCAGCATTTTTTTGCCCATGCTGAGCA
>JAVERW010000027.1:0-26511 GCA_034006915.1 Desulfuromonadaceae bacterium | reverse complement strand
ATTTTGTTAAGGTGAACTATCCCAAAAAGGAAGGTTACAAATCAAGAGATATATTTAAAGAAGCTATTCAGGCAGCAGGTTGCACAAAGGTAATTTGCGCAGGTGGATCCAGCGTTGATGCCGAGTCATTCCTCAAAAGACTTCACGATCAGATTCATGTCAGTGGCGCTGCTGGGAATGCTACGGGTAGAAACATCCATCAAAAATCCTTAGCCGATGCAATCCATTTATGTAATGCCATCTATACCATCACCGTGGAAGATGCGAGTGTGGAGGAAGCTCTACAGGTATATCATTCAAAATAGGACGCAAGGAAGAAAAGCAGGGGTTACTGCCTGACGGTTTTATCCAAGCCAAGGAGCAAAAAAGAGGCTGACACAATATGCGTTGAACGAGCTTGAAAAAGAAAAACAATACGCTCAGTGTTTTCGGCCCGTTCCCTGCTCCTGACAAGAACTGCCTAGCTTGTCACAAAGGGCTTTTATCCTCGCGCCCGCCAAGTGCCGAAAGGATGCAGCGCATATACGCAAAAAGTCGCCAAATTACGCCCCGGAGCGAAGCCAAATATTTTGTGAGCTCAAATTCCAAGTCGACAATCAGTGGCACTATCTCATTTCCAAGGATACTTTTTTGCAGCCAGCCAACAGGTACGGCCAAGCCGGAGAAGCGAGAAAACTGGTGTGGAAATTCCACCATATCCACGCAAGCGCCTCAGAAACCGAAGCGACCGGCCACCACGATAACCGGCAACTACTGCACACAATATTAAGTGACACCACCAGCGATATCGGTATTAACCGTCCTTAGCAAAAACGTGCACAACGCTACGGCCGTTTGCTTGTATAGCGTCTTTGCGCACCAGCCAAAACCAATCCTAAGGGTGAACTATGGTCACAAAATGGCTATCGCTTTGTTTAAGGATAGTTTATTGTTTTCAGGGGGATATCCGGCATCATCGCGTCTTGAACATACGCAATAAAGTGCTAAGCTTTTTTCTGGAACAGTAGTTTGTTAACCACTTCGCAGACTGGAGGACGTATGTCACTTCTCAAGGAATTTAGGGAATTTGCGGTCAAGGGCAACGCTATGGATATGGCGGTTGGTATTATCGTCGGTGCGGCGTTTGGCAAGATCGTCACTTCCATCGTTAACGATATCATCATGCCTCCCATCGGTAAAATGCTCGGCGGCGTCGACTTCACCAATCTTTTTATCAATCTGGGAAGTGAAACCTACGCGACCTTGGCCGATGCAAAGTTGGCTGGCGCCGCAACTCTGAACTACGGTGCTTTTCTGCAGACCGTGGTCGATTTCGTGATCGTTGCTTTCGCCGTCTTCATGCTGATCAAGGGTATCAACTCTCTGCGTAAGAAGGAAGAAGAAGCCCCCGCCGCGCCACCAGCTCCGCCAGAGGATGTGGTTCTACTGCGGGAAATTCGCGACGCCCTCCAAAAACGGGAATAGCTTTCACGCCAATTTCTTCTCGTTTTCACCTTCAAGCAAAAAAACCGCAATCACAGTTGGAAATTGCAGCTGTGGTTGCGGTTTTTTTTTGATTCACTTTGGGAACAATGCAGAATAAAGTGCCTGCCCTATTGCTTATTGTTTTTACGTGTATCTGCACCGCCCCTTAGCATTCACCTCGCCCACAGTACACCAGTGTCCGTTTGAAAAAATCTTCGTTATCTTCCTGCCGAACAAGGGAAATCGGTTACAACTGAGTATTTTTCAACCTGTCGACAAGTTTTACAGTCTCTCTGGCGAGGGGAAATCTGAAAGAAAAATTCAATGTAAACAATGTGTTATATATTGGTGTGGTTTATGCAGTTAATCAGTATATACGGTAGCCGTACCAGATTCTCTAACTAGGGAGGGTAACACAATGAAAAAGTATATTTTGTTTTTGTCTGTAAGTTGGCTGTTATTCAGCATGCCTGTTTTGGCTCTCGACTTCGACTTCTCTGGCAATCTGATTTACCACAATGACGTTCTCTATTTTAATTTTGCGACACCTGATGAGGGTAACGTCACTCTTTTCTCTTCATCTTGGGACGATGGAGGATTCGATCCAATGCTTGGTTTATGGACTTCTTCTGGCGATCTTGTTTATTTCCAAGATGATGGTGGAATTGAAGGCAGTACATTATCCAACGGCGTTTCATATACTCATGGCGACTGGGACTCTTACTATACCGTTGCGCTTTCACCCGGAGATTATACAGTTACATTAACCACCTATTCAAATTTCAATAATTCAGACATGCTTAGTGGTGGCTTTGAATTTGACGGTGAAGATCCAATTTCGCTTGATACATGGGATCAACCGGCTAATGGGAATCGGGACAGTTCTTATGTTTTCCATATCTTAAACGTGCCTAGTGCCTCACAGGAGCAAGATGTAAATGTTGTTCCCGAGCCTGGGACTATTCTGCTGATGGGCGTAGGATTCGGCTGCCTTGCTTTGCTGAAAAGAAAAAAATTAGCTTAAGCATTTGGCAAGAATATGGTGGTATAAAAAAACCGGTTTCCCCATGAAGGACCCGGTTTTTTTATACCTTATAATATGCCTGGCAAAAACTTTACTCTGCTGCCTGGCGGCGAAGAGATGGCGGCACGTCTAGGTGGGTATCAAGACTAGCAAAAATGCCTATCAAATTTTACACCCTTAGTTTTGCTATTTCCACTGCCTGAGTTCTATTATAAGCCCATCAGGGTCCCTTATCTCTGCGCGTAATGAATCCCCCAAATCTACCGGCTCCAGAGCTATGCCAACTCCTTTACTCTGCAGAAAGTTCACCGCCTTACCCATATCACTTACTTCAAGGGCAACGCCCCTGTATCCAACTTCCCACAGAGCCACAGATTTTGGATTGGGATCATCTACGGCTATAATCTCAATAACCGTGTCGCCCAACTCAAGATAAACCACCTCTCTCATGGGGGGCATTTTCACTTCAATTCGGCTCTTAATGCTAAACCCCAAGATGTTAGCATAAAAGTCGATAGTCTCCTCTGGATTGCTTGGTACAATTTCCATATGATCGATTCGTTTGAATATCATTCTAACTCCTTCTCTCTCTGCAGATATCCGAGTTGCATTTTTTCGCTACAGGGTCTGAGTAGCTGAAGTGATGGTCACAACCAATGCGGCACGCGCCCACACGAACACAGATTTTATTGCGTCAAATTCTGGCCCAGAGGACAGGAACTCTGCTGTGCCTTTAAGCAAAAAACCAGTACCAGGGCCATTCATTCCCTGCACCTTGCGGCTTCCCAAGGTTAGCAAGACGTTGCTATCGATTGCAATGTTCGCTTCGGTAAGATGCATATAACCCGCCGGAATCAACAGACGTTCATCTTCAGTAATTTGGATGTAACTATTCCATGTGTTGACCATGTGGAGTCCGGTGCTGCCTTGGGTGGCAATAGCAACAACGCCCTCCTCTTTCAACACGGCGTGCATCTTTTCAGGAATCAGCATAATTTCTCCTCTTTTTGTTTGGAAGTATGGCGTGCGGATAACACCGGCATGCCAAATGGTTCGATGTGGATTATGCGTACAAACTATTTATGTTCTCCATGATCCACAAATATTAATTTGTCTGTATTAAACCCGAGTTCTCGAGCCTTATCGACAAATCTAGACTTTATTTTCTCATCAATTGTTGGGGTTCTTGCCAAAAGCCACAAGTAAGAGTGTTTATAGCCTGATATAAAAGCGTACTGATACTCTTTTTTGTCTAATTCGAAAATCACGTACGAACTATAGAATGGCCCAAAGAATGAAACTTTTAAATGCCCAATTTTTTCACCTTGGACAAAGTATGCTTTTCCTTCGGCGATTTTCCAGTTTTTATCCGCTACTGAATACCCACGATTAACAACCTTGACCCCACCATCATCTCTTATAGAATAAGTAGCACTTATGTTACTTAAGCCACGCTCAAACGAGTGATCTAACCTTGCAATTTCATACCACTCCCCAAGGTACTTATTTAGTTCAAAATCTTCTACGGGTGTCACGTTTTTGGGCATCCCCATACACCCAGCTAGAAGAAATGAAGCTAAACCAACAAGTATTTTCTGCATAGTGTGTCCTGTTGTCCCGCAAAGGATAAAATCTCGACCCGGTTGTTTTCAATCCAATCCAGCGGCCGTCTTGGTTGCGGCGCTTTTGCATGCACTTACTCACCCTTAAAACAACAATCCGCTTGCGAGATTCTGCCCCTCAAGCGGATTGCAATTCTACGAATGTCTGGAATGTTAGGTTTAGCGCTGTGCCTCGGCAAAGCGGTTATTGACCTCGTTCCAGTTCACAAGCGGCCACCAATGGTCGAGAAAAGATGCGCGGCGGTTCTGGTAGCTCAGATAGTAGGCGTGCTCCCACACGTCGACAACGAGTATCGGGGTGCCTTTTACCTCGGCGATATCCATGAGGGGATTGTCTTGGTTAGCTGTTGCGGTGATGGCGAGCTTTTTCTCAGGGGTGACGATGAGCCATGCCCAACCCGAGCCTAAACGGGTCAACCCCGCCTGGTTGAACTGTTTTTTCAACTCGTCCAGCGAACCGAAAGCTTTGTTAATGGCCGTAGTCAACTCCGCTGAGGGTTCTCCACCCTGCCCCGCAGGTGCCATGCTCTTCCAGAAGAAGTCGTGGTTGTAATGACCGCCGCCGTTGCCGCGCACCGCCGCGTTAAAGGTGGAAATTTTCGCCATGATATCTTCCAAGTTCATCCCCTCCAGCTTGGGGAAGGTCTTAACCTGGGCATTTAAATTGTTGACATAGCCCTGGTGATGCAGCCCGTGATGGATATCCACGGTCAGCTTGCTCATGTACGGCTCCAAGGCATCATTGGCGTAGGGAAGCGCCGGCAGTGCGAAAGGTTGTGCCAGGCAGGCTCCGGCCGTAACGGCAAGGGTGCAAAAGATGGCCAGAGTCAAAATTGAAAGTCTTTTGAACATTTTCAAGTCTCCTTGGATGAATGGGGGATGTTGCTGGCAGTTACTTGTGTATCTCTAATTGAAGCAGAAAGCAGCGAAGATGCAAGAATAGCGAGAACGAATATCGCTCGGTCACCCTGCTCTAAGCGACTTTCGGCGCTGGCCTGTCAGCAGGACAAAGTGCGAGTTCGAATGTTTAATTGTTATTTTGAGGTAGCATGATCTGGATATTCGCGGCGGATGGCTTGAACTACTTCATCAAGACGCTGCAGAAAACGCGAACGATCACTTTTTTTCAGCGGTGGTGGCCCGCCGGTTATCTCCCCTGCTTCACGCAGTTCTGCCATTAAATCCCGCGTTGCAACACAATCCCCTATATTGCTTTCGGTAAACAATTTTCCGGTATTGCCTATTACCCGCGCTCCCTTATTCAGGCACCGACATGCAAGTGGGATGTCCGCGGTGATCACAATATCACCGATTTGAGCGTGTTCCGCAATCCAATCGTCGGCCACATCGAGTCCAGCACCAACAACTTCAAGAACGGCCCTCTGCCCGCTAGGAAGCCGCATCCAAGAATTGGCAACCAATGTAACATCAAGGCTATAACGATTTGCAACGCGATACACCTCTTCTTTGACGGGGCAGGCATCAGCATCTATGAAAATATGTAACATAAATTAGGGCACTCCTCTTTTTTTGGAAAACATATCACGATACACAACGAGGCTTGTATCCTAACGCAACATATCAGACCATAAACAACACATATGACTTTCAAAATATTTTTATCGCACAGCAATACCTGTTTATCAATTAGCCGTTCGCCACATCTACCATTTAACCCCACCCTGAGCTCAATCTAGATGCACTAACCAAAAAAATGACCAGAGCAATCTACAGTGCTCCGGCCACTTTCGCTTCGTTGCTTTGTTTCGCTTACTACCACCCCTACTTCAGCGCCACAATCTTCTCCAAACTAGCCTGCAGCACCTGCATCTTCTCTTGCGCCGCCGCTAACTTAGCGCGGTCTTTCTCCAGCACTTGTGGCGGTGCATTGGCGACAAATTTCTCGTTTGCGAGCTTTTTGCTGAACATATCTACATCGACTTTCGCCTTGGCTATCTCTTTATCCAGGCGTTTTTCTTCTTCTTCGATGTCGATGAGGCCAGCAAGTGGGAGTAAAATCTCCACATCACCTGCGACTTGTTTTGCCACTTGCGCTGGCTGTTTCAGATCTACGCCGCAGGTGAGGTCTTCAACCCGCGCCAGGGCTTTAATATAATCTGCGGCAGCGTGCATAACATCGGCGCTAGCCTCATTTTTACATACGAGCAAAGCGCTGATCTTTTTGCCGGGGGCTACGTCCATCTCGCCACGGATGTTGCGGATGGCGCGGATAACGTCCATCACCTGCTCCATGGTGACGCTGGCTGCGTTATCGATGAACAGCCCGTCGCCTTGCGGGTAGGTACTGAGCATGATGGACGGTACCGGGCGATTACCCGGGATTTTCTGCCAGATCTCTTCGGTGATGAATGGAATAATCGGGTGAAGCAAACGCAGCAGACGCTCCAGCACGGTGTACAATACTGCCTGAGCACTGTAGCGCGCCCCGACATCGTCACCGTACAACGCCCCTTTGATCAGTTCGATGTACCAGTCGCAGAACTCATGCCAGGTAAACGCATACAGAAGGTTGGCCGCTTCGTTGAAGCGATACTCCTCCAAGGCGGTGTTGGCTTCATTTTCCACTGCCGCCAGACGGGTTAATATCCAGCGATCAGCCAGGCTCATTTCAAGCTTTTGCCAGTTTGACGTGTCTTGAGGTCTGAAGTCAGCCAGATTCATCAGGGCAAAGCGACTGGCGTTCCAGAGCTTGTTACAGAAGTTGCGATAGCCGCCGATACGCTCGGTGGAGAGCTTGATGTCGCGCCCTTGAGCCGCAAATGCAGCCAAGGTCAGACGGAAAGCGTCGGTGCCGAATTCATCGATTACGGTCAAAGGATCAATGACATTGCCCTTGCTCTTGCTCATCTTCTGGCCGTTAGCATCGCGCACCAGCGCATGGATATACACATCCTTGAAAGGCACTTCTCCCATGAATTTCTGCCCGAGCATCAGCATGCGTGCAACCCAGAAGAACAGAATATCAAACCCAGTTACCAGGCACGCTGTGGGATAGAATTTTTTCAAGGTATCGGTCTGTTCCGGCCAGCCCATGGTAGAAAAAGGCCATAAGCCGGAGGAGAACCACGTATCCAGAACATCCGTCTCCTGGCGCAGGTTGGTGCTGCCACATTTGGTGCATGTGGTTACATCTTCACGCGCGACGATAATCTCGCCGCAAGCGTCACAGTACCAAGCCGGAATCCGATGCCCCCACCAAATCTGGCGGCTGATGCACCAGTCCTGGATGTTGTTCATCCACTCATAATAGGTTTTTTCCCAGTGGCTGGGAACGATGCGGGTTGCTCCGCTCTCAACTGCTTTAATCGCCTCTTTAGCCAGCGGCTTTACGTCCACGTACCACTGCAGACTCATGTAGGGCTCGATGACGGTTCTGCAGCGGTAGCATTCGCCTACGGCGTTCAGATGTTCTTCGGTTTTTTCCAGCAATCCGAGCGCATCCAAGTCTGCCACCACTTTGTCGCGGGCGGCATAGCGCTCCAGCCCTTGGTAAGCTCCGCCATTTTCATTTATATGCCCGGACTCGTCCAGAATATTGATATTTTCCAGATTGTGGCGCTTGCCCATCTCGAAGTCGTTAAAATCGTGCGCGGGGGTGATCTTCACTGCACCGCTGCCGAACTCTTTATCCACATAATCATCCGCAATGATTGGAATTTTGCGTCCGGTCAGGGGAAGTTCCACCGTTTTGCCGATCAGATCAGCGTAGCGCTCATCTTCGGGGTGCACGGCCACAGCAGTATCACCAAGCATAGTCTCAGGCCGAGTTGTAGCCACAACCAGCACGCGGTCGCTCCCCTTTACCGGATAGCGCAGGTGCCACAGACTGCCTTTTTGATCTTCATGCTCCACTTCGAGATCAGACAGGGCGGTATGACAACGCGGGCACCAGTTTATCAGGCGGTTGGCGCGATAGATGAGGCCATCTTCGTAGAGGCTGACAAACACTTCACGTACAGCCTTGCTTAAACCTTCATCCATGGTGAAACGCTCACGCTCCCAGTCACAGGAGGCACCAAGGCGCTTGAGCTGGTTAATTATTTTGCCGCCGGACTCCTCGCGCCATTGCCACACGCGCTCGATAAAGGCTTCACGTCCGATATCATGTCGATCCTGACCAGCTTCGCTCAGCTGTTTTTCCACCACGTTTTGGGTCGCAATTCCGGCGTGGTCAGTCCCTGGCATCCACAGTACTTCATAACCGCACATGCGCTTCCAGCGCACGAGGATATCCTGCAGGGTGTTGTTGAGTGCGTGCCCCATGTGGAGCACTCCGGTAACATTTGGAGGGGGAATTACCATGGAGTATGCGGGTTTGGTGGAGTGCTCATTGGCACGAAAATAACCACTCTGCTCCCATTCCTGGTACCATCGCTCTTCAAAATCGCGGGGCTCGTAACCTTTTTCCAACTCATTTGTCATGGTGCTTTCACTTCCTTGAAATGCAGGCATAAAATGATTCAAGCCTGCTTAATTTTTACAGCAGGCTTGAATCAGAATGAAGTCCTGCTTGTTTTACCCAGGCACTGCACAGCTTCTTGTTACTTTAATTACCAGCGGCAGCCCTGTGTTTTATCTTGTCCATCTCTTCGCGAATCATGTTTTCGGCCAGATCGGGCACAACCTCCCACACTACTTTTTCCATTACGGGGGTGGCGAGGCGCTCAATAACACTACTGGCTACACGCTCCACTATGCGCTCTAGCTCGGCATCACTCAAATACGCGGCTCTGGCCTCAACCCGTGCGGGTGTAGCTGCGTATTTACCTTCAGCGACGATATCCTCTTCACGCAGATCAATAATTCCCGCTACTGAGTACTCGGACAAGGTGCCTTCTGGCTCGAAACCCTGCACCGCAACCCCTGCGTACCCGGGATCAGGAGCGGTAAATTCATCTAGACTGGGCAACTCTGGCTCCGGCGCCACGTCTTCATCTGGCCCTGCGGTGAAGTCAAAATCTGAAGGCATTTCAACTTCTGGTGCAGGGGTAGTGGCGGGGGTAAAGCTAAAATCACTCCCAAGCGGTGGTAGTGAGGTGTCCATCTCGGAGCTATCAACTTCCGGCGCTGAAGTCGCAGCAGCACCCGAGTCAAAGCCTCCAAAGGCAAGGTCTTCCCTGCCCCCTGCGCCAAAGTCTGCAGACGCGGATTCTTCTGGCTCCGGTGTAGTTTCAAACTGCGGTGTAATTTCAAACTGCGGTGTGGTCTCAACCTCCGGTGTAGTTTCAAACTGCGGTGTAGTTTCAAACTGCGGTGTAGTTTCAACCTCCGGTGTAGTTTCAAACTGCGGTGTAGTTTCAAACTGCGGTGTGGTCTCAAACTGCGGTGTGGTCTCAAACTGCGGTGTGGTCTCAAACTGCGGTGTAGTCTCAAACTGCGGTGTAGTCTCAACCTCCGGTGTAGTTTCAACCTCCGGTGTAGTTTCAACCTCCGGAGTGGTCTCAACCTCCGGTGTAGTTTCAAACTGTGGTGTGGTCTCAAACTGCGGAGTGGTCTCAACCTCCGATGTAGTTTCAAACTGCGGCGTAGTCTCAATCTCCGGCGTAGCCTCAAACTGCGGAGTCTCAAACTGCGGTGTGGTCTCAAACTGCGGTGTGGTCTCAAACTGCGGTGTGGTCTCAAACTGCGGTGTGGGAGATTGGGCCTCAGCAGGTGAAGGTTGAGCTTCGTCCGTGCTCAATGTAGCACTACGCTCTGGAGTAAAACCCGTAGCTGCTACCTGTTCAAATGCGCTCAACATACTTTCGTCGGGACTTCTGCTAGGTTGAGATTTCCATTGCGGATTCTGCGGCTGTGACAGTGTAAACGCACGCTCCACTTCGTTTATCAGAGTCTGCGAAGAAAAAGGTTTCGAAACCCACCCTACAGCACCAACCTGCTTAGCACGTTCTTCGTCAAAAGACTCAAACGTACCCGCCAGTAGCAAAACCGGAACCCCGGCAAAAGCTGGATCCTGGCGGATCCGTTCACACAGTTGATACCCATCCAGTCCCGGCATAAATACGTCCGCCAGGATAAGATCAGGGCGTTTGGCTTGAGCCTTCACCAAAGCTTCGTCGCCATTACTGGCGAATTCCAGCTCATAATCTTCATCGGCTAACGTTATCTCTACAACCTTCTGGATAGTGGCACTGTCATCTGCCAGCAACAGCCGTTTTCCCATTAAATCCTCCTGACTTTATCCACACTCAACGCAGCTACACACATCCGCTTCGCCGCCGGAACGGAACTACACTAATTTTGCTTCCCCAGTTATTGTGTATGCCGTTCTGGCACAACAACAGCACTATTCAACCATAAAGGGAACGATTAACCTGGCTTGACCCTGTGCATCGAGGATATGGACCTGCCACTGTCCATCCCACTGCGGTAAAATTTTCTTAGACGACCAGGTTCTCCAATTTGATGAAGACACCGGCAGGCGAACACGTGCCATCTCCTTGCCTTCGTGATACCACACATGGGTTATCCAGGTATCGTCCTCTGCCCCCACCACATGCGTAAAGCAAAACAACTGATCTACCGGTTTTTTTACCGTATTCAGAGAGTCTACGGGGCTGCGCTCAGATATGTCACTGGTAATGGCAGCATCAATTATCTCAATAGCATACGCATTACACGGAAGCGCCAACACCACGAACAAACAAACATATATCCATTTTTTCATTTATTGGTCCTTTACCTGCACATTAGGCTATAAATCAAACAACCTTCATCAAGCAGCTTAGTAGGTTAAACTGCTTATTGGGGTCCGTCGAGAAAATAAATTAATTCTGAAACTTGCCGTGCAGACACAGGCCATGCAGCTCGAAGCATTACCTGGGCACATGCCACTTAAAAACACAACTTACTAAGGGGCTACACCGCTGCTCAATTCGCCAAGAAAACTGTTCCCGCTCATGTTCCCGCTCAGGCTATCCGTAATATTACCATGCAGGCCAAAGTTTTGCAGTATGGTTGCAGAAATATCCGCAAAACTTGTGCGCACTCCAAGGTTTCTTCCATACTTTAGCTGCGGGGTATATGCAAGTAACGGTACATATTCGCGCGTATGATCACTGCCAGGCATACTCGGATCACAACCGTGATCTGCGGTAAGCAAAAACAGGTCGGTATTTCCCAGTGTGGGCAAAAATTTCTCCAACCAAGTGTCAAACTGTTGCAGCGCGGTGGCGAAACCACAGCAATCACGCCGATGCCCATAATTCATGTCAAAATCTATTAGATTCGTGAATACAAGCCCGCGTTCCAGGTGTGCGAACATCTCTTCTGTGGCCTGCATTCCCTCGGCATTGCAGGTGGTGCTGGTGTGCTTATCAATTCCCCGCCCACAAAAAATATCGGATATCTTCCCTACTGCGTGAACACTTATCCCGTGTTGATGGAGCAAATCTAACAGCGTAGGTACAGGCGGCGGCATGGAGAAATCACGGCGTCCGTTGGTGCGCACAAAACCTGCGACTTCATCTCCAACAAAGGGGCGTGCAATCACTCGACCAACCCTGAAAGGGTCAAGCATATCGCGCGTTTTTTTGCAGATGGAGTATAAACGCTCCAAGGGCAGAATCTCTTCGTGGGCGGCGATCTGGAACACTGAATCAGTGCTGGTGTAGACGATGGGCCGCCCACTGCGCACGTGCTGTAGTCCAAGCGTCTGGATAATCTCGGTTCCGCTGGCGGGGATATTCCCCAGCGCCTCCACCCCGGCAATACGGGTAAACCCCTGCATAATTTCGGGGGGGAACCCCTGCGCGTAAACCCGGAAGGGTTCAGGCATCACCACTCCGGCAATTTCCCAGTGCCCGGTGGTGCTATCCTTGGCACCCGAGCGTTCGGCCATCTTCCCCCAGGATGCGCGCGGCTTTTGACATCGCGCCACTCCAGCAAGGGAGATTATGTTCCCCAGCCCCAGAGCCTGTAGCTGGGGCAAGACAAGCGGTCCATCTGCCGTAGATATATGCCCGAGGGTATTGGCGCCCTGATCGAAAAACAGGCTCGCGTCGGGTAGAGCCCCACACCCGACCCCATCGAGTACCATGAGCACAATGCGTTCAAATCTAACCATCGCAGGGCTAAACCTGGTTTTCGAGCCACTGGGTCACAATGGAGACGGCTCGACTGGTGCCAATCCGGGTAGCTCCGGCGCGATACAGCGCTTCAAGTTGTTCCAATGTGCGAATGCCTCCAGCGGCCTTGATTCCAAGCTTACCAGTGACTACAGCGCGCAACAATTCCACGTCGTCGACCGTAGCACCCCCAGCAGCGGTGCCGGTGGAAGTTTTAACATAATCGGCGCCTCCAGCAACCACGCAGACACCAACCTGACATTTCTGCTGCGCACTTAAATTACAGCATTCGATAATCACCTTGAGGATAGCGCTCCCGCATGCCTGCTTTACCTGCCTGATCTCTGCCTCAACGTCAACATAGCGTCCATCTTGGATCCAGCCCTGTTGAACCACCATATCAATCTCATCCGCACCTTGGAGAACCGCCTGCTGCGCTGCAAACGCTTTTACCGCGCTACTCTCAAACCCTGTGGGGAAACCCACAACCGTGCACACTTTGACCTCTGAGCCGCGCAACTGTGCTGCGGCTACGGCGACATACACCGGCGGGATACACACCGCAGCAAAACCGTACTCCACCGCCTCTTCGCACAGGACACGAATCTGCTCAAGACGCGTTGCCGGGTTCAGCAGGGTATGTTCAATAAGCATACTGGGTGGAAAATTCAACATATTCAACTCTGCTCAAGTACGATAGTCGGCGTTGATCTTGATATATTCATAGGTGAGATCAGAGGTGTAATAGTCACTAGTGCCGTCGCCCAGATATAGATCCAAGATGACACAGAACTCCTTACGCCGCAGCACTTCAGTCGCCAAAGATTCCTGTTCTGGGCCGGTTCCAATGCCAGCGCTAACCACCTGCACCTGGTCAAAAAAGATATCCACCCGTTCGGCATCAACTTCGGCGTTAGAATAGCCTAGCGCGGCAATAATCCGCCCCCAGTTTGCATCCTCACCAAAGAACGCCGTCTTAACCAGACTGGATGTAGCCACACTGCGGGCTGCCTCTTTAGCTTCAGCCGCACTGCGCGCACCCCGAACGTGAATCTGCACCAGCTTAGTCGCCCCTTCGCCATCACGCACAATCATCTTAGCCAGATCGAGCAAAACACTATTGAGCTGAAGCTGAAAATCTGCGGCTGCGGGAGTCTGAGGAAGAATTTCCTCCTCACCGGCCTGACCGTTGGCCAACAGCAGTACCATATCATTGGTGGAGGTATCGCCATCGACAGTTATGGAATTAAACGACTGTTCCACGGCAATCTTCAAACAAGACTGAAGCAACGGCGCACTGATATTGGCATCGGTGAGGACAAATCCTAGCATGGTTGCCATATTGGGATGGATCATCCCCGCTCCTTTGGCAATACCGAGGATGGTGCCGTTTTGTCCCGGAGTCTGCAAGCGTGCCACAGAGGTCTTACTGAACATATCCGTAGTCATGATCGCTTCAGCCACCGCTACGGCCTTATCCGCTGTCCGCTCTTTAACCAGGTGCGGGACCACTGCATCCAGGCGCGCCCCCGGTAGTTGCACCCCGATCACCCCAGTGGAAGCCAGAGCTATCAGTTCTTCGTCAATGCCCAATGCAACAGCCAAAGTTTTTCCATTCTGCTGCGCGGTCTTGAGCCCCGCTGCACCGGTACAGGCGTTGGCGTTTCCGCTATTGACCAGTACCGCCTGACATGTGCCCCGCAGTACCCGTGGGCGCGTAATCTGTAAAGGTGCCGCAACCACCTGGTTGCGGGTAAACACCCCAGCACAGGCAGCAGGAACCTCCGAAAAAATAAGGCCGCAATCGGGTCGCTTGGTTTGTTTTATACCGGCTATAGCTGTAGCGAAACTGAAGCCTTTTACCTGATTACCTGCCGATGTCATATATTATACTTCTCCCGCGTTGGCTCCCGCTTTGGGTATGTTATTTGAGTGTTTAACGCCCACAGCACTTTTTATATTTTTTCCCGCTGCCACAAGGGCACGGATCGTTGCGCCCCACTTTTTCCTCGGTGCGCACCACCGTCTGAGGCTGTGGCGGCTCATCACTGCGGTTGGTAACCACCTGGCGTTGCCTCTGTCTGGCTTCCATCTGCTCTACATCGCTCTCCTGCACCAGTTTAACGATAAAGAGCTTCTGCAGAACTTCCTGGCGGATACGTCCCATGACCTGCATAAACAGGTTGTAGGCCTCACGCTTGTATTCCTGTTTGGGGTTTTTCTGCCCGTAGCCACGCAGCCCAATTCCCTCCTTGAGATGGTCAATGGAAAGCAGATGGTCCTTCCACTGGCTGTCAATCACCTGCAGGAGCAACACCTTCATAAGGTATTCCATCACCTCGGCGGTCAGCTCCTCTTCGCGTTCTTCAAGGCGCTTAAACACCTGTTGTTTCAGGCTCTTCTCAAGCTCTGCCTGGGTGATACGCTCATCTTCAGCCGGCAACTGCGGCCAGAAATTGAACTGGTTGTGGAAATCATCGCTCAATGAGGAAAGGTTCCAGTCTGCTACCGGAGTCTTATCCGGACAGAATGTCGCCACCATGTCCTCTATCATCTCTTCGAGCATGGCGATGTAGGTTTCGCGGATCTCTTCTCCGCCTAGTACTTCGCGGCGCTGGGTATAAATCACTTCGCGCTGGCGGTTCATGACATCGTCATATTCTATCAGATGCTTACGCACCTCAAAGTTCTGTCCCTCGACTTTTTTCTGTGCATTTTCGATTGCGCGCGAAATAATTCCGTGTTCGATGGGCTCATCATCAGGGATTTTGAGTTTTTCCATCACAAATGAAACGCGGTGGCTACCGAAAATACGCAGCAGATCATCCTCGAGACTGAGATAGAATCTGCTGGCACCGGGGTCGCCTTGACGTCCGGCACGTCCACGCAGCTGGTTATCAATGCGGCGCGATTCATGGCGTTCGGTGCCAAGAATATATAGACCGCCGAGTTCAAGAACTTCCTGACGTTCTGCGCTGCACTGCGGGGTAAATTTTTCCAGCAGCTCTGCGTAGGGAGCGGGGTCGTCACCGGTACCAGCGGCGGCCTCCGCCATCATTTCTGGATTTCCTCCAAGAACAATGTCAGTTCCACGCCCAGCCATATTGGTGGCGATAGTGACCGCACCGGCACGCCCGGCCTGAGCTACAATCTCCGCCTCTTTGGCGTGATGCTTAGCGTTGAGGACGTTGTGTTTTACCCCACGTTTTTTCAGTTTTTCCGCTAGACGCTCCGAATTCTCGATAGAGATGGTTCCCACCAGTACAGGCTGGCGCCGCTTATGGCAGTCTACAATGTCTTCGATAACGGCGTTGAATTTTTCTTCTTCGCTCTTAAAAATAACATCGGCGAAGTCATGGCGCTGACTTGGACGATTGGTCGGGATAACCACCACGTCGAGTTTATATATCTCGGCAAACTCGTGTGCCTCGGTATCCGCGGTACCCGTCATCCCCGCAAGTTTAGCGTACATACGAAAGTAGTTCTGGAAGGTTATCGTCGCCAAAGTCTGGTTCTCTTTTTCAACCGTGACCCCTTCCTTGGCTTCCACCGCCTGGTGCAGACCGTCACTCCAGCGCCGCCCCGGCATCAGGCGTCCGGTAAATTCATCCACAATGCAAACTTCACCGTCTTTAACTACATAATCTACCTCTTTTTTAAACAGCGCATGTGCCTTAAGAGCCTGATTAATGTGATGCAGCAACGCAATCTGAACGGGGTCATAAAGGTTATCTATACCGAGAATTTTCTCCACTTTTGCTACCCCATGTTCCGTCAGGGTCGCACTTTTGGCTTTTTCATCCACGGTATAGTCGCCAGTGAATTCTTTCTCGGTCTGCCCCACCTTGCCGGCATTGCGGTGTTCAACAATTTCACCGCGTTCCAAACGAGGAATGACGTTGTTGGCTTTGGCGTAGAGCTCACTGGAGGCATCGCTGGGACCGGAGATAATCAACGGGGTGCGCGCTTCGTCAATGAGGATAGAGTCCACCTCGTCTACTATGGCAAAGTTCAGATCGCGCTGGACATATTCATCCAGATCAAACTTCATATTGTCGCGCAGATAATCGAAACCAAACTCGTTATTGGTTCCGTAGGTGATATCACATTGATAGGCATCCTTGCGCGCCACATCGGTTATGCCGTGGATGATGCAGCCGACACTAAGCCCCAAGAAGTTATACAACTTACCCATCCACTCGGAGTCACGCCGAGCCAGGTAATCGTTGACAGTAACTACATGGACGCCCTTGGCCGGCAACGCGTTAAGATACGTCGCCAGAGTCGCGACCAAGGTTTTACCCTCACCGGTTTTCATCTCCGCAATCTTGCCCTGGTGCAACACCATGCTACCGATAAGCTGGACATCGAAGTGACGCATTTCCAGAACCCGCCATGCCGCTTCACGCACCACGGCAAACGCTTCGGGGAGGAGATCGTTCAGGCTTTCTCCCTGCTCGAGGCGTTGGCGAAACTCCGGGGTTTTGCCCTGCAACCCGGCATCATCGAGCTGTTTAGTCTCTTCTTCAAGGGCATTGATCTTATCAACCACACTTTGCATGCGCTTTATTTCACGCTCGTTTTTAGTACCGAAAATCTTTCTGCTTATAGAACGGATCATCGCTTTCCCCGCTGGAGTTGACTTTAATCTGCCAGAGCTGAAACAGCTTGATAACAGGCAGAAATATCAGATAAAAAATTAATTGGCGTAGCATAAAAACAGTTTCAGAACGTACCACAAATCACCCTGAGGCGACAAGTATTAACAAGGCAGCCTCAATCCATGAATGGGCGCAGAAAGAAAATGCCAGAACGTTTTTACATAAAAAAATCCCGCCACGATTGCACCTAGAACAAGGCACACGCGCAGCGGGATTGAAGATCACAGAAGGTTTTCGCCTAGAGCGGCACTTCGATCGATGCTCTACTCCTCAACATCCGCGAGCTTCAACTCGCTGATGGCCAGTTCGCGCAACTTAAATTTCTGAATCTTACCGCTAGCAGTCATGGGATACTCATCGACAAACTTGATATAGCGCGGGATTTTATAGTTGGCGATCTGCCCCTTACAGAAACTGATCACATCTTCCTCGTTGAGGGTGGCGCCCTCCTTCAGCTTTATCGCCGCCATCACCTGCTCCCCAAATTTACGATCCGGTACCCCGTAAATCTGCACATCGGCGATGGCGGGGTTGGTATAAAGAAACTCTTCAATCTCGCGCGGGTAGACGTTCTCTCCTCCCCGGATGATCATGTTCTTTATCCGCCCAGTGATCTTGCAGTAGCCGTTTTCGTCCATAATGGCCAGGTCACCGGTGTGGAGCCAGTTATCCGCGTCGATGGCCTTAGCCGTAGCTTCTTCCATCTGGTAATACCCCTTCATGACATGATACCCACGGGTGCATAGCTCTCCCTGCTTGCCCGGAGGGAGGGTGACGCCGGTTTCTATATCGACAATCTTCACCTCTACGTTGGGCAGGGCTCGCCCCACCGTGGAGACCCGCAGTTCTATAGGATCATCGGTTCTGGTCTGAGTAATAACCGGAGAGGCCTCGGTCTGACCGTAGGCAATAGTAATCTCCGAACAGTGCATATCGCGGATTACCCGTTTCATAACCTCTATAGGACAGGGTGATCCAGCCATAATTCCAGTGCGCAGGCTGCTCAGATCAAAGTGGTCGAAGGTCGGGTGATCCAGTTCGGCAATAAACATGGTAGGAACCCCGTGCAAGGCGGTGCAGCGTTCTGTTTCAACGGCCTGCAGAACCTTTTCTGGAGAAAAAACCTCTACCGGTACCATAGTGGTACCGTGGGTAACCGCCGCCAGCACCCCTAAAACGCAACCGAAGCAATGGAAAAACGGCACTGGAATACACAGGCGATCTTTCTCAGTAAGGAGCATGCATTCGCCAATATTGAACCCGTTATTGACGATGTTGGAATGGGTTAGCATCACCCCTTTGGGAAAGCCGGTGGTTCCTGAGGTGTACTGCATATTGATGACGTCATGAATATCCAGACTCTGCTTTATTGCAGCAAAATCCGCATCGCTGATCTGTGCTCCGTATGCTTCGATATCGGCAAAATTCTGCAATCCTGCAGGGGTGTCGGCTCCAATATATATGGCGTGGCGCAAAAATGGCAGTTTCTCACTCTGCAGTGAACCTGCGTTGGCATGATTCAGTTCCGGTACCACCCGGCGCAAGGTTTCAATATAGTCGGTATCCTTGAATCCATCTACGAGGAACAGGGCACAAGAATCGGACTGCTTGAGCACATATTCAAGCTCTGACGCCTTGTAGCTGGTATTGACCGTAACCAAAACCGCTCCCATTTTGGCGCTGGCAAACTGCAACACCACCCATTCTGGCACATTGGTTGCCCAGATAGCGATGTGCTCCCCCTTTTTAATCCCCATGCCGAGCAGCCCGCGCGCCACCCTGTCACACAGGGCATCGAATTCCGCGTAACTGTAGCGCAGGCCCCGATCTGGATACACCAGGGCATCGTTGGCTGGAAAACGTTCCGCCATCTGCTCCAGAATGCCACCTACAGTATAATTCAATAAATCTGGCATGATTTCTAATCTCCTTTGGATATACGTGCACGCGCAGCGTTTGGTCTCACCAAACGGCTGTGCAGTGTTGCTAACAATACGAATTTAAAACGTTTTTTTGAATAGCATAGAGAGCGTGGCAGGTCAAACCTAAACTGGGAAGTTCAAGAGTGGCTCTAGGTGGCAGAAGGATTCACCCAACAAAAGACAAGAAGACCGAAATTGAGAAGTCGCGCGGCAGTTGCGTTGCCGCACGTAAGAATTAATGTCTGGATTTCACCATAAGCATGCGCCGGCATGCATTAACCAGCACCGAGGAGATATTGCGGCTTTTTGACAACGTCCGCAGATCCCTTTCTCCCAAAGTGGATAAAAAGCGAATCCCCTGATTCACCGGCGTGCGGGGGTGCATGGTCAGAGCTAGGCGGATAGTGTAATTCTTAAGCCATTCACGGTTACACAGGATAAGCCGTATTAACTCATCGTTGGTACTGCGATTCTGACATAGAATCAACACCTCTTTTTCGGTGATACGGGGATTTTTCAATACCGCGCTGCTTACCTGCTTATTACTGTCCTTTAGAAAAATCGAGCGCCATTCCTTATCCCCACTCATTGCCAGCTTAATTTTATCCCCTACGTTCAACTCCAGTGCTAGCTGTTGCTTGTTGGCAGATTCCATCTGTGCTGCAGTTTCATCCAGAAGCTGTTCTTGCGCCGCATCCAGCACGGCGTCAGGGGTATCTTCTTCACTGCCAGACACTTTTCCTTGTGCGGCGGCCTGCTCCAACTGGTGGGCAATGGTATCCCGCATCTCTTCTGTAACCTGCGCATTTCGGGTAGCCGCGTTCAGTTCGCCGGGGGTAAGATGAAAAGGGCCCTTCGGATCGAGAAAAAACTCCAGCACTTCGTAAGAACAACGGGAAAAAACTTCACTCCATACCGATTCAGGAATATTTCGATTGGGGCGCAACACAATCAGGGTGGGAAGATCCGCGCGGCGCGCGCGTAGAATAAACTCAAGGACTCTCAAATCCAGCTCTGCATCACGCAGTACAGGTTTCAAGGTCGTCACTTTAATTATGGCGAGTTCCTGCAGCGCCTCGTCTCGGAGACTATCAGCGCTGGCGCCGGTATAAACTAAATACCAGAAGATAACTTGATCGTGGATAGAGAAAGGCAGGCGCCCTGCAACAATTTGGCGCTTTTCCTCGATGTCAATATCCACAGAAATGAGGCGGGCAACTTCGGGAGAAATCCGTAGCTGCCCGCCACTATTTGCAGAAACAAGCTTTGATGAAATACTTTCCGGGTCAATATCTTCTAAAAAAACATATGTACGCGTCACTGCTATATCAATCCTCTACGTTGCGTTCGGCCAGGATCCTAGCCGTCTGGTTTGAGGGTACCTCTTCGTAATGAGAAAACTCCATAGTAAACAAACCGCGGTCAGAAGTCATGGAGCGTAATTCCGGCGCATAGCGCAGCACCTCAGACATGGGCACATACGCTTTGAGCGCCTGACTACCAGCCTGAGGCTCAACTCCGAGCACTTTACCACGCCGGGAGTTCAAATCTCCGATAACATCACCGACGCAGTCATCGGGCATAATCACTTCCATCTCCATGATGGGTTCGAGCAGTACCGGCTTGGCTTGTTCCATTCCCTTTTTAAATGCCATAGAGCCGGCGATTTTAAACGCCATCTCTGATGAATCGACCGAATGATGAGAGCCGTCAAACAGGGTCGCTCTAACATCCACCACTGGGAATCCCCCCAGCACCCCGATCTGCATTGCTTCTTGAATTCCTTTGCTTACTGCCGGGATATACTGGCGCGGCACCACTCCGCCAACAACCTTGTCGACAAACTCATAACCGTCACCGGTCTCCAGGGGTTCAAGCTCCACCCATACATCTGCGTACTGGCCTCGACCACCGGACTGCTTTTTGTACTTACTCTGTAAACTCGCCTTGCGCCTGATGGTTTCGCGATAGGGGACTTTAGGTGCGCGGAGTTCTACATCAACTCCATATTTGCGTTTGAGTTTTTCTACCGCTACTTCGATATGTACCTGCCCCATACCGGAGAGAATCATTTCGTGGGTCTGTTCGTCACGCGTCATCTGCAGCGTCGGATCCTCTTCCGTCAGGCGCTGCAGGCCGGAGACAATCTTATCTTCATCCCCTTTACTGCACGCCTTGAGGGAGAATGAAATCACCGGCTTCATCTGGATGACACTCTCGTAACGAATTTTATCCTTCGGGCTGCACAGGGTATCTCCCGTAGCTGTGGTCTTCATTTTGGCCACCGCTACAATATCTCCGGTGCAAACGTCAGCCACCGGCACCTGTTTTTTTCCTTCGAGCTTAAACAGCTGCCCAACCCGCTCTTCCTTATCTTGGGTGGAATTGTACACCGTGGAATCGGAGTTAAGCATGCCAGAATACACACGAAACAGGGTGAGCTTTCCAGAGAATGGGTCATTTATGGTCTTGAATACCATAGCAGAAAACGGCTCGGAATTGTCCGGCCGGCGCTCCACCATTTCTCCACTCTGTGGTTCAATACCAATCTGTGTCCCTTTATCGATTGGCGAGGGCAGGCAGGCGACAATGTAGTCCAGCAGCTGGCGTACCCCAATATTAGCTGTGGCACTGCCACACAAAACCGGAGTAAAGGTTCCGTTCAAGGTCCCCTCCCGCAAGCCATGGATAATTTCTTCGCGGGTGAGGTCGTCTTCTTCGAGGTATTTCTCCATCAGGGCATCGTCTGCATCAGCAACTGCTTCAAGCAGTTGAGCTCGCAGTCGCTGCGCCTCGGCCAAATAATCTGCCGGGATCTCCTCTTCGACATACGTGCCCTTTTCATCGAACTGAAATATTCTGGCCTTCATATTCACCAGATCGATGATACCACGAAAGCTCTCTTCGGCGCCGATGGGCATATTGACCGGTATCCCGCGGCTGCCGAGCATCTTCTCCATATCATCGACCGCACGCAGAAAATCGGCCCGTTCGCGATCCATTTTATTCACGAACGCCAGCATGGGCACCTCATATTCCTTGGCCCATTGCCATATTTTATGGGTCTGCGCCTTCACTCCATTGATGGCGGAGACGAGCATCACTGCGCCGCCAAGGATGCGCATGCAATTCCGCGTATCGTGCAGAAAATTTGAATATCCGGGGGTGTCGACCAGGTTCAGGTTAAAATCGTTCCACACGCAATGGTTGAGGCTGGAACCGATGGTAATTTTTCGCTTAATCTCCTCGGGCTCAAAATCCATGATGGAACTGCCATCATCAACCTTGCCGAAGCGTTTGGTCATGCCGGTGTTGAATAGCATCGCCTCTACCAATGAGGTCTTGCCCGCACCTCCATGTGCAACAATGCCCACATTTCTGAGTTTAGCCGTGTCATTTGCTCCCATGGGTACCCCTTTCGTGAGAAGTTACGCAGTGTAAAGCATCCGCCACTAAAACATCAAACTGGTGCAAGCATCAAACTCGCGGCGCAAAACGAATGCTCAGACATTTGGCTGCAAAAAACCCGCGGAACACAGGTCCAACGGGCTTGACATCATCTATTCAACACATACAGCTGGCGCAGGCCATCAAGGGTCAGCTGCGGCTCTATCGCATCTATACTGGCAGCGGCGGTGGCAATTTGTTCCGCCAACCCCCCGGTGGCTATCACTTTCGGGCTACTTTTAACTTCTGCCTTCATTCGCATGACTATGCCATCGACAAGGCCAGCATAGCCGAATAGCAAGCCTGACTGCATGCTGTTTACCGTATTTTTGCCCACTACCCGCGGCGGCAACGCCAGGGATATGCGTGGTAATTTACTTGCGTGTTCATGCAAAGCATCGGCAGAGATTTTCAGACCTGGCGCTATGGCTCCCCCCTGATACGCACCGTCAGCGCTGATATAATCAAAGGTGGTTGCCGTACCGAAATCCACCACAATCAGGGCACTATGGTACTTGGAAAATGCCGCAACCGCGTTGACAATGCGATCCGCACCAACCTCCTGCGGGTTATCGTATTCAATGGGCATCCCTGTCTTCATATGCCGCCCTACCACCAGCGCTTCGGTGTCGCAGTATTTCCGGCTCATACTAGTCAGGGCATTCAGCAATGGTGGCACTACACAAGAAATGATCACCGCATTCACCATACTCAGCTTTAAACCGGAATAACTCATTAGATCATGCGCCAGCATGGCACACTCATCAGCCGTGCGTGCTTTATCGGTGCGGATGCGCCAGCTATACAGCAGCTCATCCTCGCGGTAGAGTCCAAGCACGGTATTGGTATTGCCAACATCGACAACTAACAGCATGGTGTCAGGGAGTTCCTTTCTATGCAAGCGTCGCCGGACGCACATCTCCGGAATAAATTGTACGGGGGTGCGCAGAGCCCGTGTCCAACAGCAGCGCTCCATCGGCAGCAATGCCGATAACAACCCCACTGACACTGACACCGACACCGCCATCGTCAACGCTGACGGCGCTCCCCACCAGGTCAAACAGCGCCTCCCACGCCAGACGAATGGGGGCAAAACCCCGCTCAAGTAATAATACATAAAGGGCGTCAAGCTCTGTGAACAGCGTCCGGATAAATGCAACCCGATCAACCCGCTGCCCCGTTTCCAGCAAAACCGAGGTCGCCGGATAGCGCAAATCCGGAGGAAATTGACTTTCCTCCATATTCAGGTTCACCCCAATTCCAAGCACTACGTAGTGTATTCCTTCGGTCTCGGCAGTCAGTTCATTAAGTAGACCGGCTATTTTCTTACCGTTAAGAAGGATATCATTGGGCCATTTAACGCTGACCCTTACGTCACAGACCTTTTCGATAGCGCGTGCTACCGCGACCGCAGCCAGAAACGTAAGCTGAGTCGCCTCGCTCAATGCCAGGATCGGACGCAGAACAACCGAAGTGTACACGTTTACCCCCGGCGGCGAACTCCAACTGCGCCCCATGCGACCCCGCCCACTGGTCTGACATTCCGCAACCACAACACTGCCTTCCGGCGCGCCCTGCTCCGCTAGCGTGTGCGCTCTGAGGTTAGTGGAATCAAGCTCGACATGGCATTCGATGCTCTTTGCTATTATGGCGGTATTCAAACCTGCCTTAATAACGATGGGGAGCAGTACGTCGGGGCGGGTATCCAGGCGGTAACCTCTAGAGGGGACAGCTTCAATTGCGTACCCCTGAGCGCGCAACTGCTTGATATGTTTCCATACTGCGGTGCGACTCACGCCAAGTTTCAGGCGCAGCTGTTCTCCGGAGATAACCTCCCCTTCATGTTGCAAAAACATGCGGACTATACGCTCACGCAACTGGTTCGACCCCATGTATGCAATCCTTTTAAAGTTATCTCTGGCGTATCGTGCCTACTTGATCAACATTGAAATATCTACGGCACGGCTTGAATGAGTGAGGGCGCCAACAGAAATAAGATTTACTCCTGTAGCGGCAATATCCGCCACGGTATCCAGATTAATCCCTCCGGAAGCTTCGGTCAAAGCAGCACCATCAATCAACTGTACCGCTTCACGCATTTGTTCCAGCGTCATATTATCCAGCATGATGATATCCGCACGAGCGTCTAGCGCTTCCCGCACATCATCTAAATTCTCCGTTTCTACTTCAATTTTCAAGGTGTGAGGCGCCATGCGGCGTGCCCCTTCAACAGCTGCGGTTATCCCTCCCGCAGCGGCAATGTGGTTTTCCTTGATCAAAACACCATCATACAGAGAGCTGCGATGGTTCTTTCCGCCCCCCATCCGCACGGAATATTTATCCAACACGCGCAACCCCGGCGTGGTTTTGCGCGTATCCACAATAACCGCGTCAGTGTGTGCAACCGCCGCGACAAAGCACGCAGTTAGAGTTGCTACTCCGCTCATGCGCTGCAACAGATTCAGCGCGACACGCTCACCTTGAAGCAGCACTCTGGCATCACCCTTGATCCATGCCAGCACATCACCACGTTGGACGCTGCTGCCATCGAACTTCAGGGATTCGAACGCCACGGCCGGGTCGAGGGCATTAAAAACTTGCTGCGCCACAGTAAGACCTGCAAGGGTAAAATCCTCTTTAGCCACCAGTTCCGCACGTCGGGTAACCCCAGACGGTACGGTAGCCATAGTAGTAATATCGCCGCTGCCGATGTCCTCCCGCAGCGCTCGCTGTATAATTTCCGCAATTTCAAGCACATCGTTCTCCATATGCCATATGATGTTAATTGATGCAGGCAATTTATAAGTCTATAAGTAATTGATAATATTATTCGTGTACCATATTATCAAAAACTCGATCAAGAATAAAGTAGCCCGCCAGCACGTGCGCCGGCAAGCAAATAGGCTAACCTGCTGCTGATCGTGCCCCGGCTTTTACCGTAATAACTTAACTATGAACGTTTACACAACAAGCTCAAGAAGGCACAATACGTCAAGGAACCAATACAGGCCTAACGTACTTCCCAGAGCAAAAACATAAGAGGAGAATATCTATGCCCCAAAAAAATCCAACTAGCTTAAAAGCATCCACCCCGAAAAATACTTTTTCAATCCCGCGCAATTTAAGAACCGCCGCGCTACTGTTCTGTAGCATAACTTTAATACTACTGGCTGGTTGCGTCAGCAAACAAACCTATGATCAGCAGTTACGCCAAAGTGAAACCTTGGGCACTAAAGTAGAAGCCTTGAACGCAACCATAGCCGGACTGAAGAATGATCTGAACACCACAAGAGCCAAGCTTGCCGATTGCCGCGCTGAGTTGGAGCAAAACAGCATCGAATTTGAGGCACACAAAGAACGTCAAAGCAGCATTTACAAGGCTCGGGAGCAAAAAACCGGGGATGAGCTTACCGCACTCCAAGCTGACATATCCCAGTTAAAAAACGAGAAGAGCTCTCTGCTTAGCCTAATAGAAGAAAACCAGGAACAGATAGCCGCTCTAGAGAAAAAGAAACAACAACTCGCTCTCGATCTTGAACGCGAGAAAATTGCACGTGAGGCTCGCATCGCTCAAATGTCGAGCACCTACAACGAACTGGTTGGCAGCCTGGAGCAGGAACTGGCTCGCGGCGAACTCACTATCAAACAGTTAAAAAACAAACTCAGCGTCAACCTGGTTGGGCAGATATTATTTGCATCCGGCACCGCCAATCTGACCGATGATGGAAAACGGGTACTTCGTCAAGTAGGCGACAGCCTGAAAAAGATCAGCAACAAACGCATCTGCGTTGAAGGACATACGGACAACCTGCCCGTTAAACAAAGCATGCATGACATATTCCCCTCCAACTGGGAACTTGCCGCAGCCCGCGCAGCCAACGTAGTGCATTTCCTTCAGGATGAAATAAGTATTGATGGGAAAAATCTAGAGATACGCGCAATGGGGCCATATCAGCCCGTTGCCGATAACAGCACCCCAGAAGGACGAGCACAGAATCGTAGAATTGAGATTGTGCTGGTTGATATGGAGTAAAGAGTTAGAGTGTGGAGTAAGCGTACACATTGGTTGAGAAAACGTAGGGGCAATTCATGAATTGCCCCTACGTTACCCAACAACCAGCAGCGCAGATTTCACCTGCATACCTCCGCACCGCACCCGTAGATACTCTGTGTTGCCGCAAGCCCATTTCGTGAAATAACCTCACATTTATTGAACTCCCATGTTGTAAAAACGTGTGTTGTCAAAGCAGGTTTTGTTTTTCAACATGGCATGTATTGCATGAA
>JAVERW010000129.1:0-4037 GCA_034006915.1 Desulfuromonadaceae bacterium | reverse complement strand
ACCAGCCACGACCACAAGTTCCTCTCTTCGGTTGCGAACCGGATTATCGAATTTACCCCTGCCGGCTATATCGATCGGGTGCTGACTTTTGAAGAATACCTGGAGAGTGCCGAAGTGGCGAAGATGCGTAACGAGATGTATCAGGGTGATGCTGACGTTCGCCTTTAAACTATTGACATGCTCTGCTAGCTGTCGAGAGAAAGGCACATCAGAGGGGGCAGGTCTTGCACTGCAACATTTTAGCTTGAAACAATCCGGCTAATTGTTGAATAGTGTCGTCCAACATGGTCACCAATCTCTTTTAACGAATAACCATAATCTAAGTGAGCGACCTTGATTGTTTGGTTGCGTGACACATTATCCTTTTCCCCATGAAATAACTCGTTAAGGCTTGGCCTGCCAACCAGTCGTTGTTGCCGAGAAAACTCCTTGATCTCCGATTTGTCCATAATTTTAAGTTTCAGACTGTCGATGAAATTCTGACCACCAAGGATTAATTGGCCAGCCGCCTTCTTTAAGGGTGAGTCTTCTACCTCCAGGCCATCAGAAACAAAGTCACGATAGCTTTTTTGAGCTTCCGTCCTTCTTTTTGAACATTGGGATAAAACCCAATCCACTGTCAGCCAATCTGGAACGTTTTTTCCTGAAGCCGTTGCAGTGCTACACAGGGACTTTCACCCTTCGATCTTTACCGGCTTTTACCGGCGCTTTCGGCCTGACCCCTCTGGTTTGCCTCTGATTGCAACTGGGATGGTTGCCAAAAATGAAAAGCTGATCTGGGTTAAGGATGAGGGCTCTAATGACAGGCTGAAATCCTTTCTGACTACCGAAGGAGACCAGCGGACTATCGCTATCAGTTTAATCTGCCAAGCTACCAATACCTACCTTACTTGCGTTGCCACACTGTCCCAACATCAACGCCAGCTCTCCTCCTCTACCGTGGAGCTGGCTTAGAGGTGGTCTGGGCGCAGTTTTTGGCTCTAGTTTCAAGCGGCACGGTAGGGATACAGCAGAGGAATTAGGCAGAGGAATCAGGAGAAGCATAGATGATTATCGGCATAGATATGGGTGGAACACATATTGATGGTGCAATTATTGCCAACGGCAAGATACTCAAAACCATAAAAAACACCACCGATAGAGATGATCTATTTAAAACCATTTGGACGACACTACAGGAATTAATAAAGGATATCGATAAATGTCAGATCGCTAGAATCCACTTAAGTACAACGGTATCCACCAATGCGCTTGTGGAAAACAAGGTAAGTAAGGTTGGTATGATAGTGCAAAGTGGCCCCGGCAGGAATTATGATTTTAGCGCTGCAGGAGATCAGGTAGAGTTTATTGCTGGCTATGTGGATCATCGTGGGGTTGTAGTTAAAGAGGTAGCGGAACGTGAAATAAGCACAATCAAAGACAATTTCACCAAAAGCGCGATGGAAGCTATTGGAATAGTGAGCAAGTTTTGCACTCGAAATCCAGGGCATGAAAAGCAGATCGCACAGATGCTAGGGGATCACTTTGACACCGTTACCATGGGACATAGTTTATCGGGGCGCTTGAACTTTCCACGCAGGGTTCACACAACTTATCTGAATGCAGCGGTAAGTAGAACGTTTAGAGACTTTGCAGACAACATGGAGAAATCGCTTAAAAAAGAAGGAATTAATGTTCCAGTGCATATCCTAAAAGCTGATGGTGGAACCATGGACTTAGATACGGCCAAAACCAAACCTGTTGAAACCATCCTATCCGGTCCGGCAGCGAGTTTCATGGGACTGAGCGCCTTATTTTCAGAAAACACCGATGGAATCCTGTTAGATATTGGCGGCACCACCACGGATATTTTTTTCCTCGCCCATGGAGTGCCATTGTTTGAACCACTGGGGATAAGCATAGGGAAGCATAAAACGCTGATCAGGGCAATCTACTCAACCTCTATTGGCCTTGGCGGCGACAGCTACGTACGGGTGGAAAACAATAACCTTCGGATAGGCCCACACAGAACGGGGCGTCCAATTGCTTTCGGCGGCGCGCACTTAACCCCAACGGATGCAATGGTTGCGCTAGGGAAACTTGAGGCGATAGGGAAAGAACAAGCAGTTGCGGCGCTGACCAAACTGGCTAAGCAGTTAAAATTATCGATACAAGAGACCGCCAATAAAATTTTGGACGAGATGGTTAGCCTGATTAAAGAGAGGGTTGATGCTGCATTGGCAGCAATCAACGCACGCCCTGTTTATACCATTAAAGAGCTGCTGGAGGGTAAAGAGGTACAGCCGCAATTTATCAATATTATTGGTGGTCCCGCTAAAATACTCGCACCCCTTCTGGCGGAAAAATTCCACCTAAAGGTTAAATATCCACAAGAATACGCCGTTGCCAATGCAATAGGCGCGGCGCTAGCCAAGCCAACCATGGAAATCAATATGCACGTTGATACACAGCGGAGAATATTGTCTGTACCAGAAGTTGAAATATATGAAACGGTTGGGCAGGATTATTGTTTAGCAAGCGCTGAGAACAGAGCCTTGGAGATCGTTGCGGATGCTGCGCTTAAACTCGGCGCAGTCAAGGATAATATTGAAGCTGAAATCGTGGAGTCAAATAGCTTCAACATGGTCAGAGGGTTCTCGAAGGCGTCGAAAAACATCAGGGTACGAGCGCAGACAACGCCAGGGTTAATTTATGCGTTGAAAGGATAGAGGCAATGACTAAAGCTAACAACAGATTGGGTCTGGTCTTTTTTCCAGCTTTTGATTGGGCGCTTTCAGCCACACACCCCGAACGGGAAGAGCGCCTCCTGTACACACAGGATCAAATCTTTGAAGAGGGGATTCAAGATATAGATGGAATCACATTCTATAACCCAGGTGTTGCAAGTGAAAAGGATATAGCAAGGGTTCACTTTGCCGTGCCTGATGTCGCCAGCCAGCTGACACAGTCCCATTTTATTGCCGTTGGCGGGGCCATCCGCGCGTTCCAGGCCGTAATGGAAAAAGAAGTAGATAAGTCGTTTGCCTTAATCAGGCCTCCAGGGCATCACGCCCACCGGGTTGTATATGGAGATCGGGGTTTTTGTGTGGTGAATGTTGAAGCGGTTGCGTTGGAACGGATCAGGCAAGATTACGGCGACTTAAGGGTAGCGATAGTTGATACAGACGCCCACCATGGTGATGGAACCCAAGATATTTATTGGAATGATAAAGATACTCTCTTTATCTCGTTCCACCAAGATGGCAGGAGCTTATATCCCGGCACAGGAAGCATGGAAGAATTTGGGGGGCCAGCGGCGTACGGGTACAACATTAATATTCCCCTGCCGCCGGGAACTGGCGAAGAGGGGTTTTTATATATATTAGATAACGTTGTGATGCCAATTCTGGAAGACTTTAAGCCGGACATAATCATCAACTCCGCCGGGCAGGATAACCACTATAGCGATCCGCTGACAAATATGAACTTTACCGCTCAAGGGTATGCGATCCTGAATGAACGTTTAAACCCGGATATGGCAGTTTTAGAGGGTGGCTACTCCATAGAGGGAGCGCTGCCTTATATTAACTTAGGTATTATTTTAGCCATGGCTGGTCTTGATTATTCACATGTATTTGAGCCAGATTATGATGCGGAAAGATTGCACCAAGATGCAGCGATAACCGCGCATATCGAGCACCTCGCACAAGAGATCTATACTCTGTGGAAACACAAAGAAGAGTTGGCCGCCGAACACTTTAAAAACAAAAAAGAAGTGACACGGGAACGCCAAATTTATTACGACACTGCTGGAACTATGGAACATCAAGTGCAAACATTTACACTTTGTGAACATTGTTCCGGGGTTAATACCATCGATTCAAAAAATGATAAACGGGCCCATATCTTCGCGATTACACTCCCCAGAAAAGCGTGCCAAGAGTGTATAGCTAAAGCCTATGCAATGTATGCCGGTTTAAGTAAACGTGCGTATACCCACATATATTTGCAAGATCGCCCCAAGGATGAGTATCTGTCTAAATAACTAGAGTTCCGCA